>CANBRM010000065.1 GCA_947371915.1 Comamonadaceae bacterium | reverse complement strand
TGGTGGCACAAAAGTCGCTGAGCAAAAGCGAAAACCTCATCAACCCGCTGGCAACTTACCGAACTTACCAAACAGGAATCCAAGTCAACGTACCTTTGTTTTCTGGCGGTTATACACAATCGACGGTGAGACAGTCACAGGCTTATCTGGATCGTGAACGCGAAAACCTCGAGCAAGCACGTCGAACAATTGCCTTGCAAGTTCGCAAGGAATACCAAAACATAACGGAGGGATTACTCAAGTTACGTGCTTTGGAACAGTCCTTACTGTCAACCCAACAATTGGTGGTGTCGTCCCAAAAAAGCATTCAAGCCGGCGTGCGCACCCAAACAGATTTGCTGAATGCGCTCCAGCGTGAAGCCGAGGCCAAACGTGACTTATATCAAGCGCGGTACCAGTTTTTAATAGCGCAGCAGAAACTCGGGTTGCTAACGGGGGTTCCCCTAGTCAACACCATCGAAGAAATCAATCGAATGCTGATTACGGTATCCGGCAATAACAATCTCTCAAGATAGCTCCAGAAATTCGCGTTGACCAAGACTTTCTTGAGAAAGTCCCTGCGCACGCAAGCTTACAAAGCATCCGAACGGATGAATTCGAAACCGGAAGACTCAGATTTGAGCCAATCCAAAAAATCCAGGAAGTGCTTTACTTGTAAAACGCTTCCACTTTGCCTTTGATCTTGATGACCAGCGGGTTGCCCTTGCGGTCGCGGGTTTTGGCCACAGGCACGCGCACCCAGCCTTCGCTGATGCTGTATTCCTCCACATCAAAACGCTCTTTGTCGTTGAAGCGGATGCCAATGTCGTGCTCAAACACAGCGGCGATGTGGTGGGGGCTGCGCGGGTCGACAGACAGGCGGTCGGGCAATTCGGGGCGGGTGATAGGTTCAGTCATAGGGGATGATTTTCCATGATTTACGGGCCTGCCCTGACGCGGTAACCCAACCTGCCGAGCCCCTTATTCTCCAAAAGCATATATGTAGAACGAAAAAATCGTTTGTTTTGGCATAAAGAGCGCCTACAGTCCCTGCCATGCAAGATTTTGGATTTATCTTTGCCGGCTTCTTTGTCGGCCTCATTGTTGGTTTAACAGGCGTGGGCGGCGGCTCATTGATGACGCCGATTTTGATTTTCTTCTTTGGCATCAAGCCTTACATGGCCGTGGGCACCGATTTGTTGTTCGCCGCTTTCACCAAAGCGGGCGGTACTTTCAGCTTTGCGCGCCAGCGTTTGGTGCCTTGGCGCGTGGTGATTGCTTTATGCGCGGGCAGCTTACCGGCCTCTGCAGCCACACTGTGGGTGCTACACAACGTGGGCCCCTCCGACCCCGCCGTGCAAAAAGTGATGACCTTCACCCTTGGCCTTGCGCTGTTGTTGACCGCCAGTGCCATGCTGTTCAAGGTGATTCGCGGCAAACAAGCCCCGGTGGTGCTGGCCGAGGAAAACTTAAACGCAGCCACCCAACCCCGTCACTGGGCCCTGCCTGTGTTGTTTGGCGCTGTGATCGGCACCTTGGTGACCCTCACATCTGTGGGTGCGGGCGCCATTGGTGTGACGGTGCTTATGATCCTCTACCCGCAATTGCCTTTGTCCCGTATCGTGGCCGCTGACATTGCTTACGCCGTGCCACTGACCTTGGTCGCTGGTTTGGGCCATGCCTCGTTGGGCTCGGTGGATTGGCCGTTGTTGTCGCTCTTGTTGGCGGGCTCTTTGCCCGGCATTTGGGTGGGTTCACGGTTGATGCACAAAACCCCCGAGCGGGTGATTCGTTCCATCCTTTCTGTGTTGCTGGCTTGGGCTGGTAGCAAACTGGTTTTCGCTTAATTTTTTGCCTGAGTTTCAGATGTACCAATACACCGACTTTGATCAGCAGTTCATCCAAGCCCGCGCGGCGCAGTACCGCGACCAATTGAGCCGCCACTTGGCTGGCAAATTGCCAGACAGCGACTTTCGTCCTTTGCGCTTGCAAAACGGCTGGTACGTGCAACGCTACGCCCCCATGTTGCGCGTGGCCGTGCCTTACGGCGAACTCAACAGCGCCCAATTGCGTGTGTTGGCCCAAATCGCACGCGACTACGACACGCCTTCGGCTGAACTGATCGAACGTGCACAAAGCACACAAGACAAGATTGGTGGCATTGATGCGCCTAAGCTCACCACCAACTACGGCCACTTCACCACCCGCCAAAACGTGCAATTCAACTGGATTCCGTTGGACAAAAGCGCCGACGTGATGGAACTGTTAGCCAGCGTCAACCTGCACGGCATTCAGACCAGCGGCAACTGCATTCGCAACATCACCAGCGACGAGCGTGCTGGCATTGCGGTGGACGAAGACGTCGACCCACGCCCCTACGCCGAAGTGCTGCGCCAGTGGAGCACCTTGCACCCCGAGTTCGCCTACCTGCCCCGCAAATTCAAAATCGCCATCACCGGCGCGACCGAAGACCGCGCGGCCATCGAGTGGCACGACATCGGCCTGCGCTTGCTGCGTGACGACGAAGGTAACGTGGGCTTCAAAATTTTCGTGGGTGGCGGCATGGGCCGCACGCCCATCATTGGCACGGTGATTCGCGAGTTCTTGCCTTGGAACCAAATCATCAACTACCTCGAAGCCGTGGTGCGCGTGTACAACGGCTGGGGCCGTCGTGACAACATCTACAAAGCGCGTATCAAAATTTTGGTGAAGGCCGAAGGCCAACGCTACTTTGATGAAGTCAACGAGGAGTTTGACCGCATCTTGGAAAGCGGTGCCCACCACACCATCCCACAAACCGAGCTTGACCGCGTGAGCGCCTGCTTTGTGATGCCACCCGTGGACGTGGTATCTGATGAAGCCCAAGAAAAAGCCGAGCAAGCGTTACTGGCACAAGCCAAGGCCGACAAAGAATTCACCCGCTGGTTACAACAAAACGTGACCAGCCACCAGAACCCTGGCTTGCGCGTGGTCACCCTGTCGTTCAAACGTTTGGGCCAAGCCCCAGGCGATGCCACCGCTGACCAACTCGCCATCGCAGCTGACTTGGCCGACAAGTTCAGCTCAGGCGAAGTGCGTGTGAACCACGACCAAAACTTGGTGCTGCCTTGGGTGCGCATTGACCAATTGGCCGAGTTGTACCAAGCTGCCAAAGCCGCTGGCTTTGCACGCGCCAACGTGCACTTGCTGACCGACATGATTGCCTGCCCCGGTGGCGATTACTGCGCTCTGGCCAACGCCCGTTCGCTGCCCATCGCAGCCGCCATCACCGAGCGTTACCAAGACCTCGACGAGTTGTTTGACTTGGGCGAGATCGACTTGCACATCAGCGGCTGCATCAACTCGTGCGGCCACCACCACAGCGGCCACATCGGCATCTTGGGTGTGGATAAAGACGGCCAAGAGTGGTACCAAGTGACCTTAGGCGGCTCGGACGGTTCGTTCTTGAGCGGCCCCTCCAAAGCCGGCAAAGTGGTCGGCCCCTCATTTGCCGCTGCCGAAGTGGTGGATGTGGTGGAAGCTGTGCTCGACACCTACCGCGACAAGCGCGAAGGCCACGAGACCTTTGCACGCACCTTGAACCGCGTGGGCTTTGACGTGTTCAAAGCGGCGGCCAATTCGGCCCGCAACACCACGGCACGTGCTGCTTGAGCCCGAACCAGATAAGAGAAGAACCATGAGCCTGCAAATCATTTCCCAACACACGTCTGAAGGTGCCAATGCCCGCGCTTTGGCCAACGACGTGGACGTGCAAACCCTAGACCTCGAAGGCTTGGAGCGCATCGATTTGAACTTTCCCAAGTTCACCGATGGCCGTGCTTTCAGCCAAGCCTTTGTGCTGCGCCGCCGTGGTTTCACAGGCGACATCCGCGCCCACGGCGATGTGCTGATTGACCAGCTGTTGCAAATGCAACGCAGCGGTTTTTCGAGTGCGGTGCTGCGCGAGGACCAAGACGCCGTCCACGGTGAAAAACTGTTGGGCCTGTACACGCGCTTTTACCAAGGCGATGCAGTTCACGCCACGCCCCTCTTTGCGGACGCGTCGTAAGCACGGTCACCCTTTCAAATTTCACGCACCCCCTGTTGGGGCCCGCAGCGTACGCGGCGCCCTCAACCGCTGTGTTGCCCATTGAAACTTTTATGAGCACCTCCTCCTTCCTCTCAGCGGGCAATGCCGCCAAAGCCACCACGCTGAACGCCCGCGCCAGCGACGATTTCGCGGACAAACTGGCGCAAACCCAAGCCTTGCTGCAACGTGCAGCGGCGGAGTTTTCGCCCGTCACGCAAGCTTCCAGCCTCGGCGCTGAAGACGTGGTGATCACCCACCTGATCAACAGCTTGAAGCTCGACATTCCCGTGTTCGTGCTCGAAACCGGCGCGCTGCACACCGAGACCTTGGCCTTGCTGGAGCGCACCGAAGCCACCTCACGTGCGCCCATCAACGTGTATCGCCCTGTCCATGAATCGGTCATCGAGTTCGTGGGCACAGAGGGCCAAGACGCGATGTACAAAAGCATGGAACTGCGCAAAGCCTGTTGCGGCATTCGCAAGATGGAACCCCTTGCACGCGCCCTCAAAGGCCAACGCGCTTGGATCACCGGTTTGCGTCAAGAGCAGTCGAGCGCACGCGCCGATGTGCCCTTGCAAGACGACAGTGAAGTTGGTACCAAGAATTTGAGCAAATTCAACCCTTTGGCCAAGTGGACATGGGGTGACGTGTGGCACTACATCGCGACGAACAACGTCGACTACAACCCGCTGCACGACCAGTTTTTCCCCAGCGTGGGCTGTGCGCCTTGCACACGCGCCATCGCCATGGGCGAAGAGTTTCGCGCGGGTCGCTGGTGGTGGGAAGACGAAACCGCCAAAGAATGCGGCTTGCACGTGAAGACTTGAAAGCTTTGTGCGAGTGAGGTGTGGGTTGCGACAGGTTCCTCATAAGTCGCTTCGCGCCACAAATCGTCACCTGCCGCAACCCACACCTCACACCACCCGTACTTCAATCCTAAAAATACGCTGAGAAGCCCTAAACGAGATTTGCATGAACGCCACGACACAAACTGAGTTGCACAGCCTAAGCAACACCCACCTCGATGCGCTGGAAGAAGAAACCATCTTTATCTTGCGCGAGGTCGCCGCCGCTTTCGAGCGCCCCACCCTGCTGTTCTCGGGCGGCAAAGATTCGCTCGTCATGCTCAAGTGCGCTGAGAAAGCGTTTGGCGCGGGCCGCATTCCTTACCCACTGTTGATGATCGATACGGGTCACAACTTCAAAGAAGTGACGGACTTTCGCGACTCACGCGCCAAAGAACTTGGTGCTGATTTGATCGTGCGCAGCGTCGAAGACTCGATGAAAAAAGGCACCGTGCGTTTGGCCCACCCCGGTGAAAGCCGCAACGTGCACCAGTCGGTCACGCTGCTTGAAGCCATTGAAGAGTTCCGCTTTGACGCATTGATTGGCGGCGCTCGCCGTGACGAAGAAAAGGCCCGCGCCAAAGAACGCATCTTCAGCCACCGCGACAGCTTTGGCCAATGGCAGCCCAAGGCGCAACGCCCTGAGTTGTGGACCTTGTTTAACCACAAGTTGCAGCCCGGCGAGCACTTTCGCGTGTTCCCCATCTCCAACTGGACCGAGTTGGACGTGTGGCAATACATCGCCCGTGAAAAAATCGCGCTGCCTTCGATTTACTACACACACAAGCGTGAAGTGGTAGACCGCCGTGGCTTGTTGGTGCCCGTGACCGAACTCACGCCCCCGAAAGACGGCGAAGAAGTGGTGTTGCGTGATGTGCGTTTCCGCACCGTGGGCGACATCACGTGTACGTGCCCGGTGGAAAGCACGGCCGCCACGCCCGAGCAAATCGTGATCGAAACTTTGGCTGCCGATGTGAGCGAGCGTGGCGCGACGCGCATGGACGACAAAACCTCTGAGGCTTCGATGGAGAAGCGCAAAAAAGACGGGTACTTTTAATATGCAAAATTCTGAACATTCCTCCGCCCTGAAATTCATCACCTGCGGCTCGGTGGACGACGGCAAAAGCACCTTGATTGGACGCTTGTTGGTCGACACCAAAGCCGTGCTGCAAGACCATTTGGCAGGCGTGCAACGCTCGGGCGAAACCGACCTCGCTTTGTTGACCGACGGCCTGAGCGCCGAACGCGAGCAAGGCATCACCATCGATGTGGCTTACCGCTACTTCAACACCGAAGCCCGCAAGTTCATCATTGGCGACGCCCCCGGCCACGAGCAATACACCCGCAACATGGTGACCGCGGCCTCCAGCGCTGACGCTGCGGTGGTGTTGGTCGATGCCATCAAGCTGGATTGGAAGAACCCCGCTTTGGAGCTGCTGCCCCAAACCCGCCGCCAGTCGCTGCTGGTGAACCTGCTGCGCGTGCCCTCCATCGTGTTTGCCATCAACAAACTCGACGCAGTCGAAGACCCTGCGCTGGCTTACCAAAATATTGAAGGTGCCTTGCGCAAGTTCGCCACTGAGGCGGGCATCACCATCACGGCCATGGTGCCGATGTCCGCCCTCAAAGGCTGGAACGTGGTGGACACCACCAATGCCGAGCAAGCCGCTTGGTGCGGCTACACGGGCCCTAGCCTGTTGAGCCTCTTGGAAGAGTTGCCCAATACGCCTGCTGAGACCGAAGTGGCATTTAGCTTCCCCGTGCAGTGGGTCGAAAAATTCCACGACTCCGGCGTGACCACCCAAGGCCGCCGCGTATTCTGGGGCCGTGTGGCCACCGGCAGCATCGAGCCAGGGCAAACCGTTCAAGTCTTCCCAAGCGGCCAAACCGCTGTGGTGTCACAAGTGCTGTCCGCCACACGCGAGCCACAAAACAAAGCCGCTGGCCACAGCGCGGGCATCGTGCTGGACCGTGAAGTCGACGTGTCGCGTGGCGACTGGTTACTTGCCGCCGAAGGTAGCCCAGAAGGTCAACGCCAGCTCAACACCACCATCGCATGGATGGACGACGAACCCTTGGTCGCAGGTCGCGTGTACTGGGCTTTACACGGTCACCGTTGGGTCAAAGCCAAGGTTCAACGCGTGGTGCACCGCCTGAACGTGAACACCTTGGCCGAAGAAGAAGCCACCGAACTGGCTCCCAACGCCATTGGCCACGTCACTTTGGCGCTGCAAGAGCCTTTGGTGACGCTGCCGTTCAAGCAATCACGCATCTTGGGCGCCTTGGTGTTGGTCGACACGGCCACCCACAAAACCTCGGGCGCTGTGTTGGTGAACTGAGCACCAGCCCAACCCAAAATCCAAGCCGTTTAAAATCAAGGGTTTGCAGCCAGCGCATGAGTCTGGCGCCCACCCTTTCCTCACTGATTGAATTGCCATGACGCACGTTGTCACCGAAGCCTGTATCCAATGTAAGTACACCGACTGTGTGGACGTTTGTCCGGTCGACTGTTTCCGCGAAGGCCCCAACTTCCTCACCATCGACCCCGATGAGTGCATCGACTGCGCCGTGTGCATTCCCGAATGCCCCGTCAACGCGATCTACGCCGAAGAAGACGTGCCAGACGGCCAGCAACACATGACCAAACTCAACGCCGAGTTGTCCCTGATCGGCTGGCCCAGCATCACCAAGCGCAAAGCCCCCATGGCCGACGCCGACGTGTGGAAAGACAAGTCCGGCAAACTCGCCGAACTCAAGCGCTAAGCAGCGCCCTGAGCGCGCACGCCCTATGACGGTTAGCCCGATTCAAACCGACGCCGTCATCGTGGGCGCAGGCCCTGTGGGCCTGTTTCAGGCCTTTCAGCTGGGTCTGCAAGACATTCGCTGCCACATCATTGACGCGCTGCCCCACGTGGGTGGCCAGTGCGTCGAGCTCTACGCCGATAAGCCCATTTACGACATTCCCGGCATTCCTTTGTGCACGGGCCGTGAGTTGGTGGCGCAATTGCAAACGCAAATCAAGCCCTTTGCCCCCACGTTTCACCTCAACCAAGAGGTGACCGAGGTGGCGCGCTTAGAGGATGGATTGCTGTCTGTGCACACCTCTGCTGACCAACACTTTGTGTGCAAAGTTTTGATCATCGCTGCAGGCGTGGGCGCGTTTCAGGCCCGCAAGCTCAGCGTCGAAGGTGCCCTTGCCCTAGAAGGCACCCACGTGCGCTACCGCTTGGGCGATGCATCGCGCTTTGCTGGGCAAGACGTTGTGGTGATGGGCGGCGAAGAATCTGCCGTCGTGGCTGCGTTGCAACTCACGCATGTCAGCCAAGCCAACGCTTCAACCCAGTCACACACCACATCTGAGGCACCACGCAGCGTCACGCTGATGCACCGCCGCGATGTGTTCAGCGCTGACCCAGTGCTGCTTCAAGCCATGCGCGACGCCGTCGCCAGCGGTGCCTTGCAATTGCAAATTGGCCAACCCACGGGCTTGCTTTCTACTGATGGAAAGCTCCACACCGTGCAAATCGCCACGCCCGATGGCCACACCGTAGATCGCCCCGTTCAGCAACTGGTCGCTTTCTTGGGCCTCTCGCCCAAACTCGGGCCCATCGCCAACTGGGGTTTGACCATGGAACGCAAGCAGCTGGTGGTCAACACCGAAACCTTTGCCACCGATGTACCCGGCATATTTGCCGTCGGCGACATCAACACCTACCCCGGCAAAAAGAAACTCATTTTGTGTGGCTTTCACGAAGCCACACTCGCCGCCTTTGGCGCAGCAGCCATCGTGCACCCGACCCGTAAGACCTTGCTGCAATACACCACCACATCCACCGAACTGCATCGACTGCTGGGTATTGCTTGACATTGACCGCGCGTCAGCCATGACGCATTCGCTACGAAGTATCGAGGTCATCACCGACTTCAAACATGGCTGATTCAAACGCTGCGTCCATTCATCAGAAGGAACATCGCTCGATGGATTGGGCAAAACCAGCAAAGAGCAATGCGCTAAAACAAGCTCTGCCTTAGGCTTGTGGGCGTTTGAAGTGCGCGACGGCCAGCACCCAAGGCAACAAAAGTTCAGGGACCAGGTATCCCAGCCACAACGCCTGCGGCTCAGGCAACCCAACTTGGCTCATGGACAGCAGTCGCCCACAACCGGCCACGAAAACACCGGCAGCAAGCAGATAAACCAGCGTAGTTTGCGCCCTAACCGTCACGGCGGACCAAGCACAGATGATGCCCATGAAAAGGTAAATCCCCGCCATGAAACGATGAATGTTGTCCAGTCTAGGCGTTGTATCAGGTTGCCCTAAGTACATCTGCAAAGAACCGCCAAAGATGGCAATGGCAGCAAAGGCAAAGAGGCAGACTCGGACGACTTTTTGACTGGTGGTAAGAGGGATGACCATTGCAACAATCCTATAGAAAGAATCCAGTTCTTTGGGCTAAGTTGAGGTGATTTACAATGCACATTGTCACTTCAAACCAAGTGACATTCGCTAGGGGTGTTGGCTTTCGAGCTGACTGAGAAAGTCCCTTTGAACCTGTTGATGCGGCCTCAAAAAGCCGCATTAGGGCAAGTTGGATCATGTAGCCAAGTTGTCTGAGGTAATCCTCGCGCAGGGAAGCTGGTCCTAAGAACGGTGCTCATGTCAGAGCCCTCACACCGTTCCCCGCCTGCTGACCTGCCATTTTGAAATGGTGCAGCACAGTGGCAATTGCAAATTCAGCCTCCGTCGCAATCGCGTCTGAAGTCCTGGCGTTCATTGCACGCCCGACGGTCAGTGTCGAGGACTTCAACGCGCTCGCGTTGCAGCTCTTTGCCCACCAGTTCGAACACAACCGCCCTTTTCAAAAATTTTGCCAAGGACGCGGCAAAACGCCGCGTGTGGTGAAAAGCTGGAGAGACATTCCTGCCGTCCCCATCAATGCCTTCAAAGACTTGACCTTGAGCTGCGAGCCCCCCGAGTCCTGTGCACGCACCTTCATGACCAGCGGCACCACGCGCGGTGATGTCAAAGGCCGCCACTTTCACCCCACGATGGCGGTGTACGACGCCTCAATGCTGCGCAACTTTGCGCAACACGTCATGCAAGGCGATGCCAAGCTGCGCATGGGCATTTTGTTTCCTAATGAAGTGCTGATGCCCAACTCCTCGCTGGCCCACTACCTCGCGCTGGCACTCGAACACTTTGGCACACCAGAAAGTGCCTACTACTTGGACGACCAAGGTCTGCGCATCGACGCTTTGTGCGAGGCCCTGCAAGACGCCCAAAACGCGGGCGAACCCTTTGCGCTTTTGGGTGCCAGCTACAGCTTTGTGCACCTGATGGACGCCTTGCAAGCGCGCGGGCAAACGTTTCAACTGCCTGCAGGCAGCCGCTTGCTCGACACTGGCGGTTTCAAAGGCCAATCGCGTGAAATTCCGATGGACGCGTTTTACGAGCTACTGAGCGCGACCTTTGGCGTCAGCCGTGAACAGTGCCTCAATATGTACGGCATGACCGAGTTGAGCACCCAGTTCTACGACGCGGGCAACCGCACCGTGCCCTCGGTCAAACGCGGCCCGCACTGGATTCGCTCACGATTGGTCGACCCGCTTACAGGGCACGAGGTGCCCACTGGCGAGCGCGGCATCTTGGCGCACACCGACTTGGCCAACTTCAACTCGGTGGTCACCATCCTGACGGAAGACGTGGGGCTAGCCACTGACGATGGATTTGTCTTGCTGGGCCGTGCTGAAGGTGCACAGGCCAAAGGCTGCTCCATGGCAGTCGACGACTTTTTGAAGGCGGCCCAGGCATGACCTCCAGCGTGTTCAAAGCGGGTTACCTGCCAGGCTTGAACGATGCCAACGTGACGTGGCATCGTTTGAGTGTGGGCACGGGTACTAGCACGGGGACCTCTTCGCGCATGAACACGGACACCGGCTTGGGCGCACAGGCACAGCCATTGCCATTGCAAGTCGATGTGCCCCAACTCACCATCGCGCAAATGAAGGCGCTCGCGCAACGTGTGCAAGACGCCAGCCGCACGCATTTGAAAACCATGTGCGTCTCCGACATCATTCGCGTGCTCGACAAAGCCACGGCTCGTTTGCTGGATGCCAACGACATCTATCGGCAACAGCTTGAGCGCTTGCTGCCCCAAGCCACGGGCTTTGATGCCGAGATGGTGCGCCTAAACTTGAACGCTTATTTGCAAACCTTTCGCGGCTTGCAGTTACAACGCTTTGTGGCCGAAGACTTTGCCAACCCCAAGGTGCTGGACGAATTTCAGCCTCGCACCCAAGGCGGCTGGACACGCGCCTTTGGTCCTGAGTTGCTGGTGCATGTGTGGGCCGGTAACGTGCCCGCCTTGCCGATGTGGAGCTTTGTCTCTGGGCTCTTGGTCAAGGCAGGAAGCATCGGCAAAGTCTCTAGCGCCGAGCCGGTGTTTGCCACGTTGTTCGCCCGCCTGTTGGCCGAGGTCGAACCGCGCTGGGCCGATTGTTTTGCCGTGGTGTGGTGGCCCAGTGGGACATTAGAGAAAACGCATAACAACGCGGAACATGCGACAGACTCAGCCGAGGCCTTTGCCACGGAGCAAACCACATTCGCCTTGGCAGACGTGGTGCTGGCCTATGGTGGCAATGAGGCTTTGCAGGCCATGCAAGCCCATGTGCCCGTGACCACCCGCTTTTTGCCACATGGCCACAAGCTGAGTTTTGGCATGGTGTCTGCTGCCGCGCTGTCGGTGCACAAAGCCCCAGGTGTGGCTCGTCAAGCAGCGTTGGATGTAGCGCGCTACGACCAACAAGGCTGCTATTCACCGCATGTGTTTTACGTGCAACGCGATGCGCCAGTCAGCCCGCATGACTTTGCGCAACACCTGGCTCACGCGCTGGCAACCCTGCAGCACAAGCTACCCCGCCGTGTGTTGTCACTGGAAGAAGCTGCGCAAGCGGGCGCTTGGCGCGAGGCCCATGAGTTCTCATCATTCAATGACAGCGCACCACACGCGCCCTTGCATGCCGTGCTGGGCAGCACCGAGGGGCTCAGCACCAGCACGGTGGTGTTCAGCGAACGGCCGTTGCCACTCACCGCAGGCCCGCTGAATCGACATGTGTTGGTGGTTGCCGTGAACACGTTGGACGACGTGATGCCCCTGATTGCCCCACAACGCCATTACCTGCAAACCGTGGGCCTAGCAACGGCCCCCGAAGAGTTGTTGCATCTGGGCAGCTGCTTGGGCCAAGCGGGTGTTACACGCATTTGCGCGTTAGGCAGCATGACCTCCCCCGAAGCCGGTTGGCACCACGATGGGCGTTTCAGCCTGCTGGACTTGGTGCGCATGGTGGACATCGAAGCTTCCACCGAGCGTGAGGCCGAGCGCTTCACGTCCTACGAGGTGTGATGCCTTGAACCCTTTCGCTGTGAACACTTTAGCTTCAAACGTTTTACCCATGCATTTCTTGCAACTCAACGCGCTGCACTTTGCCTACCCCGAC
>CANBRM010000064.1 GCA_947371915.1 Comamonadaceae bacterium | reverse complement strand
GGCGCCTGCCTGAGCCCGCACAGTGCGTGGCTGATTTTGCAAGGCATCGAAACCCTGCCCCTGCGTATGGAGCGTCACATGGCCAACACCGAAAAAGTGGTGCAGTTCTTGGCCAGCCACCCCATGGTCAACCGCGTGGGCCATCCCCTCATCGAGAGTCACCCCAGCCACGCCTTGGCTGAAAAGCTGCTGCGCTTTGGCGCACGCGGCGCAGGTTCGGTGTTCAGCTTTGACTTGAAAGGAAGCCGCGCCCAAGGCGTGGCCTTCATCGAAGCCTTGAAACTCTTCAGCCACCTCGCCAACGTGGGCGACTGCCGCAGCTTGGTGATTCACCCCGCCAGCACCACGCACTTCCGCATGAGCGACGAGGCCTTGGCGGGCGCAGGCATTGGCCCAGGCACCATCCGTTTGTCCATCGGCTTGGAAGACCCCGCCGATTTGATTGACGATTTGAAACGCGCGTTGAAAGCCGCTGAAAAAGCAAGCGATGCAACGGCTCAAACGCATCAAGCCCCACAAGTCTAAGGAGAGGTGGCCATGAAACTCCAGCTCCAAACAGCCGCAGGCCAAGCTTTCGAAGCTTACGCCTACACCGGCGGCAAAGCCTTTGACGAAACCAAACCCACCATCGTGTTCATCCACGGCGTACTCAACGACCACAGCGTGTGGATTTTGCAAAGCCGCTACCTCGCGCACCACGGCTTCAACGTGCTGGCAGTCGACCTGCCCGGGCATTGCCGAAGCGGAGGCGAGGCGCCATCGACGGTCGAAGAAGCCTCACAGTTCATCGAAGCCTTGCTCAATGCTGCGGGGGTCGAAAAAGCAGCGTTGGTGGGCCACAGCTGGGGCTCGTTGATCGCGCTGGAAACCGCGGCGCGTTTGAAAGACCGCATCACCCACTTAGCGCTGGTCGGCACAGCCTTCCCCATGAAGGTGTCGCCCGCTTTGATTGACGCCTCGCTCAACGCCCCCATGAAAGCGCTACAAATGGTGAATGTGTTTTCGCGCTCGACCTTGGCCGCCCCGCCCTCGGCGCTGGGCCCTGGCACTTGGGTGTACGGCGCGTCGATGGCGCTGGGACGTCGTGTGCTGGCCAGCAACACCGCAGTGAATGTGTTTCACCGCGGCTTTGTGGCCTGCGACAGCTATGCCAACGGCTTGGCTGCGATGGATGCCGTGTCTTGCCCCATCCTTTTTTTGCTGGGCGCGAGCGACCAAATGACCACGCCCAAAGCGGCCAAGCCCTTGATAGAACAAGCCAAAGCAGGCGGCAAAACATACAGTGTGGTCAACGTGCCGATGGGCCACCACCAAATGAGCGAGTCGCCCGAAGAAACCTTGCAAGCCCTGAAAAAATTTCTGGGCGTGACGGTTTAAAACTCAGAGCACGTCGCGCAAACGCAGATCTTGCCAACGCATCCACAAGCCCTCGGACTCGGGGCTGCGCACCAACAGCAAACGCTCCATCAAGGGCGACAGCGAGGTTTGGTGCGGGTCAGCCAGCATCACGTAACGGGCTTCTTTGAGGTGGGTTTGTTGGGCGTCGACTTGCTCGCTCAAGCGGGCAATCCAGTCCAGATCGACCAAGGTGGCGAGCACCTCTTCCAGTTGCAGGGGGTCCAGATGCAAATCCGCACACAGGGTGCTGAGGCTGGCCCCGTGGTCGTCGCTGTTGCGGGCCAGTTGCAAGCGTTGCAACACCTCCAGCGCCAGCTGAAACCGCCAACCTACGCTGCGTCCATCGCGGGAAATACCGTCTAACAAACTGGGTAAGTTGGCCACCAACACGGCCCCCAGCAACACGATGGTCCAGGCCAAATACATCCAGACCAACAAAATCGGCACCGTCGCAAATGCGCCGTACACCACCGAATAGGTGGGCATTTGGCCAAAGTAATAGGCCAGCACTTTGCGTGCTATTTCAGTCGCAGCCGCTACCCAGACACCACCGACCAACGCATGGCTCCAGCGCACTTGGGTGTAGGGCACGTAGCGGTACATGGCGCTCACGCTCCACGCCAACAACAAAAACTCCAGCGTACTCAGCAGCCAGCGCATGTTGCCCGTCATGTCGGGTGCGAAGCCTCGCGAAATCGCCACAAACTGAGACATGAGCACCAAGCTCACCCCCATCAACAGCGGCCCCAGCGTGATGGCGGTCCAATAGAGCAACAAACTTTGCGCAAATGGGCGCCGCTTGCGCACGCGCCAAATGGCATTGAGCGTGCGGTCGATGGTCAGCACCAAGGTGACGGCTGACAGAAACAGCGCCGTCACACCCGCGACGCCCAAGCGGCTGGCCTTGCTGGCAAATTGGCTCAAATAGCCCAACACTTGGCGCGAAATGTTGTCGGGCACAAAGCTCTCCACCAACCGCTTTTGCAACACCGTTTGAAAGTCGCTGAAGATCGGAAATGCCGTGAACACCGCTAACGTCACAGCCAGCAAAGGCACCAGCGCAATGGTGGTGGTGAAGGTCAAGCTGCCTGCGGTTTGCCCCAAACGGTCCTCTCGAAAGCGCTGGCGCAGCACGCGTGCGGTGTTGCGCCAAGGGAATCGGGCCAGTCGGTCAAGGAAGCTTTGCAGTTGCGGGACAATCATGGGCTGAATCATGCCACCGTCTATGCACACCTCTACCCAACTCCCTGCCGAAATTACCCCGCGTCACGTCACGCTCACCCGAGGGCTGGCCGTGGGCTGCTTGTTGGGCCTGATCGTGCTCGGTTTGGCTTGGGAGCTTTGGCTGGCACCTTTGCGCCCAGGCGGCACGCTGCTGGCACTCAAAGTGTTGCCACTGTGTTTCCCCCTCACCGGATTGCTGAAAAACCGCATGTACACCTACCGCTGGCTCAGCCTGATGATTTGGTTGTATTTCACCGAAGGCGTGGTCCGCGCTTGGGGCGACACCGCACCGAGTAACTATTGCGCCCTACTTGAAGTACTGCTGTGCGTGGTGCTTTTTGTGGCGTGTGCCATGCATGTGCGCTTACGCATTCGTCACGCCAAAAACAACCCAGTGCCCGATCCCGCGAACAGCGTGTCAAACAACGTCTAAGCCCGAGGTTTTATGACTGAATCCACCCCAAGAAACGCCCAAGATTTGCTCACCACTTTGCGCTCGGCGCTGGGCGATGCCCATGTGCTGACCGACGGCGATTTGTCGTCTTACGAGCAAGACTGGCGCAAACGCGTGCGCGGCAAAGCCTTGGCCGTGGTGCGCCCCGGCAACACACAAGAAGTCGTCTCGGTGGTCAAAGCTTGCGCCAAAGCGGGCGTGAGCGTGGTGCCCCAAGGGGGCAACACGGGCTTGGTCGTGGGCTCGATTCCCGACACCTCGGGCACGCAAGTACTGCTGAGCTTGCAGCGCATGAATGCCGTGCGTGCCATCGACGCCGACAACCTCACCCTCACCGTGGAAGCCGGTTGCGTGTTGCAAAACGTGCAGCAAGCGGCCGAGCAAGCGGGCTTTTTGTTCCCCTTGAGCTTGGGCTCCGAAGGCAGTTGCACCATTGGCGGCAACTTGGCGACCAACGCCGGCGGCACACAGGTGGTGCGCTACGGCAACACGCGCGAACTGTGCCTGGGCCTCGAAGTGGTCACCGCCCAAGGCGAGGTGATGCACACCCTTAGTGGCCTGCGCAAAGACAATACGGGCTACGACCTACGCAACTTGATGATTGGCAGCGAAGGCACGCTGGGCATCATCACCGCCGCCACCATGAAGCTCTACCCTCTGCCCGCCGTCAGCCTGACCGCTTGGGCTGCGGTGCCGTCGGTCGAACACGCTGTCAAATTGCTGGGGCTGGCCCATCAACACTTGGGCGCTGGCTTGACGGGCTTCGAAATGATGGGTCAATTCGCCCTCAGCTTGGTCGACACCCATTACCCGCAACTGCGTGTGCCGTTGTGGCAAGACACGCCCTATTGCGTGTTGCTGGAAAACTCAGACACCGAATCGGAAGAACATGCCCGCAGCCGGTTTGAGCATTTGCTGGAATTGGCCTTTGAAGACGGCTGCGTCACCGACGCCGTGGTGGCCGAGAGCTTGTCGCAAGCCCGCAATTTGTGGCACATCCGCGAGAGCATCACTTTGGCCCAGGCCGAAGAGGGCTTGAACATCAAACACGACATTTCGCTGCCGGTGTCGGCCATTCCCGCGTTTGTGGCCAGCACCGACGCGTTGCTGACGCGCGAGATTGAAGGCGTGCGCATTGTGAATTTTGGCCATTTGGGTGATGGCAATTTGCACTACAACGTGCAGTCACCCAAAGGCAGCGACAACAAGCTGTTTTTACAGACCCAAGAAGACCGGGTGAACACCTTGGTTTACGAGGCCGTCACCGCCTTGGGCGGTTCGATCTCGGCCGAGCACGGCGTGGGCAGCCTCAAAGTCGACAGCCTGCCGCACTACAAAGACCCTGTGGCCTTGGCCTTGATGCGACAAGTCAAACAGGCACTGGACCCGCAGGGTCTCCTCAATCCGGGGCGCGTGGTGCGTTGATTTCTGTGTAGAGCGCCGAAGTCAACACAACGCCCTCGAGTTGCTTGATTAAATCAGGCAAGGTTTCAACACCCAGTTTGCTCATGACCCGCGCGCGGTGAAGCTTCACCGTGGCGGCTGCGCCACCATCTAATTCTGCAATTTGTTGGTTGGTGTAGCCGCGCACAATCCAGCCACAAACCTCAAACTCCCGCGCAGTCAAGCACTTGAGCCGTGCTTTGACTTTGTCCACATGATCCTCTTGCTTGTGAGTACTCAAGGCCAACTGCATGGCGCGCTGCAACACGTCCAACAAGGTTTGTGGGGTGAAGGGTTTGAGCAAAAAGTCCATGGCCCCTTGCTTCATCGCTCGAATGATTTCCTCGGAGCGACTGTCGCCACTGGCAAAGACAACAGGCACCGAATGCGCCGTCGTTTGCAAATGCGCTTGCAAATCCACGCCCAAGGTGCCAGGCATGCGCATGTCCAACAAGATCACACAGGGCAAGGGCAACACAGGGTTTTGCAAGAAAGCGTCGGCACTTTCATACAAGGTCACGTCATAACCAGCGCGCGTCAATAACGTGGTGAGACTGCGACGAATCGATTCATCATCATCGATGATCACCACATGACCGAGATGCGTGGTGGCTTGAAAAGAAAAATAAGACATGGGGCGTGATCATGCCAAAAATCAAGGCGTGAGCGACTTCTCAACCAAGAATATTTTTTGTACGGCCCCCTCAGGCAAGCTGGCGCGCCAGCCTTGAAAGTAAATTTGGACCTGCGTCAAATTGTTGCCCGAAATCTGCCAAGGCGAGGTGCCATAAACACTGCGCCCTTCCCCAGCCTTGAGTTGCAAGATATTGACTTGCTTGTTGCCATCGACCACACACAAACTCATGTCGCTAGGGCTGAGCACATAGACAAATCGGCCTTCTTTCTTCGGTGTAGCGGGCGACACTTCGGGGCCTGGGTTGCTTGAAAAAGCACAAACGCTGTCTGCACGAACTGCCACAGCAACGAGATCCGATGCGACTTTCACAGGTGCTGAAGCCACCGCAACTGGCGCTGGCGCTGGCGCTGCGGCTGGGGCTGGGGCTACCGCAGGTTTGGCTAATGCGGGGTGCGCGGGTTCATCCATCATCGCGGGTGAGGCTGCAGAAGCCAGCGTCATTGAGGCATCGCCTTCGCTGGGAGAAAAAGCCACCACGCCACCCAAGGTCACCGCAGCAGCAAATGCTGCGAACATGACCTTTTGGCGGCCCATCCGAAGCACCGAATTGGAAGGCGGCGTCCAATCATCCACAGGCTGTGTGGTCAGGTCTGCAATGTGGTTCAAGCTCTCGTTCACGGGGGCAACCGACGCTTGCACGATGGCATCGTCGAGCTGAGCAACGGCGAAGGCCACAGGGGGTGGCGCGCCTAAAATCAACAACGTGCGTTTATAGGCTTGGCGCTTGATGGCCAAGGAATAAAACAAGTCATCCCTCCCCGCCTCTAATGACTTCACTTGTGCCACAGACAAACAAGCAATGCGTGCGAGTTGAACAACGTCCATGCCCACGTGTCCCCGCAACTGCTGCAAATACGTGGGGTCACACGTTTCATAAACATTAGGCTGTGTTTCAGACATGGGTTGAAATATGTTGAGAATTAGGACTGCGTTGGTTTGTGTGCGTAACTTCTAATGTCTGGCAAGAGCCACTCACAGTCAATACGCCAACTGGATGATAGTACTTTAATACTAACTTCAAGTTAATTAAAGCGCTTAAACTTAAACAGCTTTTTTTTCAGTGATTACCCTCCTATGCGCCCCATCCGCCGCCAATACGAAGACTTCATGCAACACGTCAACACGCACGGCGTGGCCAAGACGGACCGCACCGGCACAGGCACAAAAAGCGTGTTTGGCTACCAAATGCGTTTCGACTTGAATGAAGGGTTCCCGCTGGTCACCACCAAAAAAGTACACCTGCGCTCCATCATTCAAGAACTCTTGTGGTTTTTAACGGGCTCCAGCAACAACAACTGGCTCAAAGAGCGCGGCGTCAGCATTTGGGACGAATGGGCGCGTGAAGACGGCGACTTAGGCCCTGTTTACGGCGTGCAATGGCGCAGCTGGCCCACCCCCGATGGTGGGCACATTGACCAAATTTCAGAGGTCATCCAAACCCTGAAGTCCAACCCCGACTCGCGGCGCATCATCGTCAGCGCTTGGAATGTGGCCGAACTCAACCAAATGGCCTTGATGCCTTGCCATGCGTTTTTCCAGTTCTACGTCGCCCCCGGCCAAAACCCCGGCGAGCGTGGCCGCTTAAGCTGCCAGTTGTACCAACGCAGCGCCGACATTTTCTTGGGCGTGCCCTTCAACATCGCCAGTTACGCTTTGCTCACACACATGGTGGCCCAGCAGTGCGATTTGGATGTGGGCGACTTCATCTGGACCGGCGGCGATTGCCACATTTACAGCAACCACCACGAGCAGGTGGCGCTGCAACTCAGCCGCGATCCCTTCGCCTACCCCACGTTGAATATCAAACGCAAGCCCGACAGCATCTTTGACTACGCGTACGAAGATTTCGAGGTCGTGGATTACCAATGTCACGGTGCCATCAAAGCGCCTGTAGCGGTGTAATGCGCCCCTTAAAACCATGCGTTTGAACCTGATCTTCGCCCGCGCCAGGCGCGGTGTCATTGGCCTGAACAACACCTTGCCCTGGCATTTGCCCGAGGACTTGGCGCACTTCAAGGCCACCACGTTGGGCCAGCCCGTCATCATGGGCCGCAAAACTTGGGAATCTTTGCCACCCAAATTTCGCCCCTTGCCCGGGCGAACCAACATCGTCGTCACGCGTCAAACCGATTGGCAAGCGCTAGGCGCACAAGTGGCCCACAGCATGACCCAAGCCTTGGCCTTGTGTGAACACGATGCGGAAGTCTGGGTGATTGGCGGCGCTGAGGTTTACGCCCAAGCCCTGCCATTGGCCCAACGCGCGGTCATCACCGAGATTGACGCCGATTTTGAAGGCGACGCTTTCGCCCCTGAATTTGACGCCGCGTGGTTTGAAACCACACGCACGTCGCACACCGCGGCCAATGGCTTGGCTTACAACTTGGTCACCCTGACACGCACCCAAACAAAACCTTAAAGGAAATCTTAATGTCTGATCACGGCTTTCACGTCCACGGCCCTCACGACCACGAACTCGAGCACGCTGCCCAAGGGCATGGCGATGGTTTCACCAACAAAATCGCCATGTTCACGGCCATCATCGCCACCGTCGGCGCCATTTTTGGCTACATGGGCGGTGCCACCCAAGCCAACGCGGGTTTGTACAAAAACAATGCGGCCATCAAAAAAACCGAAGCCTCCAACCAGTGGAACTATTACCAAGCCAAAAGCAGCAAGCAAAACTTGAGTGAATTGGCCATTGCGTTGGCCCCCGCAGCCAAGCAAGACTTCTACGCCGAAGAAATCAAACGCTACAAAGCCGAAAAAGCTGAGATCAAAGTCAAGGCCGAAACCCTAGAAGCCGAATCCAACGACTGGGACCACGCCTCTGACGAACAAATGCACCAGCACCACCGCTGGGCCCAAGCCACCACCTTGCTGCAAGTCGCCATTGCGTTGGCCGCCATTGCATTGCTCACCCGCAAACGTTGGCTGCAATTCGCCATGTTTGGTGCTGGCGCCGTGGGCGTGAGCGTGGGCGTGCTGGCCTTCATGCACATCTGATGACAAGCGCTACCCCCATGCAACTGGCCACTTGGAACGTCAACTCTCTTACTGTGCGCCTGCCGCAAGTGCTCGACTGGCTCGCAGCCAACCCTGTGGACGCCTTGGTGCTGCAAGAAACCAAAACCACCGACGACAAGTTTCCCCAAGCGGCCATCGAAGCCGCGGGCTACAAGGTGGCCTTCTTCGGTCAAAAAACCTACAACGGCGTGGCACTGCTCTCGCGCAGCGATGCTACCGAGGTGGTGAAAAACATCCCCGGCTTTGAGGACGAAATGGCACGCGTGATCGCCGGCACCGTCGACGGTGTGCGCGTGATTGGTGCCTATTTTCCGAACGGACAAGCCCCTGACAGCGACAAATTTGTTTACAAAATGCGTTGGCTAGACGCCTTGAACCAGTGGGTGCGTGAAGAACTCAAGCAGTACCCCAAACTGGTGCTCATGGGTGACTACAACATCACCGTGGATGACCGCGATGTGTGGGACCCGGTGGGCCTGAAAGACACCATCCATTGCACCGTGGAAGAACGCGCGCACTTCCAAGCGCTGATTGACGCCGGCTTGCATGACGCCTACCGGTTGTTCGACCAAGCCGAGAAAACCTACAGCTGGTGGGATTACCGCGAGTTCGCCTTCCGCCGCAACCGTGGTTTGCGCATTGACCACATCTTGGTCAGCGACGCACTCAAGCCTGCGGTGCAAGCCTGCGTGATCGACAAAGCACCGCGCAAAAACGAGCGCCCCAGCGACCACACGCCTGTGGTGGTCACACTGGGCTAAATCGCCCAACGGGCCGCCACAGCAGCGGCTCGCTCAGCCCGCCGTCAATCGTCGAGGCCCAACTCTTGAATCTTGCGGGTGATGGTGTTGCGGCCAATGCCCAGTTTTTGGGCCGCCTCAATGCGCCGTCCGCGCGTGTTCACCAAAGCGGTTTGAATCAAACGCGCTTCAAAGCGGTTGATCAGCACGTCCCAGATGTCGGTGCGTCCTGCCACGAGCAAGCTCATGGCTTCGGCTTCTAGTCCCTGCTCCCAGTCAGCACCGGGCATGTTCAGCACCACGGGTGCAGCTAAGCTGCTGTCTGAGGCGCTTGAAACCGATGCCGAGGCTTTGGGCAACTCGGAAGACGCAGGGCTGTGGCCCATGGCCACCGCAGAAGTGTCTTGACCCACATGCACGGCCACTTCTGCCCCCTCGCCTTGCAACTGAACTTCAGGCGGCAAATCTTTGGGCTCAATCACCTGCGCGGGGGCCATCACGGTCAGCCAGTGGCAAATGTTCTCTAACTGACGCACGTTGCCGGGAAAGCTGAACTGGTTCAACACGTTCTGCGCCAAATCGGAGATTCGCTTGGATTCCACGCCCAATTGTTGTGCACTCTGCTGCAAAAAGTGGCGCGTGAGTGCGGGGACGTCCTCGCGTCGCTCCCGCAAAGCGGGCAGGCGCAAACGAATCACGTTCAAGCGGTGAAACAAATCTTCGCGAAACACGCCGTCTTTGACGCGCTTCTCCAAGTCTTGGTGCGTGGCGGCAATGACGCGCACATTGGCCTTGATGGCGCTGTGGCCACCAACACGGTAGTAATTGCCATCGCTCAAAACACGCAGCAAACGGGTTTGCAGATCGAAGGGCATATCGCCGATTTCGTCCAAAAACAGGGTGCCGCCTTCGGCTTGCTCAAAGCGGCCACGGCGTGTGGTTTGTGCGCCCGTGAACGCACCACGTTCGTGCCCGAAGAGTTCGCTTTCCAACAAATCTTTGGGAATGGCCGCCGTGTTGATGGCGACAAAGGGGCCTTTGTTGCCCGCGTCACCGCGTGGCGAATGTTTGTGCAGGGCCCGCGCGACCAGCTCTTTGCCAGAGCCGCTCTCGCCGGTGATCATCACGGTCACATTGCTTTGGCTCAGTCGACCAATGGCACGAAACACGTCTTGCATGGCAGGCGCTTGGCCCAGCATTTCAGGCGTGGCATCTTGCAACTCAATTTGCGCTTGCTCACGCTGGCTTTCGTCCACCGCACGGCGGATCAGCTCCACGGCTTTGGGTAAGTCAAACGGCTTGGGTAAATACTCGAAGGCCCCACCTTGGAAGGCCGACACGGCGCTGTCTAAGTCTGAAAACGCCGTCATGATGATGACGGGCAAAGCAGGCAAGCGCTCTTTGACTTTGCCCAGCAAATCCAGGCCCGACCCACCCGGCATGCGGATGTCGCTGACCAGCACTTGCGGGCCGTCGTCAGGGCCTGCGACATCGAGTGCTTGCAACACTTCGCGGGGGTTGGTGAAGCTGCGCGTGGGCATGTTTTCGCGCAATAGCGCCTTCTCCAGCACGAAGCGAATTGACTGGTCGTCATCCACAATCCAAATCGGTTTCATGTCAGCGCTACTTTCTCAAAATTCATAGATGGGCCGTGGGTCAGAGGCATCAAGGCAGCGGGATCAAGATTTTGAAATCTGTACGTCCCACCACGCTGTCGCACTCAATCAAGCCGTGGTGCTGTTGCACAAAAGTTTGTGCCAAATTCAGTCCCAAGCCTGATCCGCCATCTCGTCCCGAAACCAAGGGAAAGAACAACCTGTCTTTGATTTCTTCCGGAATGCCGGGCCCGTTGTCTATCACATGCAATTCCAGTGCCAACCGATAGCGTTGTTTGCTGAAAGTCACTTGTCGGTTGATGCGGGTCCGCAAAATGATCTGCGCGTCGCCTGTCGCAATCCGATCCACCAAAGCTTGGGCGGCGTTGTGCACGATGTTGAGCACCGCTTGAATGAGCTGCTCTCGGTCGCCACGCAACTCAGGAATAGAGATGTCGTAGTCACGCACCACGCGCAAACCTTTGGGGAACTCGGCCAAGATCAAACTGCGCACGCGCTCGCACACCTCGTGAATGTTGACGTCGCCCACCACATGCGGGCGGCGGTGTGGCGCCAACAAACGGTCCACCAACACCTGCAAACGGTCGGCCTCATGGATGATGACTTGGGTGTATTCGATGAGGTCTTTGCTCTCGACCTCCATTTGCAGCAACTGCGCCGCGCCGCGAATGCCGCCCAGCGGGTTTTTGATTTCGTGGGCCAAGTTACGAATCAGCTCTTTGTTGGCCTGCGCTTGGTCGATCAGACGCTCTTCACGGTCTTGGCGGGTTTGCTGCTCCAAGGGCAGCAACTCCACCAGCACCTCATCGGCCCGATCGGTGGGTGCCACGATGACGTGCACAGGCAGCGGGTCTTGGTTGGGGCGGCGCAAGTGCGCGTCGTAGCGCAGAGCGGCGAAGGCGTTGGTTTGTGCGCCTTGCAAGGCGTTGTTCAGCGCATGCGCTTCGGTGAAATACGCCGACAGCGATGTGCCCTCGATGTTGCGGCGTGACAAACCCATGACATCTTCGAGTGCGGCGTTGGCAAACACCACGATGCCATCCACGCGCACGATCGCAACGAGGGTGGCGAGCAAGTCAAACATGTGTGTGGGTGCCGACTTGTCTTGGGAGTTTGACTTGTCTTGGGAGGTTTGCTTGACTTGGGGCTTGAGCGCGGAAGCTGTAGCGGCTTTTGAGGGTTTCATGGTGTGCTCGTTGCGACGGGAGTGTTGGGCAAGCGTGCCAGTTCGCGCAGCAGTCCGGCCACATCGGCTTCACTGCGTTGCAAGGCAGCGCGCAGCTGGGCCACGCGCTCTTGGTATTTTTGGGGCTGTCGCTGCTCATCGGCTTGGCGCTCGGGCTCGCCGTTGCGCCACAGTTGCAGCAATTCGGCATGACGCGCTTGAGCTCTTTGCAACTCTGTTTGTAGCAACACACTGGCTTGTGCATCGCGCTGACGTTGCGCTTGAGGGTCGACTTTATGGGTGCTGGCAGGCGCGGCAGAAGACGTTACGTCGGGTGATGCGACTAACGCCGTCGAACCCGGTGTTGCCGACGAAACAGGCGTTTGCACCTGCGTGCCCTCAATCACCGTGACATTGCCGCCGGTCAAAGGTTTGCAGTGTTGACTGGGGGCCGGTTGGTTGGTGTACACGTTGCCGCAACGAAACACGCGTGGCGACTCGGCTTGCGCCGCTGGAACAATCCAAAGTGCCAAGACGCTACCGAATAAAACGGCCAACCGTACTCGCACCTGACCTAGGCAAAGACAAAAGCACCCAAGTCTGCGTGGCAAGCGAAGCAAAGCAATACAGGTCATGTCAGCCCACGTTGAAACATCCATCTCAATTGAAACAAAAAAGGACG
>CANBRM010000063.1 GCA_947371915.1 Comamonadaceae bacterium | reverse complement strand
AACCGTGGTTGCGGTAGCGGCCGTGGGGGGGAAGAGTGCATCTTGGGACATCACCTTGGGCACTAATCCTACTTTGGCCAGTGGTCAAAATCTGACTTTCACGAACGTCACTGACAACGCGGGCAACACAGGTAGCGTACAAAACGCGTTGGTGACCAGCGATGTTTACAACACGCCGAGCTTGCAAATAGCCACGGTCACGACGGACAACGTGATCGATGGCCTTGAGCGTGCTTCAGCGCAAGCCATCACTTTGAATCTCACGCGTGCAAAGAGTGGTGATGTTGTGAAGTTGTTCATGGATGGCCTCAATGTCGGTACAACTACGGTGGGAGCCGATGGGCAAAGCACCCTCAATGTCTCAATCCCCGTCAGTGGTTGGGGTGCCGATGGGCAACGTGTACTGTCTGCCACGATCACGCGTGGTTCAACCACCGTGTCCTCGCTTGAGCATTCGGTGTATGTCAATGCAGACAGCACGCATTGGGCTTCTGTCAATGCAGGCACGCTATGGTTTGACCCAGACACTTTGTCTTTGGCTGATGGGGCTCAAGTCACACAATGGGATGCTGTGACGGGTAAAACAACGGCGGGTAATGCTTTGTCTGTGTACACCAGTAAAGGGGCTGTTCTGAAAACGACGGATGCTTCAGGTCACGTCATGTTGTATTTCAATGGCAATTCAATACTCTCTAGCAATGCTTTTATTCAGATTCCAGATATCAACTCTGGCTATGCTGACTTCAGCATGTTCAAACAAATCGTGCCAGTAAATACATGGGCTTACACCATGACCCGTTATCTGGGGAATGGCACCGCTACACCTTATCGCCATCATTTTGGTACGGCTCAAGGTTATGGTTTGACTAGCCATTTCTCGGGCGATGGTGCTGGTTATTTACAGACATCGCCACTTAATTCGACGTCCATCAATAATTGGATGATTTTGAATGGTTACGGAACAGGGGCTAGTATTAACGTAGCCTTAGATGGAAGTACTTTGCTGACACGTGCGACAACCACAGCACCGAATGCAGGCATCAATGCGACTAAATATGGTGTTGGTGGAAACATTTATTCTGCAAATTATGCGTTGATGATTGGTGGAACGGAGGATGGGTTCATTTCAGGAAATGGCTCTGCAGTCACAGCTCTGATGGCCGATCAAATCGCTTTCAACGCTGCCATCACCACGGCACAGCGCGGCGAGGTGGCGACTTACTTGGCGTCTAAATACTTCAGCGCTGGAACTCAAGTGCTCATCACTCAAGCGGGGGCAACTTACGATCTGTCGTTGAGTGCAACAGCCGGTGTGTTGGTCAATGACATGCTGCAGTTGCAGCATGGCAGCTTAGGCATAGGTAGCGACACGGTAATCACTGCGGGGTCGGACTATGTCAACACAGGCGCTGGCGATGACACGGTGATCCTTAAAGACTTGGCCTTTAGGACTTTGGATGGTGCATCGGGAACAGACACACTCAAACTCGATGCCTCGTACAGTGGTCGCAGCGCCATTGTTCTGGCCGACTTTGTGAGCAATGCGCGCGGCGTGTCTGGCGATCTGGCGCCTACAGCCGCACAAATCGCCGCTAATGACCGTGTAAACGTGGCTGGTTTTCACAAGTTACAAGGGTTTGAATCCATTGACTTGAGTACAAGCAGTCAACGGCAAGTCATGACTGTGGCGGCGGATGATGCGAACCAGTTGAGTGACAACAATACCTTGGCGGTTCTGCTGGGCGTGAACGATGTGATGTTGACCACGGGTTTTACAAGCAACACGCAGGGCCTCTATGACTACAACGGCACGTGGTACGACCAAAAGTCAGATGCAACCGTGAACGGTCAAGCGGTCACGCTTTACAGCCGAAGTGGCGACCAGGCTGCGGATTTGACTAGTTTTAAACCTGTGGGGACATCTTCTTTGCAGTTGAACTTTGACCATGCGATGGTGGGGGCGCCAATTGCAGGTGAATTTACTGTGGCTGGATTAAATAGCTACTCTGCACCCAGTTTGACATCAGTGGGGGCTGTGAACCTGCGTCAAGGTTTGTCACTGAGCTTCACCTCCTCACTATCTGGCTCAATCAAGTTGACTTACACCGGTGGCTTAACGGACGAAGCGGCAGGGCGCTCTGTGCTGCACAAAACGTGGCTTGTGGGGACCGATGGCAGCGATTCGATCAATGGCAGCATGTTGACTGCGAGTGAGCAAAATGCAGGATTGACCATTTTGGGCGGCGCTGGCAATGACTCGTTGTCTGGAGGACGTGGTGCTGATGCGATTTCGGGCGGTTTAGGGGCAGATACCTTAACGGGTGGTGCGGGTTCAGACACGTTCAAGTACTTCAATGAAATTCAAGATGCGGGTGCTGCTGCTGGCTTAGGCGGCACAGGCGGTGACGTGATTACGGATTTCAACTTTGGCTATCAAACAGTTGGCGCGAACAAGGTCAGTTCTCCTGCAGACGCTGACCGCCTTGATTTGTCGATGTTGTTTGACAACACGTTGGGGGCGAATGGCAATGCGGCACATGACGCAGCTGCATTGATCAGCGGTAAGTTCATGGACATTGTCCAGACCCGAGTGACGATAAGCGCAGGTGCTCGTAAGGACTGGGAGGTTTGGGTCGACCGTGACGGTGGCGGTAATTACCAGCGTTTGGTCACGCTGCAGGGGGCTGGTGATGCAGCACCGACTGACTATGCTACGGCCGAAACAACGTCTGAATTATTACAAAAGCTTTTGTTAGAAGGTCGTTTAACCGTGGCACATGCCTGATGTGCATGTCGGTGTCTCAGGCGCGTGCTTCTTTGAAGCCTAGCGCATGCGAGATCGCTTGAGTGGTGACTTGCAGTTTAGGTAACCACTCTTCATCCAGTCGATCTGCAGGGGCTGAAATGGACAAGCCCGCGACCAGTTTGCCTTGGTCGTCGTAAATGCCCGAGGCCATGCAACGCACGCCGAGTTCGAGTTCTTCGTTGTCGCGTGCCACGCCGTATTGACGGGCTTTGGAGAGCTCGCGTTCCAAAACCGGCAACTGGGTGATGCTGTTGCGCGTTTGTCCGCTCAGGCCCGTGCGGGTGGCATAGGCGCGCACACGTTGCGCATCGTCCATGGCCAAGAACAATTTACCCACGGAAGTTAAGTGCAAGGGGGCACGACCGCCAATGGCACGCACCACTTGCATGCCCGAGCGTTCGCTAAAGGCACGCTCTACATACACAATCTCGTCCCCTTGGCGCACGCTCAAATTGACGGGTTGTTGAATTAGCTTGTGCAGTTCGCGCATGGGCTGGAAAGCCGCATCGCGTACGTTCAAGCGATCTTTGACTAAATTCCCCAGTTCCAAGAGTCGCATGCCTAAGCGATAACTACCTGCTTCCGGGCGATCCACGAAGCGACCGACGGCGAGGTCGTTCAAGATGCGATGCGTGGTGGAGGGGTGCAGTCCCGTTCGCTCGCTGATTTCTTTCAACGTAATTGCCTCTTCGCGGGAGGCCAAAACGTCAATGAGCGAGAACATCCGCTCAATCACTTGAATGTTGGGGGTCGCTGGCACGGTCGATTTACGCATGGGTGCATTTTACTTCGTGAAATCAGCTTCCACCCACTCGCCATTTTTGAGTATCTGAAACGGTTGGAAATTGGTTTTGTAGCGCATTTTGGGGCTGTCGGCGACCCAATAACCAAGGTAGACGAACGGCAGGCCCATTTGGTGTGCGTACTCAATTTGCCACATGACGTTGTAAGTGCCGTAGCTGGCGGTGTCGTCTGGGTCATAAAAGGTGTACACCGCCGAGAGTCCGTCTTCGATTTCGTCGACGATAGACACCATTTTTAAGACGCCAAGGCTGCCATCTTCTGCATCCTGCTCGCGAAACTCAACCAATTTGGAGCGAATGCGGCTTTGCAATAAAAACTGTGCATATTGTTCGACGCTGTCTTGGTCCATGCCGCCACCGGGGTGGCGTTGCAATTGGTAGCGCTTGTAAAACGCGTAATGTTCAGCTTGAAAGTGCAGCGGTAAAACGCGCGCGACCAAGTGCGCATGTTTTTTCCATGCCCGTTTTTGGCTTCGAGTCGGCACAAAACTGGCTGTCTCCACACGCAAGGCCATGCAAGCTCGGCAAGTGTCGCAATACGGCCTATAGGTGAACAAGCCACTGCGGCGAAAACCTTGGCGAATCAATGCCGAATACGCGATATGGTCGACTTGTTCGCTCGGTGAGGCGACTTGCGAGCGTGCGGTGTTGTCCGCCAAATAACTGCACGGATAGGTTGCCGTTGCATAAAACTGCAAGGGTTGCGAGGGCAAGTCATGACGATGTGTCATAGCGCTTGAGGGCTTGGAGCTAGAAGTGCTTGCCAGTGTATCGGTTGGAGTTGCCAGTTGAGCGGGCTGGCCGTTTGGGATGCTGCGATGCCTTCTAGAAACACGGATCGGTCTATTTCTTGTGCCCCCAAAGAGGCCAGATGACGCGTGTTTTGCTGGCAATCGATCCATGGCACGTGTTGCGCTTTGGTCAACGCGACCAAGCCTGATAACGCGACCTTGGACGCGTCAGTTTGCAAGGCAAACATCGACTCTCCAAAGACCGCGCGCCCCAAAGCCACGCAGTACAAACCACCAACAAGTTCACCATGAACCCAAGTTTCAATGCTGTGCGCCAATCCTGCATGATGAAGGCCGACATAAGCCTTGATCATGTCTGGCACGATCCATGTGCCTAATTTTCCCCCTCGGGGTACTTGGGCGCATCGCTGCATCACTTGCTCGAAAGCGCTGTCAATACGGATCTCGCAGTGCGGCGTCGCTAAAAAGGCGTGAAGCGTTTTACGCAAGGACCGATGGAGTTTGAATGACGCGGGCTTGAGCACCATCCGTGGGTCAGGGGACCACCACAAAACAGGCTGCCCCTCACTAAACCAAGGAAAGATGCCTTGGCCATAGGCTTCTTGCAAACGCGAGATGCAGAGGTCACCGCCAGCCGCAACTAGGCCAGCAAATTCAGAGCCTTGGGGTTGCGCTGTCATGGCTAAAGGCAGTGGAGTGTCCGCCTCTAACCAAGGAATATGGGGTGTTGGATGGATCATTCAGTTTGATAGGTTTTGATTGTTTTGACTAGATTTAAAGTGCCTAATTGCTAATTTAATGAATTATTTAGTACTAAATTTAGGGTTTTCTCTGTTCAATGAATGTGATTCTTAGGTAAAGAACTCCCTACAATGACTCCAATAGTATTTTGAAATCTTATCCAACTCGACTGTTACTCGGAGCTTGTTATGCAACTCATGTGGGTGTCTGGGCCCACCGCCTCAGTGCGGACCATATCGATCACGGCGCGTAAAGTGTTCTGGGGTGCTTGCGCATCTGCGTTTGTCTTGGTCTCGTTTGGTGTTCTTTTGCATTTTGTCGGCTTTCGCATCGCCATTGAGTTCAGCCCAAGCCTTGCGCGAAGCTTAGGCGGCGTGACCACGGAGGCGGAGCAGCAAAAATTAGAGTCGACTTACCGTGATCGCTTGGATCAGTTGCGTCAATCCATGAATACGACCCTTCAAGAAATCCGCCAATTGGAAGCGCTTAAAAATAGATTCATGGATATTGCAACCCCATCGCATCTGCGTGACAAGTATGCAAAAAAAGAAGATGCAAAAGGTGGACCTTGGGTCGCACCACGTTACCAAAGCGACCGCACACAGCCGTTGCACCAAGACTTGGCCACAGCGCAGGATGAATTCACACAAACACAAGTCGCCGTTAAATCTCTTACCAAAACTTGGTCTGAACAACTGAGTTGGCTCAACGCGTTGCCTACGGGTGTTCCCATGGGCAAAGAGTACCGTGTCACCAGCGGATTCGGCATTCGGAACGATCCGTTTACCGGTCAATTGGCGATGCACGAAGGGCTCGATTTTGTCGCGGAACATGGCTCTAGCATCGTGTCGACGGCTGCAGGCACTGTGACCCGCTCAGCTTGGGATACTTCGTATGGCAATGTGGTGGAGATCAGCCATCGGGAGGGGTTAACCACCCGCTATGCGCATTTGAGCAAACGTCTGGTGCAAGAAGGACAGAAAGTTGAGCGTGGTGAAGCCATTGCACAACTGGGCAGCACGGGGCGTTCAACAGGTCCGCATTTGCATTACGAAGTGATGCGCCATGATCGCGTTTTGAACCCCATGCAAGTTTTGTTGCCAATCACGGCGAGTGCTCAATGAGTCTTGTGTCGTTTAACAAGGACCATCATGTTTGAAAAACTCAGAGGTAAATCGTTTGCGCCTTCGCAAGAGCGCTTTGACACCATCATTGGGCGCACCACACACATTTATGGTCGTCTGGTGTTGCTCGACAGTGTGCGTATTGATGGCAACGTGACTGGCAATATTGAAACAGGCAAAGACAATAAGATCACTGTTGCCATTGGGCCTACGGGCGAGGTCTCAGGGGACATCACTGCGCACCGCGTCATGGTGGCAGGTAAGGTCGAGGGCAATATTTATGCTGCCGAGCGCGTCGAGTTCCACAAGGATTCGGTCGTTCAGGGGGACATTTCGTACGGCTCTATTGCGATTGAGCACGGTGCTCGTTTGCTTGGTTTGGTCATTCAAAACCCGAATCAGCCTGTGGCCGCAAACCCGCCCAGTGCTCAAAGTGTGATTCGCAAAGCGCAAGAAGGCAGCACTTGATGCCAAGCTCTTTGTTTGCATGTTTCGTGCAACAAACCCAGACGTGAAAAAGCCCCTGCAAGCAGGGGCTTTTTTGTTTGGCGGAGCAAGCGGGATTCGAACCCGCGGTGGGCTATTAACCCACACACGCTTTCCAGGCGTGCGACTTAAACCACTCATCCATCGCTCCAAGACTTATATTGTAACAGTGGGCGAGTACACTTCCGCGCTGTTGTTTAGTTGACGCTTAATTCTGTCGGAGTGCTGCATGAAATTTCGTTTTCCCATCGTCATCATTGACGAGGATTTTCGTTCTGAAAATACCTCAGGCTTAGGCATTCGTGCCTTAGCCGATGCCATTCAAGGCGAGGGCTATGAGGTCATGGGTGCGACGAGCTATGGTGATTTGAGTCAATTTGCGCAGCAACAGTCACGCGCCAGTGCGTTCATTTTGTCGATTGACGATGAAGAGTTCACGCCGGGTCCGGATCTCGATCCCGCAGTGTTGAACTTGCGCAACTTCATTGAAGAAGTACGCCGCAAAAACGCGGATGTGCCGATTTATGTTTATGGTGAGACCAAAACCTCACGCCACTTGCCCAACGACATCTTGCGGGAGCTGCATGGCTTCATTCATATGTTTGAGGACACGCCTGAGTTTGTGGCGCGTCACATCATCCGTGAAGCCAAGAGCTATTTGGAGGGTGTGCACCCACCGTTTTTCAAGGCCTTGTTGGATTACGCTGAAGACGGCTCTTACTCATGGCATTGCCCCGGTCACTCGGGCGGCGTGGCGTTTTTAAAGAGCCCTGTGGGCCAGATGTATCACCAGTTTTATGGTGAAAACATGTTGCGCGCTGACGTGTGTAACGCGGTGGAAGAGCTGGGCCAATTGTTGGACCACAACGGCGCGATTGGAGAGAGCGAGCGCAATGCCGCGCGCATCTTCAACGCCGACCATTGTTTCTTTGTGACCAACGGCACGAGTACCTCCAACAAAATTGTGTGGCATCACACCGTGGCGCCCGATGATGTGGTGGTGGTGGACCGTAACTGTCACAAGTCCGTGTTGCACGCCATCATCATGACGGGCGCTGTGCCTGTGTTTTTGAAGCCTACGCGCAACCATTACGGCATCATTGGCCCGATTCCACAAAGCGAGTTCGAGCCTGCAACGATTCAGGCCAAGATTGCCGCCAATCCTTTGCTCAAAGGCGTGGATGCCAAGACTGTCAAGCCACGTGTTTTGACGTTGACACAATCCACCTATGACGGCGTGTTGTACAACACAGAAACCATCAAGAAAATGCTCGACGGCTATGTGGCTAACTTGCATTTCGACGAGGCGTGGTTGCCCCACGCTGCGTTTAATCCGTTCTACGGCACCTACCACGCCATGGGTAAAAAGCGTGAGCGCCCGATGCACTCGGTCGTTTACGCCACGCAATCGATTCACAAGTTGTTGGCCGGTATCAGCCAAGCCAGTCATGTCTTGGTGCAAGACTCGCAACAAACCAAGTTGGACCGACATCTGTTCAACGAAGCGTACTTGATGCACACCAGCACCAGCCCGCAGTACAGCATCATTGCCAGCTGTGACGTGGCCGCAGCCATGATGGAGCCCCCAGGCGGCACCGCATTGGTGGAAGAAAGCATTGCCGAAGCCCTCGATTTCCGCCGCGCTATGCGCAAGGTGGATGACGAGTATGGTCAAGACTGGTGGTTCAAAGTGTGGGGCCCCGATGAGTTGGTCGACGACGGCATTGGCCGCTCGGACAGCTGGATCATCAAAGGTCAAGGCGAGTCGTCCAAGTGGCACGGCTTTGGTAATTTGGCCGATGGCTTCAACATGTTGGACCCTATCAAGGCCACCATCGTCACGCCCGGTATGGATTTGGATGGCAAGTTCGACACCTCGGGAATTCCAGCCAGCATCGTCACCAAGTTTTTGGCCGAGCACGGGGTGATCGTCGAGAAAACGGGCCTCTACAGCTTTTTCGTCATGTTCACCATTGGTATCACCAAGGGCCGTTGGAACTCGTTGTTGACGGCGTTGCAGCAGTTCAAAGACGACTACGACCGCAACCAACCGATGTGGCGCATCCTGCCCGAGTTTTGCCAAAAGCACCGGGCTTACGAGCGCATGGGTTTGCGCGATTTGTGCCAACACGTTCACACGCTGTACGCCAAGTACGACATTGCGCGCTTGACCACCGAGATGTACTTGAGTGACCTCACGCCTTCCATGAAGCCCAGCGACGCGTATGCGCAAATTGCGCACCGCAACACAGAGCGCGTGGCGATTGACGATTTGGAAGGCCGCATCACCACCAGTTTGGTCACGCCATACCCACCCGGTATTCCGTTGCTGATTCCTGGCGAAGTGTTCAACAAGAAGATCGTGGACTACCTCAAGTTCGCCCGTGAATTCAACTTGCAATGCCCAGGGTTTGAGACAGATATCCACGGTTTGGTGGAAGTGGTGAGCTTGGACGGCAAGAAGTCTTACTTTGCCGATTGCGTCAAGGGCTGAGTTCTCCCTCAAGCTTTGTTTGACGCATGACCCAAACGGCTTTGAACCTTCAAGGCCGTTTTTCTAGGTCAGGTTGAATGCGAAGAAAGCTGGCAAAGCGAGGCAAGCCTTTGTCGGTGAGTCCCCGATACCGGTAGGTGACCCATTCTCCGATCGCGGGTGGCGTTTGACGGTCGTGGTTGCGTAAACCTGTGCCCAGCTTGAAACGCTGACCTTGTGGTGTCTCAACCATCAAGGCCCCCGTTTGTCCTGCATAGTGCCCCGTTCCAGGCAAGGGCGCGATCACACGGGCTTCTGCGTCCTCATGGGTTTTGACTTTGAGTTGATCGCTGCTGCGGCCAGATTTATACGTGGCAGAGGCGCGGTGGAGCATCAAACCTTCAGCGCCAGCGTTGACTTTGTCGCTTAGCAGTTGTTTGAGGGCTGCAGCGGATGCCACTTCTGTTTGTTGCACCGCCTCAACCCAAGCTAAGTCAAGCGCTGCGACTAAGGTTTTGTAGGCTTGCACCCGTTCGGTGAATGAGCCGGGATGCTTGGGTAAATCAAACACCATGAAGCGCAGCTTTTGCCAATCGGCATTCACAGCCTGCGTTTGTTGAATCACGGAGACCGCCATGGTGAATTGCCCGCGTCCTGCCCACAACTCGCCTTCAAAAGGCGTGTCGGGCCAGCCTTGGGTGAACCAAGCGGGTGGGCGTAACACGGTGCCGCCACGGGTGAGCAGTTGTTGTCCATCCCAATAGCCACGAACGCCATCGAACTTTTCGCTCACCCAAAAATCGCGTAAGTCGGTGTTGGCTTGGTAGGTGTTCGCCAGCCATAGAGGGGGCGGTGTGGCGGCTTGGGCGTGCGGTCGCCAAAGAACAAACAAAGAGAAGAGGGAAAGCAAAGGGCGGCGTTGCATGCAGGCTTCTCCTTGGCGCGCATGTGTCCATGCGTGAGTCGATCAAAAGCCACACCCGTGTGGCTTTTGCGCCAGCTTACTCGGCCGCAGGCTCCGCAATGCCACCTACAACTTGGCTAAATCCGCCGTCAACATAGGTAATTTCAGCGGTCACGCCGGCTGCCAAATCGCTCATCAAGAACGCAGCCACGTTGCCCACGTCGCTGATGGTGACGTTGCGGCGAATAGGCGAAGCCTCGGCCACGACGCTCAAAATCTTGCCAAAGCCTTTGATGCCGCTAGCAGCCAAAGTTTTGATGGGTCCGGCACTGATGCCGTTGGCGCGCAAGTTGCGACCGCGTGCACCCAGCGATTCGGCCAAGTAGCGCACCGAAGCTTCCAGCGACGCTTTGGCCAGGCCCATGGTGTTGTAGTTCGGCACCGTGCGGATGGCACCCAAGTACGACAGCGTCAACACGGCTGCGTTGTCGTTCAAGTAGGGCAGGGCTGCTTTGGCCATGGCGGGGAAGCTGTACGCGCTGATGTCGTGGGCGATTTGAAAGCCTTCGCGAGACAAACCATCCAAGAAGTCGCCGGCAATGGCTTCGCGGGGGGCGTAGCCAATGCTGTGGACGAAGCCATCAAACGTGGGCCAGTGCGCTGACAAATCTTTGAAGAGTTGTTCAATTTGTGCGTCGCTGCCCACATCACAGTCAAAAATCAGCTTAGAGTCGAAGTCCGCAGCAAACTCGGTGATGCGGTCTTTGAAACGCTCGCCGACGTAGCTGAATGCCAATTCAGCACCCTGATCGTGGCACGCTTTGGCAATGCCATAAGCGATCGAGCGGTTAGACAACACGCCGGTGATCAACAATTTTTTGCCAGAAAGAAAACCTGTTTTTGTACTCATGGATGAATCGCTCCAAAAAAATCTTGCAGAATTGTCGCATGCGATTCTTGGCGTTTTTGTTGGCGATCTTTTGCGTGCTTCCCTCGTGGGCAGCCCATGCTTACGCCCAATTTGGGGACATCAAATACCCGCCTCAGTTCAAAAACTTTGACTACGTCAACCCCTTGGCTGCCAAGGGGGGCGAGTTGGTGTTGGTGCCGCCGTCGCGTTTGTCGAGTTTTGACAAATACAACCCCTTCACCCTCAAAGGCAACGCTGCTCCAGGCTTGGGCAGTTTGTTGTTCGAGTCGCTACTGACCGGCACCATGGATGAGCCCGCCACAGCCTATGGTTTGTTGGCTGAAGATGTGAGTGTGGCTGCTGATCGTCGTTCGGTGCAGTTTCGTTTGCGTCCTCAAGCGCGGTTCAGCAATGGTGATTCCGTCATGGCCGACGATGTGAAACACAGCTTTGAGACGCTCACCAGCAAGCAAGCCGCACCCCAATTTCGTACCCTCTACACCGATGTAACGGGCGTGGTCGTACTCAACCCCCGCACCGTTCGCTTCGATTTCAAAAGTGCCAATCCAGAGTTGCCTCTGATCGTGGGCGGTATGCCCGTCTTCAGTCGCGCCTGGGGTGTCAAGGATGGGGTGCGTAAACCCTTCGATCAAATCGTGACAGACGCACCCATTGGCAGCGGCCCTTATAAAATTGGCCTGGTGGCGTTTGGCCGAGACATCAGTTACGAGCGTGATCCCAATTACTGGGCCAAAGATTTGAATGTACGGCTCGGGATGTTCAACTTTGCCCGCATCACCTACCGGCTTTACAAAGACAACACAGCGCAGCTCGAAGGCTTCAAGGCCGGCGAGTTTGACTTCATTCAGTCGTTCATTGCGCGGGAATGGGCGCGTGGTTATGCGGGCAAATCGTTTGACAATGGGCAATTGATCAAACGGGAGCTGAAGCACGGCAACGCGGGTGATTTCCAAGGGTTTTTGTTCAACACCCGCTTGCCCAAGTTTCAAGACGTGCGTGTGCGTCAGGCCATCGGTTTGGCCATGGACTTTGAGTGGATGAACCGACAGCTGTTCTACAACGCCTACCAGCGGGTGCGCGGCTATTTTGTCGCCAGCGACTTTGAAGCCAAAGGTTTGCCCGACGCGGCAGAGTTGGCGTTGCTGGAGCCGCTGCGCAACAAACTACCGTCAGAGGTCTTCAACCAGCCTGTGCCGCTGCCTCCGTACACCAAGCTAGACCCCAAGTCTGGCGAAACGCTGCGTGACCACTTGCGTCAAGCCAAGGCCTTGCTGGCTGATGCGGGGTGGACTTACCGCGACGGCGCGTTGCGCAATGCGGCAGGTGAAGCCTTCAATTTGGAGTTCTTAGACAACTCAGGCGCTATGGGCCGCGTAGTGACGCCGTTTGCCAAGAACCTCGAAAAATTGGGCTTTGTGGTGAATTACAAAGTCATTGACTTTGCGGTGCTTCAAAAGCGACTTGACGTGTTTGACTTCGAGATCATCAGCAACCGCAATGTGGGCAGTGAGTCACCAGGCACCGAGTTGTTGGAGCGCTTTGGATCGCAAGCTGCAGCAACCGAGGGGTCGGGCAACTTCATTGGCTTAAGGGACCCTGCCGTGGACGCCTTGTTGG
>CANBRM010000062.1 GCA_947371915.1 Comamonadaceae bacterium | reverse complement strand
GGGCTTGGTTCTGTTTGGTATTTTGTTGAACATCGTGGGCAAAACCATCATGGTGCTGCTGTTTGGCGAGCACCTTACCGAGGACAACACCGCACCTGCCACGCGTGAAACCATTCTGCGCATGATGGTCACCCGCAAATGGATCACTGAAACCCGCGCTTACGAGTTAGAGCTGATGTCTGAGCACGACATCAAAGAAAAAACGAAAGCCATCTAAGTTCAATAAATCGCAACGGGGGTGCAGAGCTGGTATCCCACGTTGCGCACATTGCTGATGCAGCCTTTTTCAGCGCCCACTTGCACCATCTTTTTGCGCAGGCGAACGATACGCACCTCTAGGCTGGACTTGCTGCTGTCGTCCATGCTTTGTCCCAAGGTTTGAAGCAGCTGCCATGCTTCAAGGCGTTGCCCCGGGGCCCGCGCCAACGCCGAGACGATAACCACCTCGTTGTCATTGAGTTTTTCAACCCCCAGTGGTCCTTCCAACTTCATGCCCAGTGCATGCAGCGTCAGTGCGGCCTGTGCCTCATCTGCGGTGTGGCCTTGTTGCGACGGCAGCTTGCGCGCCACCGCATTGACAGCCGCCAGCAGTTCTTCAGGGTCCACCGGCTTGGGTAAATAAATATCCGCACCGCTCTCGTAGCCCTGCACCTTGTCGGCGAGTTTGTGACGCGCCGTCACCATGATGATGCCGGCCTTGGGCTGCGCGGCTCTGAACCGCCGGGTCAAGCTGTAGCCGTCTTCGCCGGGCAAATTCAAGTCGACGATCAGCAGGTCAATCGACACCTTGCCGACCTTGTCATCCATGTCTTCGGCGCAACTCAGGCCGAGGGTATGGTGGCCTTTGTCTTGCAACAGCTCCACCAGCGAGTCGCGTAAATCGTCGTGGTCTTCGACGACGATGATGTTCAAACGGGCAGACAAAATTCAAACCTCACCTGTTGTGTGTCGGGCACGTAGCGCAAATCGCCACCTAAATAAACCGCCACGTGTTTGGACAAATGCAGACCCAAGCCTGAACCTGTTGTGCGATGCGCACCCGCACTTCGGTAGTACTTGCTGAACAGCTTCTCGTTGTCGGGCCAGCCCGAATCGCCAGGGGTGTTGGCAATTGAAAAACATGCCATCGCTGTGCCTTGCTCGGAGCGCAGGGTGTCTACCTGCATCTGTACCGTGCTGTTGGGCGCTGCATACTTCAAGGCGTTTTCCATCAAGTTCTTCAGCACCACGTGCACCAGTTGCCGATCTGCAAAAACGACAATGGGGCCATCACATGCGGCCAACACAAGCGCATCCGACTCGAGGCCGTGCATCACCTGCGCCACCTCCGCATAAAAATCAAAGCGCTCTTGGTCTTGGCTCAAGCTGCCTTCTTCCAGCTTGTCCACCAAGGCACACCGTTCAATCACCCCGTTCATGTCCGTGATCGCGCGTTTGGCCCGCGCCCGCATGGCCTGCGAGGGCGCCGTGGCGTTGATCGCCATCAGCAGGACACCCAACGGCGTTTTGAGTTCATGGGTCAGCATGCCCATGAAGCGGCTTTGCTCTTCGCGCTGGCGTTTTTCGTGAGACGCATTTTGTTCGGCCAATTGCCATTTCATTTGCAAGTCAGCACTGGCCTTTTGCAGGCGTCGTGAGCGTAGTTGCAGTGTGGTGATCAGCACCAAGCCGCTGAACAGCCCAAAGAGTGGGCCGGTTGCAATGGCGCTGCTGTTTTCTGTCACGCCTAAGGCTTGCAGCGTCAGCGCTAAAGCCATGATGTTCATCACGCCATAAAAGCTCACCAACATCGCTTTGGAAAAAACAGGCCGCTGTTCCCCTTGCTGGTTTGAATGCCAAGCACGGCATCCCAAGGCGGTGATCACCATGCATGGTGGCGCTAAAAGCCCCATGATCATGTTGAGTTGCAGCGCGTGCCTGACCTCACCCAAAGCAAACAACACCAATTCAAAGGGCAGCAGCACCAACAGCAACTGCAACACCCGCACCATGTTGCGCGGGGGTGAGAACTCCGAAATGAACCGCAGGTGAAACCACAAAAATGAGCTCCCGCTCAGCAGCACCAGCAAGCTGGTGGCTGTGTCCAAAGTTGCGGGTGAGAGCTGGTCTGAAAACCACAACCGTGCATGGCCCCACAAGGTCAGGGCGTGCACCAAGGTCACCCCTTGGCTGATGATCAGCACCTTGGCCAGTGGGTCGTGTCCGCTGTAGCCGTACACCAAGGCCCACACCAAAAAAATAAACAAAGCAGACACAAAGAAGCCGATTACCGTGTCTTGCTGTCGGTCACGGTTCATGGTCTCGTCCAGCGGCAGCACTTCCACTGCCAAATTGCTGGTGCTGTTTGTTTTCAGTCGGATCCAAATCGTGCGCGCTTGCGGGGTCAGCGTGATCAAAAAGTTGTGGTTCAGCGATCTGTAGCCGCTGGCCTCGACTGGGTGTAAGTCGCCCGCCCATTGCGGCACATCGCCGCGAATGCTGGGGTCATACAAGGCAATTTCGTCCAAAAAACTCGGCTGCACCCGCACCACATAAGGCACATGGTTAGCCCCATGTCCTGCACCTGCTTGCCCTTGAATGTCTAGGCGCACCCAAAACGCAGAAGCTTTGTAGCCCTTGCTCAAAGCCCCCTTGAGGGGCTTGAATGGCTGGCTTTGCGCGTCCTCCAAACGCAGGTGGCCGGACACATCTTCAAAGTAAGCCTTGGCCAACACCGCATCGTCCGCGCAGGCGAGGGAAGACGCCAAAACGGCATAAACCAACAAGCAACAGGCAAAAAGTGAACGCATAGAAGAAATGTAGACGAGCGCCTCCAAGCCCTTGGCCCGTTCGCCCAAACAACTCGCTATTTTGGTGATTTTGATAAATTGAAGGAATTTGTAGGTTTTCTGACATTTTGTTTTATTTAATTCACGCTAAGCAAAACTCCCCACACCCATTTCAACCGTGTTCACCCTCCACAAACTCGAACTGGCCGGCCCGTCCAGCAGCGTGCGTCTGACGCTGTCAGAAGCCATGCTCATACGCGCTTTTGCCGAGGCGCCAGAAGGACGTTTGGCGGCAGACCGCTTGGCGAACATCTTTGGCCTTGAACTCAACCAATTGACCAAAGCCAGTCTGCAAGTGCGCATTGTTCGCTTGCGTAAAAAGCTCTACGACACAGGGGCGCATGGTGCGGTCATCGAAGCCATTCGCAACGTGGGTTACCAATTCTTTGAGCCCATCGAAATCGTCCAATCTTGAGGCTGCGCATGTCACCCCGTTTTCTTTGTTTCAAGCCAGCATTCAGCGCGTGGCAGTGGCTGACAGTAGCCGCTTTGGCTGGCACGTCCGTCGCCCCCGTTGCTTTGGCACAAAGCCAGCCCAACGCCGGCTCCATCCTGCGGCAAACCGAGCAAGAGTTGCAGCGCCAGACGCCGCCCGCCATGCGCCAGCGCCGCGAAGCGCCCCCCGCGCCCATGCTCAAGTTAGGCGAGGCCACCGTCACGGTCAGTGCATTTCAGTTTGAGGGCAACGCCTTGCTCAGCGCTGCGCAGTTGAGCGAAGGGGTTGCGCCTTATGTGGGTCGCACCTTGGGCTTTACACAGTTGCAGCAAGCGGCCGACGCCGTGGCCAACACCTACCGCGAAGCCGGCTGGATCGTGCGTGCCTTTTTGCCCAAGCAAGACATCAGCAACGGTGTGGTCACCGTGCACATCATCGAAGCGGTGTTTGGCCAAGCCAGCGTCATCAGTGCTGAGCCGCCTCGTGTGGATGCGGCGCGTTTGATCGGCCTCGTCAACACCCAACAAGCCAAAGGTCAGCCCCTCAGCGCCGTCCAACTCGACCGCGCTTTGCTGCTGCTCGATGACTTGCCCGGCGTCAGCGTGGCAGGCAATTTGGTGGAAGGCCAAGAACACGGCGAAACCGACGTGGGCCTCACCGTCACCAACGAGCCTTGGCTTACCGGCAGCGCGGCCAGCGACAACAGTGGGTCGCTCTCGACAGGTCAAGAGCGGCTCAGCGGCAACCTCGCCCTCAACAGCCCTCTGGGCTTGGGCGACTTGCTCACCCTCAACCTGCTCAAAACCCAAGGCAGCGAATACCAGCGCGTTGCCTACAGCCTGCCTGTGGGCTACGACGGGGCGCGTGCAGGCGTTCACGCCTCCCACCTGAACTACGACGTGGTGGGCACCAACGCCTACATGGGCCTCAAAGGCCAAGCCGACAGCGCGGGCGTCGACGCCAGCTACCCCCTCGTGCGCAGCCAAGTGCAAAACCTCAGCCTCACAGGCAGCGCTGACCTCAAGCGCTTCAGCAACACCGCGCTGACCGCGTCCACTTCGCGTTACAACATTCGCGTGGTCAACCTTGGCCTCAGCGGCACCCAGTTTGATACGTGGGGCGGCGGTGGCGCCAACGCCGCCAGCATCAACGTGGTGCAAGGCAGTTTGCAACCCGACAACGCCGAACCCGTCCCCAGCCAAAACAATGCGCTCTTGGTGGGCCGCTATAGCAAGCTCAACCTCAACTTGAGCCGCCAGCAAGCCGTCACCACCGACCTGAGTGTGTTCGTCGCCGCCAGTTGGCAAGCGGCCAGCACAAACCTAGACCCGTCAGAAAAGATGTACCTCGGTGGCGCAGGCGGCGTGCGTGCCTACCCCTCCAACGAAGCGGGCGGCAGCGAAGGGCGCACCCTCACCACCGAGCTGCGCCAGCGCTTGGGCGAGCGCTTGACGCTCACCGGTTTTCATGACTACGGCTGGGTCAAGCTCAACCGCAACCCCGTCAGCGCGGCACCCGCCGTGGGCAATTACAACTTGCAAGGCTATGGCTTGTCGCTGGCATGGCAAGGCCCCAATGGCATCGACCTCAAAGGCACCGTCGCCAAGCGCATGGGCACCAACCCAGCGGCCAATGCGGCAGGCCTCGACAGCGACGGCACCCTCAAAACTCACCGCGTTTGGCTCAACGCCTTGGTTTCGTTTTAAAGATTTGAATCGCGCATGAACTGCATCTTCCGCACCCTTTGGTCAGCCGCTACCCAGTCGTGGCAAGCCGTGCCTGAAACCGCCAAGTCGGCGGGCAAGGGTGGGGGCAAGAGGGCTAGTAAATCATCCGCCAGCGGCATGGTGTCGGGCGTTGCCTTGGGGTTGATGGTCAGCGGTGGCGTGAGTGCGCAAGCGCCCCCGCAGCCCGCGCCTGCCCCCACCCAGTTGCCCACCGGCGGCAAAGTGGCCCAAGGCGTGGCCACCCTCAGCCAAACCGCCACCGCCCAAGCGGCCGCGCTCACCGTCACCCAAAGCAGCCAACGTGCCGTGGTGAACTGGGACACCTTCAACCTCGGCAGCGCCGCCCGCATCAACTTCGCGCAGCCCAACGCCCAAGCCGTCACGTTGAACCGCGTGAACGACGCCAACCCCAGCCAAATCTTTGGCCGCATCACCGCCCCAGGCCAAGTGGTGCTGACCAACGCGCAAGGCATTTACTTTTCGCCCACTTCGCAAGTGGACGTGGGGGGGCTCGTGGCCACCACCCACAGCATCAGCGACGACAACTTCATGGCGGGCAACACCCGCTTTGAGCGCAACGGCTCAGTAGGCAAAGTGGTCAACGACGGCCAGCTCAACGCCGCTTTGGGCGGCTACATTGCGCTGCTCGCCCCCGAGGTGCAAAACGCAGGTGTGGTCGTGGCCCAAGCCGGCACCGTGGCCATGGCCACGGGCGACGCCATCACCCTCAACTTTGCGGGCAACCGTACGCTCGCCAGCATCACCACCACCCTCAGCACCCTTGTCACGCTGGTGAACAACCAACACGCCGTGATGGCCACCGATGGGCAAATCATTTTGTCGGCCGTGGCCTTGAACAAACTGCAAGCCGGTGTGGTCAAAAACAGCGGCACCTTAGAGGCCAACAGCTTGGTCAGCAAAGGCGGCAAGATTGTTTTAGAGGGCGACGACATCACCCTCACCCGCACCAGCAAGATCGAAGCCAAAGGCCCCGCAGGCGGCGGCACCGTGCTGGTGGGCGGCGACTGGCAAGGCAGCGGCAGCATGCGCCAAGCCACCAAGGTGACGATGGAGGCGGGGGCCAGCATTGATGCCAGCGCCACCGACAAAGGGGATGGTGGCAAGGTGGTGTTGTGGAGTGATGTGCATAACGCGGATAGCGTGACAAAAGTAGGGGGGCGCATCGAGACCAAAGGTGCTGGCACGGCAAGTGGCGGTCTCATTGAAACTTCCGGCCATGTGCTGCAAGTGGCCGACACGGTCCAAATCGACACAGGCGGTGGGCAATGGTTATTGGACCCTTATGACGTGACCATCACCTCTGCCAGTGGTTCCGGAACCTCCTTGGCGTCCAATACCTATACCGCCAACGCGAACGATGCATCAGTCAATGTGACTGCGTTACAAACTGCGCTCAATGCCAGTCAAGGTGCTACCGTGACCATCGCCACAGGCAGTTCGGGTAGTCAGTCAGGCAACATCATTGTGGGCACTGACATCACTTGGACAACCGGTTCGACGCTTAACTTGCAGGCCGCTGGCGGGGTCACGGGCTCAGCCACGATCACGACAGGCACCAATTCTTCATACGTAGCATTTGATCAGGGGGGAAACAGCACATACAGTGGCATCATTAAAGGCGCTGGCGGTGTCCGCAAATCTGGTGTCGGCACATTGGAACTTACCGGTAACAACACGTATACCGGCTACACCGCACTCTCTGCTGGCACGTTGAATATGGGATCAGCTACCGCACTCGGAGTCGGTGGCGCCATCAGTTTTGCAGGTGGAGCACTTCAGTACTCGGTAGCCAGCAGCGCTTTTGATTTCACAACAGGACCCATTCGCACGAACGCAAGCAGCGCCAACTACATCATCGACACGAATGGCCAAAATGTGACCTTGGCAGGCAATCTGCTGGCAATGGCCTCTCCTGCAGGCTCCTTGACCAAACTGGGGGCAGGCACACTGACCCTCACAGCCGCGAATGGTTATAACGGCCTCACCACGATCAGCGCGGGCACGCTGGCCTTGTCGGGCTCAGGCAGTTTGGGAACTGCTGGCGGTGGTACGACTGTGGCCAGCGGCGCGGTGCTTGATCTGCAAAATAGAAGCAACATTCAGGAATACATCACCCTCAATGGTGGAACTCTCAAAACCAGCACGGGCACCAGTTCCCTTTTTTCCAGTGGCGCTGGCGTTACCTTAGGTGCTGAAGGCGGGTTTATTGACGTTGCGGCAGGCGCATCACTCATTATTCCCGTAGCAGTTTCTGGCATCAACGCCAACCTCACCAAGGCTGGCAGTGGCATTCTGAGTCTTACAGGCACCAACACCTACAGCGGCGCAACCATCGTTGATGGTGGAACTTTGGTTGTTGGAAATAACGCCACATCTGGCAGCATTGCAAACACCACCGGTGTCAGTATGGCAAGCGGCGCTAACTTTCAAATGAAACGATCCGATGCCATCACTTTGGCATTCCCCCTCAGCGGCGATGGCAGCTTTACCAATGCAGGCTCTGGCACGTTGACCCTGACGGGCAATAACAGCTACGCAGGTGGCACCACACTTGCTGCTGGAACACTGAACTTAGGCTCTGCCAATGCCATTGGCAGCAGTGGCAAGCTCACATTCACTGGCGGCATATTGCAGTACCCCACGAGTAGTGCAGTGAATGCCACAGACTATGCAGCGCGTATTGACAGCACCACGGCCAACCAGTCATACAAAATTGACACCAATGGTCAAGACATCACGTTTGCCTCTTCATTCGGGAGCGTTGGTAGCAGCCTCACCAAATCTGGTACGGGCACACTCACTCTGGGCGGTGACGACACTTACACGGGTGCCACCACCGTCAGCGCAGGTACGTTAAAGGCAGTCAGTGCCACTGCGTTTGGCTCGGGTGCGATCAGCGTGGCCAGCACAGCAACACTCGATCTCAATGGCCAAAGCATGGCCAACACCACGGGCAACTTGACCTTGAATGGCGGCGCTTTGATCAATAGCAGCAGCACTGGGGCAAGCTATGGCGGTCTGCTGACCCTAGGCAGTGCCAGTTCTGTCTTGGCCGACACAGGCGCCATCACCCTGAGCAATACAGGAAACGTCACCGGCGCTTTTGGGCTGACTTTGGGCGGTGCACAAGGCGGTTCCTTGGCTTCTAATTTAAATATGGGTGCAGGGACCTTGACCAAAACCGGTGCGGGTACGTGGACCTTGGGGGGCGTGAACAACACCTTCACCGGCAGTACAACCATCAGCGCCGGCACACTCAAACTGGGAACCAACACGCCTTGGAGTAGCACAGGAACTGTCAGCGTCACCAGTGGCGCTGTGTTGGACTTGAATGGGCAGACTGTTGTGGCGGGCTCCTCCAGAGGCTTGACCTTGAACGGCACCGGCATCAACGGTTCAGGCGCGTTGCTCAACAGCAGCAGCACAGGCGCCAGCTTCGGTGGCCTGCTGATTTTGGGCAGTGCCAGTTCTATCGTGGGCGATGCGGGCCGCATCACCTTGAGCAACACGGGCGCCGTCAGTGGTGCGACTTTTGGGTTGACCTTGGGGGGCGCACAAGGGGGTACCTTCTCATCAAGTTTGGGGACCACCACGGGGACCTTGACCAAAGTGGATGCAGGTACGTGGTCCTGGGGGGGGGGGGCCAACACCTTCACCGGCAACACCACCATCAGCGCGGGCACGCTCAAACTAGAGACCTTCGCGCCCTGGAGTAGCACAGGAACCGTCAGCGTGACCCAGGGCGCTGCGTTGGACTTGAATGGCCGGGGCATCGTTGCGGGCTACAGCCGAGGTTTAACCTTGAATGGCACGGGGATCAATGGCTCAGGCGCGTTGTTCAACAGCAGCACCACTGCGGCAAGCTATGCGGGTTTGATCACCCTAGGCTCTGACAGTTCTGTCGTGGGTGACGCCGGTACCTTGACTTTGAGCCATGTAGGAACCATCACTGGCGGGAGCTATGGACTGACCTTGGGGGGCGCACAAGGCGGCACCTTGACCTCAATTCTGGGCACCACCGGTGGTTTGACCAAAACAGGCGCAGGCACTTGGACCTTGGGTGGCGTTAACACTTACACGGGCAACACCAACATCCAAGAGGGAAAGATCAAGCTGGGCACGGCCACCCCGTGGGGGGCCGGTGGAACAGTCACCGTCTCCAATGGTGCGATGCTCGACTTAAATAGCAAGACCGTGACGTCAACCAATTCTTTGGTGCTCAATGGCATGTACGCATCGAATGTGGGGGCCTTGAACAACACCAGCGGTGGAGTAGCAGTCTATGCAGGCCAGGTCACCCTGGGCAGCGCCACCAGCATCGGTGGGGCCGGCCCCATCAGCCTGACCAGTAACAGCCCCATCACCGGTGCCTATGACCTCACTTTAATAACCAGTACTGCGAATGGCAGCTTGATTTCCAGCCCGATTCAGACGGGTACAGGTGGCCTGACCTTGTCTGGCACTAACGCCACCACATTGACGATCAGTGGCAACAACACCTACAGCGGCAATACGACCGTAGGCAAAGGCACGCTCCAACTGGGTACGGCCAACCCTTGGGGGGCTGGCGGTACAGTGACAGTGGCAAGTGGTGCTTCACTCGATCTCAACGGCCAAACAGTGGCCTCGAGCAATGCCTTGACCATCAACGGCAACGGGATGATCTATGCGGCGCTCCACAACACCTCCGCTACTGCGGCAAGCTTTGCAGGGCAGATCACGCTGGGCAGTGACAGCTATATTGGTGGGGCGGGCGACATCAGCTTGACCAGTCCCAGCCCCATCACCGGCGCCTATTTGCTCACACTAAAGGGAATCAGCTCCACAGGCAACACGATTGCAAGTCCGATCGCAACAAGTGCTTTGAAACTAGCGGCAACGAACGCAGCGGCGCGGTGGACGCTCAATGGCATCAACACCTACACAGGCGATACCACCATCAGCAATGGCATTCTCAGACTGGGCACAGCCACCCCATGGGGCGCAGGCGGCACTGTCAGTATGTCTTCAACGCTGGACCTGAACGGGCAAACCGTTATCCCTACCAACCCCATGACGTTTCAGGGAACGTTGACCAACACCAGCACCACGGGTGCGAGCTATGGTGGGTTGATCACCTTGACGGGTGGTGTCAACCACATTTTGGCCGACACCGGCGCCATCACGCTCACCAACACGGGCAAGATTAACGGCAATTCTTCCCTCAGTTTGGAAGGCGCGATAGGCGGCACGCTGTACAGCGATGTGGGTTTAGGCATCAGCAAATCGGGCACGGGCACTTGGACCGTGGCTGGCGGGGGCACCAACACGGGAGCCACCACCATCAGTGCAGGCACCTTGAAACTGGCCACGCCCACGCCGTGGGGCGGTACGGGTTTGGTCACCGTTGCCGATGGTGCGGTGCTTGACTTGAATGGCCAAGACGTGACCTCCACCAACGGCTTGAAGCTCAATGGCACGGGCATCCTCAGCGGTGGCGCGCTCATCAACAGCAGCGCCACAGGGGCAGGCTATGCGGGTTTGATTAGCCTACAGACTGCCAGCTCAATCGTGGGTGGCACGGGCAGCATCAATTTGAGCAATACAGGCATCATTACTGGCGCAAACTTGGGCCTAACCTTGGGTGGCACGCAAGGTGGCACCTTGACGTCTATTTTGGGAACCACCTCTGGGACCTTGACCAAAGTTGACGCAGGAACATGGACCTTGGGCGGTATCAACACCTTCACCGGCAACGTCACCCTCAGCGCCGGCACACTCAAGCTTGGCTCGACCACGCCTTGGGGTGGCTCAGGAGTCGTCAGCGTGTCCAATGGTGCAGCCTTGGACTTGAATGGGCAGACCGTGGCGGCTGGCTCCGCCAGAGGCTTGACCTTGAACGGCACGGGTATCAGTGGCTCGGGTGCGTTGTTCAACAGCAGCAGCTTGGCAGCCAGCTATGGTGGCACCTTGACCTTGGGGAGCGCAAGTTCCATCGTGGGAGATGCAGGCACGATCAGCTTGAGCGCTGGAGGCAGTATTTCAGGGACGGGTTTGACATTGGGTGGCACGCAAGGCGGTACCTTTTCTGGTGTTTTCAGTACGATCAATGGCACCTTGACCAAAGAAGGGTCGGGCACCTGGAAATTAAACGCTGCTCAGACATACACAGGTGCCACCACCATCAGTGCTGGCACGTTGCAGCTGGGAGGGGCAGGCATCAGCGGTATGTCAAGCGTGACGAATAACGGTACTTTGGATATCAGTTTGACCACCACAGGGACCCAGGTCAGCACGATCACAGGCAGTGGCGGGGTGACCTTGGGCAGCAAAAACTTAACGCTGACGACGCTGTCAGGCACGTATGCCGGTGTCATCAGCGGCACTGGTGGGCTCACCACCACCGCGACAAGTGGCACAGTCACATTCGCAGGGAATCACACCTTCACAGGCAACACCACTATTCCCTATGGCGCCACCTTCGTCTTGGGCGCGGGTGGTAACAGTGGCAGCTTGGCAGGACCCATCGTGGACAACGGCGCCTTGACGGTGAACCGTTCCGATGCCGTGACTCTGCCAGGTGCCATGTCAGGCTCAGGGGCGTTGAACCAAAACGGCACGGGCGCGCTGACCTTGACCGGTGCCAACTCACTCAGTGGTGCCATCAACGTGGCCGCCAACACCACCTTGATTGCCAGCGGTGCAGCCTCTTTCAGCTCGCCCTCTGGCACGACCACCCTCAACACAGGTGCCACTTTGGATTTGCAAGGCGTCACCTTCGCCAAGCCCATCAGCGTGGCGGGTGGCAAGATCACCAACACAGCGGCATCCTCGTCGACGGTCTCAAGCGCGATCTCGATGACAGCGGCTAGCACCGTGGATGCCGGCGCAGGCGGCACCTTGAACTTGAACGGCACCATCAGTGGTGCCTTTGGCATCACCAAAGGGACAGGTTTGGGGACGGTGGTGTTTGGCGGTACCGGTTTAAATAACTACTCGGGCACGACCACGATCAATGCAGGCACCTTGCAGGTTGGCACCTTGGCATCTACATCGGCCAAATTAGGCACCGGCACGACCATCACTGACAACGGTAATTTGGTGTTTATCCGTTCTGCTGGTTTTTTATTGAGTGCGATGTTGCCTACTTCGGGGACGACCATCACCGGTACAGGTAATGTCACGGTACAAGGCAACTCATCGGTCAACGTGGACCGCGCGATCACGCTCTCAGGCCCGAGCAGCGTCATCAAGGTGTTGGCTGGTTCTGCCTCGGCTGCCAATACATCGCTGCTCAGTGACTTGACGTTGACCAACACCCTCACAACCAGCGCTACGGGAACAATTGCAATTTTTTCTGGCTCGCCGACGACAACTGTCCTGAACGGTTCAACCGCGAACTTGGGCCTCAAGATGGCTGGCGCGACAGGTGGCATTCAGTACAAAACCTACAACGCCACCAGTGCTGCACTCAGCAGTGCGGTGGTGGGCACGCGTAACTTTTATTACCGCTTGATGCCGACACTCACGGCCACTGGCGCAACGGTCAGTGCGACCAAAACCTACGATGGCACCACAACATCGACGAACGCGGTAGTGTCAGGGGGAACCTATGCGGGGGCGATAGATGGCGATGCCATGCAGCTCATCACCTCTATCGCTAGCTACACCACAGAGACGGCTGGTAC
>CANBRM010000061.1 GCA_947371915.1 Comamonadaceae bacterium | reverse complement strand
ATCAAACAAGTGTTGCTGGGCGGTGAATTGGTGGTGGGTGTGGGCAATATTTACGCGTCTGAAGCTTTGTTTTTGTCGGGTATTCGTCCCACAGTTCGTGCCGAACGCGTCAGTCGACCGCGGGCTGAAAAGCTGCGCTTGGCCATCATCGACGTGCTGGCGCGTGCGGTGCAAAAAGGCGGCAGCACCCTGCGCGACTTTTCCAGCGCCGATGGCCAGCAGGGCTACTTTCAACTGGAAGCCCATGTGTATGACCGAGCCGGCGCGCCTTGTCGTGTGTGCGGCACCGCCATTCGTCGCATTCAGCAAGGCCAGCGCTCCACCTATTTTTGTCCTGTATGCCAAAAGCCTTGAAGCCAGCCCAAACCTTCGCCGAGGCGGTGGTGGCTTGGCAGTTACAACACGGCCGCCACGATTTACCTTGGCAAAACACCCAAGACCCCTATGCGGTGTGGCTGTCTGAAATCATGTTGCAGCAAACGCAAGTGGTGACGGTGCGCGACTACTTTGCGCGTTTTATGGCCCGCTTTCCTACGGTTGCCGATTTGGCAGCGGCGCATCAAGACGAGGTGCTGGGCTTGTGGAGCGGCTTGGGTTATTACAGTCGCGCACGCAATATGCACCGCGCCGCCCAAGATGTGGTGGCTTTGCATGGCGGCGTTTTTCCACGAAGTTCAGAAACTTTGCAAACCCTGCCAGGCATCGGTCGATCCACGGCTGCCGCTGTGGCCTCGCTGTGTTTCAGCGAGCCCATTGCGATTTTGGATGGCAACGTCAAACGCGTGCTGACGCGATTTTTGGGGTTCAAAGAAGACTTGGCGTCTTCGCGCCATGAAAAAGCCTTGTGGCAAATCGCCCAATCCATGTTGCCTCAAGCGGATGTGGCTCAGGCCATGCCGCGTTACACCCAAGGCGTGATGGATTTGGGCGCCACGGTGTGTACACCTAAAAAACCGCAATGCGATCGCTGCCCCGTGCAGGCGCAGTGCGTGGCTGCTCAAGAAGGCAAGCCCGAGCTGTACCCCGTCAAGACCCGCAAACTCAAGCGCAGTTCGGAGCAACTCTGGCTGTTGCATGCGCAGACCTCGCAGGGCGATGTGTGGCTGATGCAGCGTCCGCAAACGGGGGTGTGGGCGGGCTTGTATTGCTTGCCCGTGTTTGACAGCTTTGAGGCGTTGCAAGCGGCGGTGCCCGCTTCACATCGGTCTCAGCTGGTCGATGGCCCTGTGTTCAAGCATGTGCTGACGCACAAAGATTTGCATTTGCATGCCGTTCGCTTGGTGCTAGCCGAAGCGCTGCCGCTGCAGGCAAGTACAAGCCATGCGGGCGTGGCAGCGAATGAGCCACTTGCGCCAGTGGACAACGCTGCTTGGTTTGCCGCCACCGATTGGCCCGCTTTGGGCCTGCCCGCGCCCGTGCGCAAACTGCTTACGGGTTGACGTCCAGTTCACGGTGGCGCTTGAGCGTGATCCAGCTTTTGGCGAAGCGTTGGCTGAGCAATTCCACCAAATAGACCGACCGGTGTTGTCCGCCTGTGCAACCAATCGCCACGGTCACGTAGCTTCGGTGGTCGTGGTTCAAGTCGGGCAGCCACGTATCTAAAAAATGGCTGATTTGTTCGGCCATTTTTTCTACGGAGGCCTGTGTCGCCAGCCACTCAGCCACCGGGGCATCACGGCCCGTCAGCGGTTTCAGCATGGGTTCGTAATGGGGGTTGGGCAGCATGCGCACATCAAACACATAGTCGGCATGCACGGGAATCCCGCGCTTGAACGCAAACGATTCAAACATCAACGTGAGCTGCGTGGCGGGTGCTGAAATCAGCGACTTGATGTAGCTTTGAAGTTTGGTGCTGCGCAGCAAGCTGGTGTCGATGATGTGCGACTCTTCACGCAACTCTGACAGCAACTCGCGCTCTAGCTCAATCGCTTCCACCAAATCGCGTTGCTGGTCACGCACCGGTTCATCGTCTTTGCGCGACAAGGGGTGACGACGCCGTGTTTCCGAAAAACGATGCACCAAAATTTCTGTCGTGGCATCCAAGAACAGCATGCGCACATCGACGTCCAAAGCGCGCAGATGTGCCAGTTGTGCGGGCACGAGCGGCAAAGATTGGGCGCTGCGCACATCCATCGCAATGGCAATTTTGCTGGCGCTGTGTTGCTGCTCAAGTTGCACAAAGGGCAGCAACAATTCAGGGGGCAGGTTGTCGACGCAGTAGTAGCCCGCGTCTTCCAAAGCGTGCAGCGCGACCGACTTGCCAGAGCCCGACATGCCGGTAATGAGGACCAATTCTTGTTTCATGCTTTGCTTTTCAAAGGCTCAGTGTGGTTGAGCATTTCGCGGGCATGGGCCAAGGTGGTGTCAGACACTTTCTCGCCGCCCAACATGCGGGCAATTTCGCCCACGCGATCCGCGTGATTCAGCGCCGTGACTTGGCTGGCCGTGCCTTGTGCATCGCTGTGCTTGGACACCACCCAGTGGTGATCGGCGCAGGCTGCGACTTGGGGCAAATGGGTGACGGCCATGACTTGGCGGTCACGTCCCAGTTGCTGCATCAAGCGGCCCACGGTTTCGGCTACGGCGCCGCCCACGCCGGAATCGACCTCGTCAAAGATCAAGGTTTGGGCGGTGCCCAGCTGACTGGTGGTGACAGCGATGGCCAAGGCAATGCGTGACAGTTCACCGCCTGACGCCACTTTGCCCACGGGGCGCGGTGTGCTGCCGGGGTGGCCTGCCACCAAAAAGTTAACGCTCTCCAAGCCACTGGCGGTGGCTTGCTCGGTGGGTTCGAGTTGCACCTCAAAGCGGCCGCCCTGCATGCCCAAGCCTTGCATGGCTTGGCTGATGGCAGTGGCGAGTTTGGGGGCCGCTTGGGTGCGCGCTTTTGAAATCAGGCGGGCTTGTGTTTGGTAAGCCGCAGCTGCTTTGGCTTCGGCGGCTTCGAGGGCGGCCAAGTCAGTGGCGGCATCGAGTTGAGAGAGGCGCGCTTTCCATTCTTGGTACAGCGCAGGCAATTCTTGGGGTGTGCGCTTGAAGCGGCGTGCCAGCGACATCCACAGCGACATGCGATCGTCCAGCGTTTGCAGGCGCTCGGGGTCCAGTTCGGCATGGCTCAAGTAGGCGTGCAGCGAGTGCGCCACGTCACCGGCTTGCGCCAAGCTAGAGGCCAGCACGTCTACCCAATTGGCAAACTCGGGCGCGACGTCGGCTTGGTCTTGCAAGGCGTCTTGGGCTTTGCTGAGCAAACGCAAGGCACCTTGGTCGTCGTCTTCGAGGGCCGCAATGGCGCTTTGTGCGGCATCCATCAGGGCTTGTGCATGCGACAGGCGGGTGTGTTGGCTGTTGAGCTCTGCCCATTCGTCCGTGGCTGGCGCGAGTTTGTCGACCTCGGCCATTTGCCACACCAATCGCTCACGCTCATCTTGCAGCGTGGCTTGGGCGGTGCGGGCTTCTTGCAGGGTTTGGATGGCGCGTCGCCAGGTGCTCCAGGCCGTGCTCAAGGCTTGCAGGTTCACGCTCGCGTAGGCGTCGAGCAATCCGCGTACGGCGTCGGGGCGGGTCAAGCTTTGCCAAGCGTGCTGGCCGTGAATGTCGAGCACCCGGTCACTCAGCGATCGCAGTTGGGTGGCAGTGGCGGGGCTGCCGTTGATCCACGCGCGGCTTTTGCCTTGTGTGTCGATGGTGCGTTTGAGCAGCAAGCTGCCTTGCTCGGCGGCGCTGGCAAAGCCTTCGTCTTCCAGCCAAGCTTGCAGATTCGGTGTGGCGTCAAATTCCGCACAAATTTCGGCCCGTGTAGCCCCTTCGCGCACCACACCCGCATCGGCGCGTGCGCCCATAACCAGCTGCAGCGCGTCAATCAAGATGGATTTGCCAGCACCGGTTTCGCCGGTGAGTGCGGTAAAGCCCTGTGAGAGGTTCAGATCGAGCTCACGCACGATCACGAAATCACGCAAGACGATGTGCTGCAAACTCATGCCACGCCCTCGTTCCAGTGGAGTTTTTTACGCAAGGTGTCAAAGTAATTCCAGCCACGTGGGTGCAAGAACCGCGCATGGTGCTTGGATCGCGTGACCGTGATGCGGTCGCCCAGCAGCAACGAGGCGAGTGACTGCATGTCAAAGTTGGCGCTGGCGTCTCGGCCGGCCACCAAATCAATCACCACCTCGCCCGTGTCGGGCAGCACGATGGGACGGTTCGACAGGGTGTGTGGTGCGATGGGCACCATCACCCACGCGGGTAAAGACGGGTGCATCAGCGGACCGCCCGCTGACAACGCGTAGGCCGTGGCGCCTGTGGGGGTGGCGATGATCAAGCCGTCAGCGCGCTGGTTGGCCACGAAATGCCCATCGACTTCGACGCGCATTTCCACCATGCCCGATGTGGCGCCGCGGTTGACCACCACATCGTTCATGGCCAGTGCGTCAAACACGCAGTGGCCGTCGCGCCACACTTTGGCGTGCATCATGGCGCGCTTGTCTTCCTCGTAGTCGCCGTTGAGCATGGCTTTGAGGGTAGTTTGAAAATCGTCCAAAGGAATGTCGGTGATGAAACCCAAGCGCCCTTGGTTGATGCCAATTAAGGGCACGTTGTATTGCGCCAGTTGGCGACCGTAGCCCAGCATGGTGCCGTCGCCGCCGACCACCAAAGCCAGATCACAACTTTTGCCAATGCCCTTGACGTCCATCACGGGATAGCCGGCCAAGCCGGTGTTGGCGGCGGTGTCGTGCTCCAAAATGACTTCACAGCCTTGGGTGTGTAAAAACTGCGCCACCGTCTCCAGAATCAACCGCGACGACGGCTTGGTGCCGCCCGCGGTTGGGAGTTGGTATTTACCCAGTAAGGCAATGTGACGAAACTTTGATTTCATAGGCAAATTACATCACTAAAATTTGACAACACATGACCCAATTAGACGAACGCGCCAAGTTGTTGCTCAAAGCGCTGGTCGAGCGCTACATCGCCGACGGGCAACCCGTCGGCTCACGCACGCTTTCTCGCGCCACAGGCATTGAGTTGTCGCCCGCTACAGTTCGCAATGTGATGTCTGATTTGGAGGCCTTGGGCCTGATCGTGAGTCCGCACACCTCGGCAGGGCGCATCCCGACGGCCCGTGGTTACCGCTTGTTTGTGGACACCATGCTCACCGCCGACCGCGGGCATTTGCATGCGCCTAGCTTGGCACCCGACCAGCCGCAAAAGGTGATTGCCAATGCCGCGCATTTGCTGTCCGACTTGTCGCAGTTTGTGGGGGTGGTGATTGCCCCGCGCCGCAGCTCGGTGTTCCGTCACATTGAGTTTTTACGGCTTTCTGATCGGCGCTTGCTGGTGATCATCGTGTCGCCTGAAGGCGACGTGCAAAACCGCGTCATCTTCACCGAGGCGGACTACACGGCGTCCCAGCTCATCGAAGCGTCCAACTACTTGAACCACCATTTCGCAGGCATGGCCATTGAGCAAGTGCGCGAGAAATTGCTGGCCGAGGTGGAGTCTTTGCGCAGCGAGATTGCGACCTTGATGCAAGCGGCTGTCCAAGTCAGCACCGAAGCGTTGGCGCAAGAGCAAGACGACGTGGTGATCAGCGGCGAGCGCAATTTGTTGTCGGTCAGTGACTTTTCTAGCGACATGGGCAACCTGCGCCGTGCCTTTGATTTGTTTGAGCAAAAAGCCCAGTTGGTGCGCCTGTTGGACATTTCAGCCCAGGCTGAAGGTGTGCGTATTTACATCGGCGGCGAAAGCAAAATTGTGCCGATGGAAGAGCTGTCGGTGGTCAGTGCCCCTTACGAAGTCGATGGCCAAGTGGTGGGCACTTTGGGCGTGATTGGCCCCACCCGTATGGCTTACGACCGCATGATTCACATCGTGGACATCACGTCCAAGTTGGTCAGCAACGCGCTGAGTCATAAATAATATTTTTTAGTTAACGCTCTCTTCATGTCTGTGTTGATCGTGCGTTTCTAGGGTGTCGCTCGTTTGACCTGCTTGGGCGCGTGATGTGGCAAACCCTCTTTTCAGCGCCCGCTTTTTGCCTAACCATAGGTGGGTGTGATTTTTAAACCTGAAGGAAACTTTATGAAATTAGCTGCTTGGCTGAAACTCAACTGCGCTGTTGCGCTCACGGCCGTGGCCTTGTGCAGCGGCCATGCCCAAGCCCAGACTGCTGCTGCCGCGCCTGCCGCCAACGGAAAAACTGAAATGCTGTGGCTGGGGCAAGCGGGTTACCGCATCAAAACCCCGGGCGGTAAAACCATCGTGATCGACCCTTGGCTCACCGGTGGCCCCAAAGCCCCCGCGCCTTACAAAACAGATTTCGCAGCGCTGGGCAAGATCGACTTGCTCTTGGTCACGCACGCCCACGTGGACCACTTGGGCGACGCTCCAGCCTTGGCCAAATTGAACAACACCGTGCTGTACGGCCCCGCCGATATGGTGACGCCTTTGATCACGCTGGGCATGTTGCCTGCCAATTTGGGCCACCGCTTTAACAAAACAGGCCATGTCAAACCCTTGCCCGGCATCAAGGTGACGGCTGTGGCGGCCGAGCATTCATCGCTCATTGTGTGGAACAACCCAGCTACGGGCAAAAACGAGTCGCACCCCGCAGGTGAAGCGGTGGGTTACATCATTGAGCTGGAAAACGGTTTCAAGATTTGGCACATGGGCGATACCGGTTTGTTTGGCGACATGAAGTTCATCAGCGAGCGTTACAAGCCTGATTTGGTTTTGATGCCCATTGGCGGCAACTTCACCATGGACCCAGAAGATGCAGCCTACGCAGCCCGCAACTGGATTCAGCCCAAGATGGTCATGCCCATGCACTACAACTCCAACCCCTTGACCAAAGGCACCTTGGCTGAGTTCCAAGACGCCATGAAAGGCAGCCCCATCAAAGTGGTGCCCATGACTGAAGGTCAAACCATCGAGTTCTGAGCCGTGGCTTAAGACTTACGCACCCCGAACAAAATGCCGCAGGTCACCAGCGCGAGGCCTGCGAGCAAGTTCAGGTGCATGGGCTCACCCAGCACCGCCACCGCGCCCAAGGCTGAGAGGCCGGGCACGAGGGCGGTGATCATGGTGGAGCGCACGGGGCCGTAATAGCGAATCATCACATTGAAGGTGATGCCTGAAATCACCACCGAGCCCACGCCTTGGTAAATCGCTTGGAACAACATTTCAGACACTGGCGCCGTGCCCAAGTGGCTGGCAATCAGGCCGCTTGCAACGGCCAGCGCATAAACCGGCACAAACGTGACGCACGAGAACGCCGTGATGGCGATGGTGGCGCGCACGGGGTCTAGCGCATGGCGGCGCACCGTCACGCTGTAGCAAGACCAGCAGAAAGCAGCGCTCATGAATAGCAAATCGCCTTTCCACACCTCGCCACCCTCAAATGCTTTGAGCAAACTGGCACCCCCCACCATCAAATCGCCCAAAACAATACAGGCCAAACCAATGGCGCGTGTTTGCGAGATGCGCTCATGCAGCACCACGATGGCGAGCAGTGAGGTCCACAAAGGCAAGCTACCCGGCATCAGCACCGAGGCGTGCGCGGCGGGCGCGAAGAAGAAGCCGGAGTAAGCCAGCATGGCGTAAAGCATGCTGCCAAAGACGCCCGCAATTGCCGTGATACGCAGGGGCAGGGGAGACAGACCAAACAACGACCCCACTTTGTCGCCCGTTGAACGTTGCTTGCGCAGGAGCCACCATCCCCAAGGTAGCAGCACGCTACCAGCCCCCAAAATGCGCAAAAAAGCGATGTCGAGTGGCAATAAGTTGTGGGACGCTGACGCGCGGGCGATGACGATGAAGGAGGTCCAAATCAGCACAGTGACCACGGCTGAGACGAGGCCAGCTGATCGAGGGGATAGTTTCATGCGGGCGATGATACGACCGAGGTCCTTGCCCGTGCAGTCGCGTAAAGTTCGCAGTTCACACCGTTGACGCAACACACTTTGAAGGAATCGAGATGGTTAAAGCGTATTTGATTGGGCAAATTTCTGTCACCAACACCGAGGGCTATGCGTTGTATGCCTCACAAGTCCCGAAGACCATTGCAGAGGCCGGTGGACGTTATGTGGTGCGTGGCGGCCATGCGACGCAGGTTGAAGGCCAGAGTTTGGGCGACAGAAATGTGGTGATCGAGTTTCCAAGCCGTGAGATTGCCCAAGCTTGGTATGACAGCCCAGCCTATCAAGCCATCCTGCCGCACCGTCTTCAGAATTCGACCGGGGCTCTGGTTTTGGTGGATGGGTATGCGCCGACTTAATGAGTGGCGGCTTAGCTCAATAAGACGTAACCTTTTTTGATCAAGCAGTGCCGCACATCGGTGATGGCGTTGTTAGCGGTGTACTTGTCGCCGTATTGCTGGATGATTTGCCGCTGGCAGGTCGCGACGTCTTCGTAATAACTTTTGAGGGCATCACCCTTTAAATTGACATCGGGTATGTAGCTGCCATGGTTGATGGGCAAGCCTGACGTCAATTGACCTGCACAGCCCGTAAGTGCGATAAGTAGCCACACGCTAACTAAATTTTTTGATTTACTATAAATTTTCATAAGGCTAAATCTTATCTTAAAAATAAATTTATACGGGTGTGCTGAAAACTCTGATTCAATGTCCCAATCTTTTGGCGCATTCAATCAACGACGGACGATTTAAGGTAGCCCTCGAAAGGGTGACACTACAATCCATCGGTAATTTGGGGCGTTAGCTCAGTTGGTTAGAGCAGAGGACTCATGAAAATTGTGCACCGAGGTAGGAAACTCTTCGTGTGAATGACGTCAAATTCGGTGAAAGCTAAGTCGCAAGATATGCCAATGCCGAGCGAAGCTAGGTGCGAAAGCACTCTGAACGTGTAGAGACTAGACGGCGTCCACCTAAAGTGCAAGCTATGGTGAAGGCATAGTCCAGGGAGTAGTGAAAGCTACACAAACCAGAATCCTTTGGTCGACAGTTCAAGTCTGTCACGCCCTACCAACAATGGAAAAGCCACTGATTTCGGTCAGTGGCTTTTTTTTCATTAAACAGCCAATTACTTTATACGGGTACTGCACCACCTAGTAACTTCTTGAATATTGTCAAAAAAGCATCAGTTTCAGAAATTTTTGGGGACTGAACATGATGTGTAGGGAAATCAAGCTCCAAGCACTTTGACTTGCTTGATTCCATTAATGAATAAATGAGCGTAAGTGTCTCAAGATCTGCATCGCTTACTGAACCATTTGAACTAGCTTTTTGAGCAATTGGATATGGGAAATGTTCATTATTTCCGCCACTGATTGGCTCTCTCATTGACAGCCGCCAATTTGGCAGTCTCGGCAATGCGCTTGGCCCGCGTTTCTGCCTTTTTGGCAATTTCGATCCACTCCAGTATGCCCCGCTTCGCGTACCGCGGAAAAGCATCAAAGTAGCTCGATGCCGCGGGTAATTGCGCCAGCGCATTGCGCAAGTCATCAGGAATTTCCAGATTTTCAACAGCATCTAACTTTGTCCACGAGCCATCCGCTTTTGCGGCATCCACTTTGACAAGTCCTGCTAGGTCCATTTGCCTATTGGCAATCAACCTCTCAACCCTATTCTTGTTGAGTCGCGACCACCCGGTCCCGGGCTTTCTTGGAGCGATCCATAAAAGAGACCGATGCTCATCCAGCTTGTTAGGCTTGCTGTCAATCCAGCCAAAACACAAGGCTTCCTCTACAACCTCGTCATACGAGAGTAGAGCGCGTCCGCTCGCCTTTTTCCAGAACACTAACCAGATTCCGTCAGGCCGGGCGTGATGTATTTGCAACCAATTCCTCCATTGCTTGCGGTCTTGCGGATGGTATGAGTTTGCCGGTAATTGGGTACCTGTCTTCGCAACTGCAACTTGCTGCTTTGTCCGAGCCATAGAGCCGCTCCCCTAATCCCGTTCTGCGCGCACCCGCAATGTCATCAGCCCGAGTGCAAGAAATGGAATGCCGGCCCATGCGATTTGACCAAACCCCAGATAAGCACTGGAAGTGCCACCAACGATTGAGCCCAATGCTGTTCCAAAATAGAGCATGGAGGTATTCAGAGACAAAAGCAGTGGTGCATTTTTTGCTGACGCCGCTGCGAGCCTGGCCTGTTGCGGCGGCATCATTCCGAAGCCTGCTGTTCCCCATACTAGCAAGGCTGCCAGAATGGCCGCGTAGTTTCCAACCGTAAGGGGCACTACCACCTGCGCAACCAAAAAGATGACCAACTGCACTTGAAGTGTCCTAAGGGGGCCAAAGCGATCAGTTGCCCAGCCGCCAATCAGGGTGCCAAGGACACCGGATACCCCAATTGCCAGTAGTGTCAAAGACATCTGCGATACCGACATGGGCCCTAGGGCTTGCAGTACTGGGCCGATATAGCCAAACAAAGTGAAGATGGCGGTGAAGTAAAGGAGCGTCAGCAGCAAAGACAGTCCGACTGCAGGCTTGCGAATCAGCGCAACCGCGCCCTGGAAGCTTGCACCTGGCGATTGCAGACTCGCGGGTACACGCCACATTAGCACCGCCAGCATCAGCATGCTGGCAGCCGCCACGACTTGAATTGGGAGACGCCAGCTTTGCACGGATGTCAGCCATGTGCCCATGGGAAGCCCCACCACATAGCTCAAGCTGATGCCAAGAAAGACCAACGACAGCGCTTTGCCGCGCTGGGCGGGCGGAGATCCTGCGACCGCAAGTCCCGCCACGATGGGCGTGAACATAGCACCAGCGCCCATCAAAATCCGTCCCAACAGCAGCGTGGTCAAGCTGCCGGCGAACGAACACACCAGGTTGCCCATCGCAAAGAGGGCCAAGGCCAATGCCATGGCCTGTTTGCGTCTGAGCTTGCCCGTGAGCACCAATAAAAAGGGGACCAGCAGGGCGGTAGATAGCGCATATGCCGTCATTGCCTGCCCCGCTGCCGGAACCCCAATACCCAAATCCACGCTGATGCTGCCCAATATCCCGGCAAGGATGAACGCGCCGGTACCGACTACGAGATTGCCCAATGAAAACAGGGCCAGGGGCGGGCTGGTTTCTGAAGTCATGCTGGTCATAGCAAGGCTCCCTGGAAGTCATGAGCAAACTGCCTGAATCCTATCGCAGGACGGCCCAAAAGGTCCTGCACATCCAGGCTGACGGCGCCGGCATATCCGGCCGCAATGAGCGCATTGAGCGAAGACAGCCATTCAACAATACTGGGTGGCATGCCCATCTGCACCATGCTGGCCGTGCCCGCTTCCTGTGACACTTCGACGAAGTTGACAGTCCGGCCTAGCACGTCGCTGAGAATTTGCGTTCGCTGGCTGTCGGTCAGTGCCTCGCTGCCGGTAAGCGTAACAGCGGCGAATGGATTTGGCATTGCGTTTGAAATGCCACAGCCATTGATTGATCTTTACAGCAAAGTGGGGAACGATCTTCCTGTGCTGAACGGAAACGGGCGCTGGGTTCTTCCCTTACCGGCTACCTACGTTATTGGTCGCGATGGGCTCATTCATTTTGCGCATATTGAGTCTGACTATCGGCTGCGTGCCGAACCATTGGACGTACTTCATGCAATCGCTGCGTTGGTGAATGAACAAACTGGTAGTTCAAATAGCGATTTGTAGAATTTAAATTTTGTTGATATCTCAATAATCTTAAGAAGAAACTCTTGATCAAACTCTACTTTCCCTCGACACCAATCGCTTTTTCAAGAACTGGCTTCACTGGGAAAAACAGTTGAACTTAACATGAAGAAAAGAGACCACAAACATGTCTGAATCTAACAAATACGTGCCCCCCAAAGTCTGGACGTGGGACGCCGAGAACGGTGGGGAATGGGCCAAAATCAATCGCCCCATCGCGGGACCGACCCACGAAACTGTTCTGCCTCGCGGAAAACATCCGTTACAGCTTTACTCGCTGGGTACGCCCAATGGCCAAAAGGTAACGATCCTGCTCGAAGAGTTGCTGGCACAAAGCGAGAAGGGTGCGGAATACGATGCCCACCTAATCCGAATTAATGTAGGCGACCAGTTTTCATCGGGTTTTGTTGAAGTCAATCCGAACTCGAAAATCCCAGCACTTCTTGATACAGAAACGGGTAGTCGTGTATTTGAAAGCGGCGCGATTCTGCTTTATCTTGCTGAAAAATTTGGCAAGTTCCTGCCCAAACAGAATGCTGCGAGAACAGAGGTTATGAACTGGCTCTTTTGGCTGCAGGGATCGGCTCCCTATCTGGGTGGTGGGTTTGGGCATTTTTATGCATACGCGCCTGAGAAATTTGAATACCCAATCAACCGTTTTACTATGGAAGTGAAACGGCAGATGGATGTACTTGATCGGGAATTATCCAAACACCGTTACCTTGGGGGTGACGAATACTCTATCGCAGATATGGCCACTTGGCCATGGTATGGCAACTTGGTGCTGGGCGAAGCCTATGGTGCGGGAGAGTTTCTGCAAGTTGAGAGCTACAAAAATCTAAGGCGATGGGCTAATGAAGTTCTTCAACGCCCTGCCGTCCAGCGTGGTCGAAAGGTCAACCGTACTTGGGGCGAGCTTTCAGATCAACTACACGAACGTCACGATGCCACGGACTTTGACCTCAAAACTCAAGACAAACTGGCACCTCCAAGTACCACTTGAAACGTGTGTGCTAAATGAACAAAAACAATGCTTCTAGATACCCCAATCTGTGATTTTGGCTGGCTGCTCCGGACTTCACTCTTAAGGCCCCCGATGGCTGGCGTTACCCCATAACGGTAGACAATTTCTATAGTATGAGTTGGAGTGAGTAGCACTTTGTACAGATCGATTTATGCAGCTTGCTTTTGGTCATCGACCGTGTAATAAAACGTGCAATGACTGAGAAAAATCGGTCTAAATAATGAGCTAAGTTTTAACCAGAGAACCTCAGATTAACAG
>CANBRM010000060.1 GCA_947371915.1 Comamonadaceae bacterium | reverse complement strand
AGATCGATGTGGCCCTCAAAAACAACTTCGGATTTGGCGGCACCAACGGCGCGTTAGTTTTCAAACGCGTCTAAGGCTTTCGCCATGCACAACGCCCCATCGGTTTCCTATCCGGTGGGGCGTTGTGCTTTTCAGCGTGTCATTTGGGTCACCTTGAGTGTCCTCACGGCCGCCATGTTGTTCGTTTGGTGCAGGCTGCAACCAGTGAGTTGGCCCATGTGTTTGTGTGTTGTAGCGGCAATGCTCGGCATGGTGCTGGGTTGGCATAGTCTGCACACGCAAACCGGCACCTTGAGTTGGGACGGTCAGGTGTGGTGTTGGCACAGCCGCGGTCGTGGCGCTGACGACGCGCTTGGCGAAATTTTTGTATCGCTTGATGTGCAGAAAGCCTTGGTTTTGAGATGGCAGCCCACATCTGGCAGACTGGCAAGGTTGGGTTGTTATCTTTGGCTGGACCAAGAAAACGCGACTCAGCATTGGTTAAATTTGCGTTGTGCGGTGTATGGCCGCGCTGCTTTGCGTTGAAAGAAAACACATGTTGACACCACGTTCATTGACCCGTTTAGTTTTTCCTCGTATCGCTGTCACACGTTCGGCAATCGTCGCCGGAATGTGTCTGAGCTTGTTGGGCGGCGTGAGTTTGACGTTCGCACCCCAAGCCACAGCACAAAGTGTGCGCGGCCTGCCTGACTTCACGGAGCTGGTTGAGCAAGTCGGCCCCTCCGTGGTCAACATTCGCACCTTAGAGAAAACGGTGGTCCGCGATGCCCAAGGCAACGGCCCTGATGAAGAGATGCAAGAGCTGTTTCGCCGCTTCTTTGGCGTACCCATGCCTTCGCCTAACGCGCCGCGTCAGCAACGCCCTAATCGCCCTCAGCAGCCTGAGCAAGAGCAGCCACGCGGCGTGGGGTCTGGCTTTATTTTGTCCAGCGATGGCTTTGTGATGACCAACGCGCATGTGGTGGACGGTGCGGATCAGGTGCTCGTCACCTTGCCCGACAAACGTGAATTCAAAGCCCGCATCGTGGGCTCAGACAAGCGCAGCGATGTGGCGGTCGTCAAAATCGAGGCGACAGGTTTGCCTGCCGTCAAGATTGGCGATGTCAGTCGCCTGAAGGTGGGAGAGTGGGTCATGGCCATCGGCTCACCCTTTGGTTTAGAGAATTCGGTCACGGCAGGCATCGTCAGTGCCAAGCAGCGCGACACGGGCGACTACTTGCCTTTCATCCAAACCGACGTCGCCATCAACCCGGGTAACTCTGGTGGGCCGCTGATCAATATGCGCGGTGAGGTGGTGGGCATCAACAGCCAGATCTATTCACGCTCAGGTGGTTTCATGGGCATCTCCTTCGCTATTCCGATCGACGAAGCCGTGCGCGTGAGCGAGCAATTGCGTGCCACGGGGCGTGTGCAACGCGGACGCTTAGGTGTGCAGATTGACCAAGTCAGCAAAGAAGTGGCGGAGTCTTTGGGCCTGAGCAAGCCGCAAGGGGCTTTGGTGCGTGGCGTGGAGCAGGGCTCCCCGGCAGAAAAGGCGGGCTTGGAACCCGGCGACATCATTTTGAAGTTCGATGGCAAAACATTGGACAAATCGGCCGACTTGCCGCGTCTGGTCGGCAACACCAAGCCCGGCACACGCGCCAATTTGCAGATCTGGCGTCGCGGGGGGTTGCGCGAGCTGGCCATCACCGTGGGCGAGTTTGCGGCGGAAAAGCCAGAACAGAAGACGCAAGCGCCTGTTGAGAAACCCCAAACGGCGAATGCCAGCAAAGTGTTGGGACTCACTGTCAGTGACTTGACCGACGCTCAAAAGAAAGAACTCAAGTTGCGCGGTGGCGTACGCGTGGATGCGGTGGCTGAGCCCGCTGCACGCGCTGGCATTCAAGAAGGCGACGTGATTTTGGCCTTGGCCAACGTCGAAACGCCGACGGCGCAGGCGTTTGAAGCCATGGTGGCCAAGCTCGACCGCAGCAAAACGGTCAGTGTGCTGATTCGCCGTGGCGAGTGGGCCCAGTACACGGTGATTCGCCCCAACCGTTAAACCCACAAACCGCAGTCGGATTTAGGGGCTAAAAATATTTTTAAATATTTTTAGCCCCGTTTGCTGGTGGGTATGCCAAGTGACAAAAAAGGGGTTCAAGCGCTTTTTGTATAGAATCGAGGGGCTGATTGTGCTTTTGCGATATAAAAGCATGCGTCAAACTCCACGATATGGGATCGGGTAACAAACTCCACAGGTGCTCCACAGATCACCCACAAGTTGTCCCAAAACCCCTTGGTCAAAATGTTAATAAGCTGTGGATAAATTCATGTTGCAAACGCGCAACGAGACCTCGGTGGCGATCATGCTGCTGTGCGTTTCGGGGTTTTTGCCTACAATGAAGTCCCAACTTATGCAGTTGCCATTGCTTGTTGGTTCTGGGCGCGTCAGTACATGACGCGCCCTTTTTTCTTGGCGTTCGTCCCTTTGAATTCAATCACTTAAGTGTCCCCGTTGATGAATAACATCAGAAACTTCTCGATCATTGCCCACATCGATCATGGCAAATCTACGCTGGCAGATCGTTTGATCCAGCGTTGTGGTGGACTTGAAGAGCGCGACATGTCTGCGCAAGTTCTTGACTCGATGGACATTGAAAAAGAGCGTGGGATAACCATCAAGGCGCAGACCGCCGCGCTGCAATACAAAGCCAAAGACGGTCAGATCTACAACCTCAATTTGATCGACACACCCGGCCACGTTGACTTCTCTTACGAAGTATCGCGTTCGCTGTCGGCCTGCGAAGGTGCGTTGCTTGTGGTCGATGCGAGTCAGGGTGTTGAAGCTCAGACCGTGGCCAACTGCTACACCGCACTCGACCTCGGTGTCGAGGTGGTGCCCGTGCTCAACAAAATGGATTTGCCCAATGCAGATCCTGACAACGCCAAGGCCGAAATCGAAGACGTGATTGGCATTGATGCCACCGATGCGATTCCGTGTTCCGCCAAAACGGGTTTGGGCATTGACGAGATCTTGGAAGCCGTGGTGGCCCAAGTGCCCGCGCCCAAAGGTAACCCCAACGCGCCGCTGCGCGCCATGATCATTGACAGCTGGTTTGACAGCTACGTGGGCGTGGTGATGTTGGTGCGCGTGGTCGATGGCCGCTTGGGCAAAGGTGAGCGCTTCAAAATGATGGCCACAGAAGCCGTCTACAACGCCGACAACTTGGGCGTGTTCACGCCCGGCAACGAGCCACGCAACTCGCTCGAAGCGGGTCAAGTGGGCTACATCATTGCCGGCATCAAAGAATTGCAAGCCGCCAAGGTGGGTGACACCATCACCTTGGAAAAAAAGCTGCCCAATAACTTAGGCCCTGCCGAGCAAGCCTTGCCGGGCTTCAAAGAAATTCAGCCACAGGTGTTCGCGGGTTTGTACCCCACCGAGGCCAACCAATACGACGGCCTGCGCGACGCGTTGGAAAAACTCAAGCTCAACGACGCTTCACTGCACTACGAACCTGAAGTTTCGCAAGCGCTGGGCTTTGGTTTCCGTTGCGGCTTCTTGGGTTTGTTGCACATGGAAATCGTGCAAGAGCGTTTGGAGCGTGAGTTCGATCAAGACCTGATCACCACCGCGCCCAGCGTGGTCTACGAAGTCAAGATGCCTGACGGCGAAGTGGTCATGGTGGAGAACCCCGCCAAGATGCCCGAACAAGGCAAGCTTCACGAAATCCGCGAGCCCATCGTCACCGTGCATCTGTACATGCCCCAAGATTACGTGGGCCCCGTGATGACGCTGGCCAACCAAAAGCGCGGCGTGCAAATGAACATGGCCTACCACGGTCGCCAAGTCATGCTGACCTACGAAATGCCGCTGGGTGAGATCGTGTTGGACTTCTTTGACAAACTCAAGTCCGTCTCACGCGGCTACGCCTCGATGGACTATGAGTTCAAAGAGTTCCGCGCCTCTGACGTGGTGAAGGTCGACATCTTGCTCAACGGCGAGAAGGTCGATGCCCTGTCCATCATCGTGCACCGCACACAAGCCACCTACCGTGGCCGTGCGGTGGTAGCCAAGATGCGCGAGATCATCAGCCGTCAAATGTTTGACGTGGCGATTCAAGCCGCCATCGGCTCCAACATCATTGCGCGCGAAAGCATCAAGGCCTTGCGTAAAAACGTGCTGGCCAAGTGCTATGGCGGCGACATCAGCCGCAAGCGCAAGCTGCTTGAGAAGCAAAAAGCAGGTAAGAAACGCATGAAGCAAATTGGCTCAGTCGAAGTTCCGCAAGAAGCCTTCTTGGCCATCTTGCAGGTGGAGGATTAATGGCTACGTTGACCGCATTCGTACTAGCTGCCTTCGTGGGCTACGCTGGTTTTTGGTACGTGGGCATGATCGAAGGCAACTTCGCGCTGCTCATGTTCATGGCCACGTTCGTCACCGGCATTTACTGGCTGGCCGAGCGCTTTTACTTTTTGCCCCAACGTGAAGCTGCTGCTGCACGCTTGGAAGCAGAAGCCGACAAGCGCCGTCAAGAGCTGACGAAACTCGGCATTGCCCAAACCGACGTCAATGTGACCGAGGCCAAAGAGCGCCTCATCATGCAGCCGTGGTGGTTGGACTGGACGGCGGGCCTGTTCCCCGTGATCGTCGTCGTGTTTGTGCTGCGCTCGTTTTTGTTTGAGCCCTTCAAAATTCCGTCGGGTTCGATGATCCCCACGCTGTGGGTGGGCGACCTGATTTTGGTCAACAAGTTTCATTACGGCGTGCGCCTGCCGGTGCTCAACCTCAAGGTGACCGACGGCAACCCTGTGCAACGTGGCGACGTGATGGTGTTTCGTTACCCACCCAAGCCCAGCCTCGACTACATCAAGCGTGTGGTGGGCGTGCCCGGCGACGAGGTGGCTTACTTGAACAAGCAACTCACCATCAACGGACAATCTGTGGCGCAAAAGGCCTTGCCGGACTTCTTTGAAGAAGACAGCATGCGCTACATCAAGCAGTTTGAAGAGAACCTGCCTTTGGGCAGCCAACCGTCTGAGATGACGGGCGTCCGCACGCACCGCTTTTTGAACGACATCGATCGCCCAGCCTTCGTGCCGGGCGCAGACGACTTTGCGTTCAAAGAAAACTGCCACTACACCATCGAAGGCGTGACCTGCAAAGTGCCTGCGGGCCATTACTTCATGATGGGCGACAACCGCGACAACTCCCTCGACTCGCGCTACTGGGGCTTTGTGCCAGAGAAAAACATCGTGGGCAAAGCCTTCTTTGTCTGGATGAATTTTGGCAGTCTCAAGCGCATCGGCGCCTTTCAATGACCACACGCGCACGCACAGCCACTCGATCCACTCCGTCTCAACAACAAATTCTTGAGACGCTCCAAGCGCGCTTGGACTACACGTTTCAAAATCCAGCCCTGCTGGCGCAAGCGCTGACACACCGCAGCTTCAGCTCCGACCACAACGAGCGCTTGGAGTTTTTGGGCGACTCGGTGCTCAACTTGGCCATTGCCAATTTGCTCTACCAGCGCTTGAACACCTTGCCCGAGGGCGATTTGTCGCGCGTGCGCGCCAACTTGGTCAAACAAGACACGCTGCACCACCTGGCCGTGGAGCTAGGCTTGTCGGGCATCTTGCGCTTGGGCGAGGGCGAAATGAATTCTGGCGGCCAAAAGCGTCCCTCCATCTTGGCGGATGCCCTCGAAGCCGTGTTGGGTGCGGTCTACCTCGATGCGGGTTACGTCGCCGCTGATGCTTTGGTACGCCGCATTTTTTCGGCCGTTGAAATCAACCCCGAGATGCAAGCGGTGGGCAAAGACGCCAAAACCGAATTGCAAGAATGGCTGCAAGCACGCAAGTTCAAGCTGCCTATTTACCGCGTCGTTGGCACCTTGGGCGCGGCGCATCGCCAGACCTTTGATGTCGAGTGCGAAATCCCCGAATTAGCCCGCTGCGAGCGTGGCATTGGCGGCTCACGCCGCGCAGGAGAGCAGGCCGCCGCAGCAGCTATGCTTCAAGTTATCAAAGAGCTCAAATGACGGCCACACCTTCCAACCCCGAACAAAGTCTGCAAGACATCGATGCCATGTTGGCTGCCAGCAAAGGCGCCCGCGTGGTCGCCAGCGGCGTGGCCGTGCCACCTGCGGACCAACGCTGTGGCTTGATCGCCATTGTGGGCAAGCCCAACGTGGGCAAGTCCACCTTGCTCAATGCCTTGGTGGGGCAAAAAATCAGCATCACCTCGCGCAAAGCGCAAACCACGCGCCACCGCATCACCGGCATGCACACACAAGGCTCGGCGCAGTTTGTGTTTGTCGACACCCCTGGTTTTCAAACCATCCATGGCAACGCGCTGAACAAGTCGCTCAACAAAACCGTGCAAGGCGCGGTGGGCGATGTGGACTTGGTGTTGTTGGTCGTGGAAGCGGGCAGCTTCACGTCGGCCGATGAAAAAGTGCTGTCGTTGTTGGCCAAGGGCATTCCCACCATCTTGCTCGCCAACAAACTCGACTCGATGAAAAACCGTGACGACATCATGCTGTGGTTGCAAGCCATGCAAGACCGTCACCCCTTTGTCGAGATCGTGCCCATGTCGGCCAAAAACGACAAAGACGTGCAACGCCTCTTGGGCATTTGCGAAAAATACCTGCCTGAGCAAGGCTGGATGTATGCCGCCGACGAGTTGACCGACCGCAGCGAAAAATTCATGGCCGCTGAAATGGTGCGCGAGAAATTGTTCCGCTTGACCGGTGACGAATTGCCCTACACCTCGACCGTCATCATCGACAAGTTCGAAGAAGAAAAGGGCAAGTCCAAAGGCGTCAAACGCATGGTGCGCATCGCCGCCACCATCGTGGTGGAGCGTGATGGCCACAAAGCCATGGTCATTGGTGACAAAGGCGAACGCTTGAAGCGCATGGGCATGGAAGCCCGCACCGAACTCGAAAAACTCTACGACGCCAAGGTGTTCTTAGAGCTGTGGGTCAAAGTGCGCTCCGGCTGGGCCGACGATGCCGCACGGGTGCGTAGCTTTGGCTACGAGTAACCCGACTCGCAGCTTTACCTCGCGGGGTGTGACCCGCATTCAGGACGAACCCGCGTTCGTGGTGCACCACTACGACTGGAGCGAGTCCAGTCTGATCTTGGAAACCTTCACCCGCCACTACGGTCGGGTGACCTTGGTGGCCAAAGGCGCTAAAAAACCCAGCTCCAACTTTCGGCCGGTGCTGCTGCCCCTGCAGCCGCTGTCCATCACCTATACGGGCGACGCCGAGGTGCGCACGCTCAAAAATGCCGAATGGGTGGGCGGCCACATCATGCCCATGGGTGAGGGCTTGTTGTCTGGGTATTACTTGAACGAGTTGTTGTTGCGCTTGCTGGCGCGTGACGACCCACATGCCACCGTGTTTGATCTGTATCGCCAAGTGGTGCAAGTGTTGGCTTCCGGCCATGAGGGCACCATCAACCCCGCGCTGCGCACGTTTGAGTTGCTGCTGCTGCGCGACATTGGTTTTCTGCCCGAGCTGAACGCCCAAACCCTCACGCTCACGCCTTTACAGAAAGACGTTTTGTATGTGCTGGTGCCCGAAGGCGGCCTGCGCGCCCACAACGCCCAAGACCGCACTGGCTTGATCGGCAGCGTGTGGCTGCAGCTGCACGAAAGCTTGAACGCCGACTCGCCCTTCACAGCCACGCTGCGTTTGTGCGCCGAGTTACCGAGCGACCAGCGCAATGCCTTGCAAGGGCAGTTGCGTGGCTTGCTGCACTACCATTGCGGGGTCAGCACGCTGCGCACGCGGCAGATGATGATTGACCTGCAATCCCTTTGATGGACCCCATGCCCAACGCTCACACAAAAACCGCCTTGTCGGTCAACCTCAACAAAGTGGCCTTGGTGCGCAACACGCGCCATTTGGGCATTCCGAGCGTCACGCGTGCCGCCACGCTGTGTTTAGAAGCCGGCGCTGCGGGCGTCACCGTGCACCCTCGGCCTGACGCGCGCCACATGCGCAGCGAAGACGTGACGGATTTGGCCGAGTTACTCAAAGCCTGGCCCGACCGCGAGTTCAACATCGAAGGCAACCCGTTTCACAACTTGATGGACTTTGTGCGCCAAGTACGCCCCCAGCAAGTGACCTTTGTGCCCGACAGTGAAGGCCAATTCACCAGCGACCACGGCTGGACCTTCCCGCAAGACGCCGAGCGTTTGAAACCGCTGATTGACGAAGCCAAAGCCTTGGGCGTGCGCGTGAGCCTGTTCATGGACCCCGTGCCCGAGGCCATGGCCGCAGCCAAAGCGGTCGGTGCTGACCGTGTCGAGCTGTACACCGAAACCTATGCCTCAGCTTACGGCACACCCAAACAAGCCGAAGTGCTGGCCGCTTTCAAAGCCACGGCGCAAGCGGCGCTGGACGTCGGTTTGGGCATCAACGCCGGCCACGATTTGAACCGTGACAACTTACCCACCTTCTTGACCACCGTGCCCGGCGTGCAAGAAGTGTCCATTGGCCATGCCCTGATCGCGGATGCGTTGGAGCTGGGCTACACCGCCACCGTGTCGGCTTACTTGGCCTGCATGCCGAAGGCTTGATGACGCGCATGATTTACGGCATTGGCACCGACATTTGTGACATCCGCCGCATCCGTGCGTCTTTGGACAAGCACGGCGAGCGCTTTGCGCAAAAGGTGCTGAGCGACAACGAGATGAACACCTACCGTGCCCGCTGCGAACGTTGGCCTGAGCGTGGCGTGCGTTATGTGGCCACCCGTTTTTCTGCCAAAGAAGCCTTCAGCAAAGCCATTGGAATGGGCATGCGCATGCCCATGACCTGGCGCTTGTGCGAGGTCGACAAGCTGCCCAGCGGCCAGCCCGTCATCGTGCTGCATGGCGTGCTCAAAGATTGGTTCGAAGCCCGTGGCCTCAGCGCGCATGTGAGCGTGAGCGACGAGTCGGACTACGCCACCAGCTACGTGGTGGTTGAAACACACACCGCCTAAGAACATTCGATTTATGTCTCACCACGCCCCCCTCATTCTTGATATCGCTGGCACCCAGCTCACCGCTGCTGACCGCAAGCGCTTGCTGCACCAGCTCACTGGCGGCGTGATTTTGTTTGGCCGCAACTGGACCGGTCGCCAGCAACTCACCCAGTTGTGCGCCGACATCAAGGCCGTTCGCCAAGATTTGCTCATTTGTGTGGACCACGAAGGCGGGCGCGTGCAGCGTTTTCGCAACGATGGCTTCACCCACATTCCGCCCATGCGTGCCTTGGGCGAGTTGTGGATGAAAGACCAAAAAGGCGTCTCCGGCGAATTCAAAACCGGCAGCGGTGCTTTGGCCGCTATGGACGCCGCCACCGCCAGCGGCTTTGTGCTCGCCAGCGAGTTGCGTGCGTGCGGGGTGGACTTCAGCTTCACCCCCGTGCTCGACCTCGACCACGGCGAGAGCGGTGTCATTGGCGACCGTGCTTTTCACCGCGATCCGCGGGTGGTCACCGCCTTGTCGAAAAGCGTCATGCACGGCTTGTTGCTGGCGGGCATGGCCAACTGCGGCAAACACTTCCCCGGTCACGGCTTTGTCAAAGCCGACTCGCATGTGGACATTCCTGTCGACAAGCGCAGCCTCAAAGCCATTTTGAACGACTGCGCCTTGCCCTACACCTGGCTCAGCACCACGCTCACCAGCGTCATGCCGGCGCACGTGATTTACCCCAAGGTTGATGCGTTGCCTGCAGGTTTCTCGCCGCGTTGGTTGCAAGACATCTTGCGCACTCAGCTGCATTTCAATGGCGCGATATTCAGCGACGACTTGTCGATGGAAGGTGCGCGCCGCATCGAAGGCCGTGACGTCAGCTTTGCCGAGGCCGGCATGGCCGCCTTGAACGCGGGTTGTGACTTGGTCTTGCTGTGCAACCAAAGCCTAGGCGATGGCCATGGCGTGGATGCCATGCTCGACGGATTGACCGAAGGCTTACTCAAACATCAATGGCATGCCAGCGACGCGAGCGAACAACGCCGCAGCGCCTTATTGCCGAAAAATTCGCCGCTAGCTTGGGACGCGCTGATGACCCACCCCGCCTATGTGCGGGCTTTGGACTTGTTGCCTTAAACCGCGCTCAAGTTCGCCACTTCACGAAAGCTCAGATGGCGACGAAAAATGGAAAAAACGAAGTCAGCGAAAGTGGGTTGCGCTTCACCAGCCGTGAAAACGGCTCCCCCTTCATCGGGATGGGCAAAGTCGGTGAAACCATGTCTTGCATGAAATGCGGACTTCACAAACCCCGCCGTTTGGGCAGCCAACGCCGTTTTGCAGGCGCACTGGCTTTTTTCTGTTTTGATTGCAAACCACCTGTTGAGAAAAAATAAATATGGCAACCCCAAATTACAACTACGAGAAACGTCAACGCGAGCTGGCTAAGAAAAAGAAGAAAGAAGAAAAGCTGCAAGAACGCGAAGCGCGCAAAACCTCACCCGACGGTGAGTTTGGTCAAAACCCCAGCATGGACTCGGAGCCCGACCACACCCAAAACCCCGATGGTGTTGTCCCCGCAGACAACCCTGACCAAGCCTGATTTCCTGCTTTTATCATTTTGTTTTTAAGGAGTTCCGCCATGTTTCCTTCACGTCGTCACCTCGCTGTTTTGGCCTTGGCCCTGAGCTGTGGCTGGGCTGCCGCGCAAAGCGCCAAACCCATCAAACTGTTGGTGGGCTTTCCACCCGGCGGCGGCACCGATGTGGTGGCGCGCACCTTGGCTGAAAAACTCAAAGACGAGTTGGGCACCCCCGTGGTGGTCGAGAACAAGCCTGGCGCCGGCGGCCAACTGGCTGCGCAAGCCCTGAAGGCTTCGCCTGCTGATGGCACCGTCCTGTTCCTCTCGCACGACCACACCATTTCTATCTTGCCTTTGGTGGTCAAGAACCCCGGCTACGACTCTGCCACCGACTTCGTGCCCGTGGCGGGCTTTGCCACCTTTGTCAATTCGTTCGCCGTGTCTGGCGCGACGCCTGCCAAGACCTTCACTGAGTACGTGAACTGGGTCAAAACCCAAGGCGCAGGCAAGGGCGCGGTGGGCATTCCAGCACCTGCCTCAACGCCTGAGTTTTTGGTCAAAGTGGTGGGCGAGAAGTTCAAGCTCGATCTGGTGTCTGCCCCTTACCGCGGCAGCGCGCCCATGATGGCCGACATGCTGGGCAACCAAATCAGCGCGGGCGTAGGCTCGGTGCCCGATTTCATTGAAAACAACAAAGCAGGCAAAGTGCGTGTGTTGGCTGTGATGGGTGCCAAGCGTCAAGCTGCGTTGCCCGATGTGCCCACTTTCAACGAACTGGGCCTGAACGGTTTGGATGACCTGCCTTACTACGGGCTCTTTGCACCCGCAGGCACGCCCAAAGCCACCATCGATCACATCGGCCAAGCCCTGTCCAAAGTGCTGGCCATGCCTGATGTGCACGAAAACCTCACCAAAATGGGCCTCACCGTGGGCTACATGAATGCCCAGCAACTCGCCCAACGCGAGCGCGCCTACACGCAGGTGTGGGCCAAGATGATCAAAGCCAGCGGCTTTCAGCCCCAATAAGCCATGGCCATCCCTTGGTTAGCTGCCCTCAAAGTCATCCCGTGGGGCGATGTGATTTCACATGCCCCCACGGTGCTTGAGAAGGCCCGTGAACTGATCGACCGCAAGCGAGGTGGCACCGATGCCGCCGCATCGAGCATGGCCACGCCCAACGAACCCGCGGCTGACGTGCCCAGCTTGGGTGAGTTGAAAAATCGCTTGTTGGCTGCGCAGCAGCAGATGGCTGAGTTGCACACCCACCAAGCCGCCATGGCGCAGACCTTGACCGCCTTGGCTGAACAAAACGCAGCCTTGGTGGTGATGGTGGGCGCTTTGCGTGTCAAACAACGCGTGTTGATCGCGGTGGTTTCTCTTTTGGCGATTTTGTCATTTTCGTGGATGGCATTTGTCGGGTTTGGCGGGGTTTGAACCTCTTGAAACCCGCATAAACGCTAAAAAGTTACATAAATTCAACAAAATCGCTAAAAATATCTGAAAATTTGAGTGTTAGTTCATATCAGTTTTGACAGTTCCGTTAAATTTGAGGAATGGAACTGCAAAACACTCAAATCATCGAATTTAAATCTAAATGGCAACGCCTGTTGTCGTTGTCTTTGGCCGCGTCGCTCGCGATGGCCTTGACAGCGTGTGGCGGTGGCGGTGGTGGCCAAAACCTGAGCGGTATTGAAAGCCAGCCTCAGTTGCAGGGCCAAGTGATGGACGGTTACATCCAGGGTGCCACGGTCTGCTTGGACCTGAACGACAACGGCGCTTGTGACGCCAACGAGCCCAGCACCGTCTCGGGCGTCAATGGTGCTTACACCTTGAGCTACAACAATTCGGTTTCACTGTCAGGTTTGTCAATTTTGGCGAATGTGCCGGTGGGCGCGATCGACCAAGATGCAGGCCAACCTGTTTACACCGCCTACCAAATGCGTACTGCGGCACAAGCGCCAGCCGTCGTGACGCCTTTGACGACCTTGGCCGCGTATGAAATGAAAACCTCCTCGGCCACATGGGCCCAAGCCACGCAAGCGGTGAGCCAGCATTTTTCGGGCGATGCCGCAGCCATTGATCTGAGCCAAAACTACGTGGCCCAAGGCAACGCAGCCGTCAATCGCCTTGCACGTGGTGTGGCCAGCGCCTTGCAAACGTCCGCATTGAATGGCGATGCGCCCGCTGCCATCTTGACCGTAGCGTATGCCACTCAGATTCAAATGCCGTTCATTCAGCAGCAACTGCTTGCGGCCCCTGTGATGTCCAGTTCACACCACAACGATTACTTGTTACCCATCAACCAGCCATAAAAAAGGGGCCCGCCAGGGCCCCTTTTTTTGGGTCATCTGAGCTTGACGTTCAAGCTTCGCGGCGCAACGCAGGGAAAAGAATGACGTCGCGGATGCTGGGGCTGTCGGTCAGCAACATCATCAAGCGGTCAATGCCACTGCCGCAGCCGCCGGTGGGGGGCATGCCGTATTCGAGGGCGCGCACAAAGTCGTGGTCGTAGAACATGGCTTCGTCGTCGCCGCTGTCTTTGGCGGCCACTTGGGCGTGGAAGCGGGCGGCTTGGTCTTCGGCGTCGTTCAACTCGCTGAAGCCGTTGCC
>CANBRM010000059.1 GCA_947371915.1 Comamonadaceae bacterium | reverse complement strand
AACGGCTTTTTAGGGTTTGCTGGCGGAAACGGAGTCCTACGCATCCGAACACAACAAACTCCATAGAACTCCACCCGACTATGATTTCTCCCTTTTAAATAGCAAATAGGCTCTTGTATCCTCCAGTAGTTCCCACTAAAATCTAGCTTACTTTGGGGGGTAAAAAGGTGGGTAGAACAGCAGCTAAGGCACTGACAGCAAAACAGGTACAAACCGAAACTCGTGCCGGGTATCACGCAGATGGCCTGTGCGCGGGGCTAAACCTGCAAGTTACACCTATTCGTGAACGGATCGCACGCTCTTGGGTCTTCCGTTACACAAGTCCAACAACGCGCAAACGCAGAGAATTAGGTCTGGGCTCCACCCTGACTCGAAAACTGGCTGATGCAAGGTCGCTCAGTGGTGAACTTCGGCTCAAAGTTTTGAATGGTATCGATCCAAAGGATGAGCGAGACAAGGCCCGAGCATTGGCTATCTCTGCTAGAGCGCAACAAATTAACTTTGATGAAGCCCTCAGGCAATGCATGGACGCCAAATCTGTCGAATGGAAAAACATTAAGCATGGACAGCAGTGGCAAAACACACTGACCACTTATGCAAGCCCGCTTCTCGGGAAACTGCCTGTCGACCTGATAACGACAGAGCTTGTGTACAAAGTTTTGCAGCCGATATGGCACACCAAAACTGAAACTGCCACCAGAGTACGCCAGCGAATCGAAACTGTTCTGGATTGGTGCAAGGCCCGCGGTTACTGCCAAGGCGAAAATCCTGCTCGGTTAAAAGGCGCCCTCGGCCAGCTGTTACCAAAATCTCAGAAGATCAAAAAAGTTGAGCACCATCCTGCTCTGCCATACCAACGTGCCAATGAATTTGTGCTCGCTTTACGCAAACAAGGTGGAATGACCCCGCTGGCGCTTGAATTCATGATGTTGACAGCCTGTCGGACCGGTGAGGTTGCTGCTGCACGATGGGAAGAAATTGACTTTTCCACCAACGTCTGGACGGTTCCAGCCGAGCGTATGAAGGCAGGACGGGAGCACCGCGTCCCACTGAGCGCTAGATCAATTGAAATTCTGAAGTTGCTCAAGGACAAAGCGCAAAACAATTTTGTGTTTCCTAGCCACTCCATCCTTAAAGACACCCATATGTCTCTTGGCAGCTGTTTGGTTGCCATGAAACGCATGTCAGGGTTTGAGGGATACACGCCGCACGGCTTACGCTCAACATTCCGGGATTGGGCAGCCGAGACGACCAACTTCGCCAATGAAACGCTTGAATTGGCCTTAGCGCACACCATTCAAAACAAAGCCGAGGCAGCATACCGCCGACAGGACCAGCTCGAAAAACGAGCAAAGCTTATGGAACTGTGGCAACAACACATTGACACCTGCCCAAAAACTGTAAGCGTTGCATCTTTAAGAAGGCTGGCGATATGAACAAAAAAGTAAAAGTTTTGGATTTCACGACAAAAGAACCATTAATCGACCGTCAACAAAATTTGTGGGCTCACGCTGAAACTATCGAGCTAGCTCAGAAATTTGGCAAGCCACTCCCTGTAGAGATTTCAGAGTGGCTTCACCGCGCATTGAAAAATATCGCCTGTGGTGAGGACGCCAACTCAATCTTCAACGTCGTCCCAGAAAAACGCGGGGTTCGTAAGGACAGTTTTCTTCGCGAAATGCAGCAGAAAGTCACTAACGGTCACATAGCTGCAAATATAGAGGCTACTGAAGCCGGCGCGAAAGGCAAGAAAACATCACAAGCGATAGAAGAAATCAGCCAAGCGCTGCCTGCTACAAAAAGAACGACTGTACGAAAGAACTGGAATAGCTTATCTACGGACCGCAAACCAACATTCACCATAGGCAAAAAATAGGTACTTCAGATCAGTATCTTGGACAAAATTAAATAGCCTCCTACATTGGTTTTACTGGGTCACTTAAGACACAGGAGGACCAATGAAAACAGACACCCAAACTCATCGCTTGCCTGAATACGTTCAGGTTATTCGACATGCTCACGTCTGCGGCAAACTCCAAATCAGCAGCGCAAAGTTGTATGACATGGTGGCTCGCGGTCAATTTCCTCCACCCTTCACCTTAATACCGGGTGGCCGAGCCGTTGGCTGGCTCGAAGAAGATGTTAATCAATGGATCCTCAAACGCAGGGATGCCGCTGAAATCGAACCATCTTCACAGGGTATCCAATGACACAGAGGAACCAGACCGCATACGAAGACTTTATCTGCGAACAGGTCTCGAACCAAAGTCATGCGCTAACCATCACACTTAGAGACGACTCACCTACGGAGTCACTACAAAACCGCCGTATACGTTTTGAGGAAACCATCCGGCATTTGCTCTACCGAATCGCACGGCTGTGCTTCAAAAACCGTCACAAGCAATTTGGCCTCACCATTGGCTCTGTCGTCGTTATTGAAAACGGCGACAAGCTTGGAAGACTTCATGCGCACCTTTCATTGGCTCGTCCAAATGAAATTCAAGAAAGTAAATTTGAAGCGATAGTGTTAGAGGCAGTCTCAAGGTGTCGATCACTAGGGCAGCACCGCATGATCAAACGTATAACTGATAGCCATGGCTGGGCAAGTTACATGGCTAAAGATGGCTCTGAGGCTTTCGTGCCTCAGTGCACTCAACGCGCCAAGTATTGAGCTCGGCACAGCTGGCACCTGAGGGGCTGTCGGCCAGTTGAGAACAAGGGTTCATGCCCTTGATAACCGACTCCTGCCCGTCGTTAACACACTGTTAATCATGTTTACATCAACACAACAAAAACGAATCAACATAATTTTCTTGAGAGGCCTTTAATGAAGCTTAAAACAATCTCACTTCAACTTCTCTCGCTGAGAGTGCTATCGGAAGATGCAGAGGTGGCACCTACCGCTGCTGAGATCACCAGCATGTACAAAACGACCATTGAGCAAAAACTGACTTGCTCACCACTATCTGTTTGCTTTGATGGCTCGAATTACTGGCTATTTGACGGATACCACCGCCTTGCTGCAATGAAGTCACTTGGATTCAACACGTGTGAGGTCAAGATCTACAGAGGTACGAGGCGGGATGCTCATCGGCGATACATTAAAGACAAGCTGAAATGCATAGGCACCAAAAGTCTCCGCGTCTTTAAACACTGCCTAAATGTGTTGTGTGAAGACCCAGATTGGAGCAATACCGATAGCAAGACTTTATCAAGGCTGTTTGATCGCAAGCCCGCATTTTTCGAAAGCATTAGCTTGTACAGAATTCAACAAAAGCCCGGTAGTCTTGTCTGTTTTTCTATCAACAAACACGGCACGATTAACTTGTTGAAACGCTAACAACATCACTATCTTTCAAGGGGTAGCGAAAAATTATGGCCGGCCAAATTCAAAAACGACTAAAAATCGTATTCGCTACCTGCCCTTTGGCTCGATCATTCCAAGTTGAACCGCCAACAGCTCCAAGTGCTTTACGTAAGCAGTAATCTGGACTGACTTCTGCCGGGCTTCTTTAGTGCATCGTCCATGCTGATAGTTCGGATGATCGGCACCAGAAAGGGACAGGCCGCCATGCAAACGACAACGAGTCTTGCCAAGTAGCGGAGGCTTTTGACATGGCGAACCGTTCCTGGTCTTTGCACCACAGATCATTGTTTAGGCCGTTTAATCAGACCCAAGCTATCAGCGATGCCAAGCCTGCGTTGTATCTCTAGGCGAAGTCGTTTGACCGATGCGTTGGCAGGAAGATGAGGAAACAAATTGGACGTTTTCATGGCCGCTTTCCTTAAACTGTATTGCCTATATTTTAAGCAACCCATCTCTTGCGGTATGTGCTCAATTTATTGGTTCAAAACATTCAAAGAAATTTAACGCCATGATCAGTGCTCACGCAAATGGGATTGATCACTAATCAACTGTATGGTTTGGAGATTTCCGGCGACAGGCCCTAAAAGAGGCAACATAACAAAATAGCCCAGAAGCCAAGAAAGTAGCCACGACGAATAAATACTTGGAAGCCGATGGTGCTCGAACCTCAATGCAAATACTACGGAGGGGCATACCAACTGTCTTAGATTGTCGGCCTGCGACTTTTACTCGCTATGCAGATCATGTCGTATTGCACCAACGAGCATAGCGGACAAACTCTTTGCGCTCATCAGTTTGACGTTTACTCTTCACTCAAGGGCTCCAACCTTACACATCACCTCTAGCGCAGACTCTAAGTTACGGGTGTGTTGCACCAAGCTCCATGCAGGCATTCCTTTTAAATGTTCGCGCAAACCCCGCTTCAGGGCCAGCAGCGCTTTGCGGTCTTGCGCCATCTGCACCGCCACGCGCACATAGCCTTCGTCGTCATCTGCCACCCACTCGGGCAGGCCTGCAGCCGTCATGAAGCTCGCGCCCATTCGCGAGACAAAGTTATGGCCGCGTTGCGTCACCACCGGCACGCCCATCCACATCGCTTGCAGGCTTGTGGTGCCGCCGTTGTAGGGCACGGGGTCAAGGGCAATGTCCACGTCGGCGTACTCGGCCATCATGTCCGTCAGGCCAGTGGGGCCACGAAACTCGACACGGGCCAAATCGACGCCCAGCGTTTGTAAGCGCTCGCCAAACAGCCGCACCGCACCGCCGTCTGAAAAACTCGGCGCCTTGAGCAACAAACGTGAATCAGGCACCGCCTTCAAAATCTGCGCCCACAGCGTCATGGTGCGCGGGGTCAATTTGGGCACGTTGTTGAACGAGCCAAATGTCAAAGGCCGCTTGGCCACCTCATCCGGGAACGCTGGGTACGGGTAATCAACCTCGGGCGCAAAGCAAAACACGGTGCCCGGCAAACGCGCAATCCGCTCAGAGCACAATCTGTCGCTGCCCACGGGCGTCACCACCTCGTCGCCAATCACCCAGTCCATGTTGGGCACACCAGTGGAGCCGGGGTAGCCTAAATACGTGGCTTGCACGGGTGCCACGCGTTTGGCAAACAAGCTCATGCGTTGCTGGCCAGTGTGACCTGCTAAGTCGAGCAGCAGGTCAATACCATCGGCGTCAATGCGCTTGGCTAGTTGGGCGTCGTTCAGCGTGGTGGCTTCCACCCAGTGCTCGATGCGTTGTTGCGCCAATCGTGTTTGCTCGTCGTAGCTCACGCCGGTGAAATACAAAAACACCTCAAAGCGGCTGCGGTCGATCTCGCGTAGCACCGGCTGCATGAAGATGTTCACGGGGTGCTGGTGGTGAAAATCGGCACTCACCAGCCCCAGCTTGATGCGCCGCCCAGCCAGGGGTGCCCGCACAAAACTCTCACGCGCACGCGCCCCCTGGCCCAGGGGTGCAAAAAGCTCGCGGTGCAAGTCGGCCACTGCTTGTGCCGTCATCTGGTCGCTGTAAAGCGAAGACATGGCCGAACTGGAAGCGAACTTGCCCTGCTCGCCTGATTCAGCGGCCAACTCACGGTATAAGCGCAGCGCCGTGTCGGCATCGCCTTGGCGACCGGCAATGGAGGCACGCATGCTCTTCGCGCCGGGCATTGGGCCTAGCTTTTCTGCCTCTTGCAACACCTGCTCGGCTTCGTCCATCTGCCAACACTCGGCCAGCAGGTGCGCCAGATTCCAGCGGGCTGTGGGGCTTTGCGGATGCAGCTCTACACACTTGCGTAGAACTGCAAGCGCCTCTTGCCAGAGGTTGTGCCGGAAAGACACCGCGCCCAAGCGGGCCAGTGTGGGCTCATGCGTGGCCGCCGAAGCGGCTGTTAAAAACTGCAATGCGGCAGGCTGCTGACCCAAACGCAGCAAAGCCTCGCCCAAGTCCATTTGAACTTCAGCCATGGGGTTGATGACGGAAAGCGTTGTGTTGCTGCCGCCTTGCGGGTTGTCGGGCACCGTGGCGTTTGGCGCTTGAGCTTGCAGCTTTTGCAACGCCAAACGCAGCACCTGCACAGCCGCCACGTTGTCACCCAGCTCCAGCAGGTACTGCCCCATGCGGTGCGCCACCTCAGCAGGCAAATGAGGCGCCCCATTTGCCACTGCCTTGCTCGCAGCTTGGCTAGCACCACTGGCTTGCGCGGTTCCCGCCAAAGTCATCGCTTGCTCAAACGCTTGTGCGGCCAATGGCTTTTGGTCCAGCTGGTGCAGCACCCGCGCCATGGCCAGCGGGGCTTCGTAGCGCGCGGGCGCAGCGTCCATCGCGCGTTGATACGCGGCAGAAGCTTGTTGCAACTCGCCCATTTGGCGGCACAGGTGGCCCGCCTCTAACCAAGCACTGAAGTTGCGAGGCTCTAAACGCAACACGGCTGCAAATGCTTCGCGTGCGGCCATCCAAGCACCTAAGCGAACATGGCAGCGCGCACCACCCAAGTAGGCCAAGGCCAGACCCGGGTTAAGTTGCGTCGCTTGGGTATAGGCAGCCAAGGCTGCCACCCAATCTTGCCCTCGCCAGGCTTGGTTGCCTGCGTTGAACTCGGCAATGCCCAAAGTGGCGGCCTGTACTTCCGACACAGACATCAAATTACCGTCATGGTGTTGTCGACATACAAACTGGCTTGACCGGGACTGTTGACGTTGACGTAGTAAACGTTGTAAGTCTTAAGGCCAGCGCCAAAATCTTGTGTAAAAGTCCCCTTAATGCCAAAGGCACCTTCTACAGACCAATTCGTGGCATCACCTGGCGAACTCACAGACTTGACAGTTTCTAGCAAATCAAGCGTATCACCGGCGTTGCCATTGATGACCAAGGTCTTACGATCTTTCAATATGTCTTTTGTCCACATGTCATGGCCACCGCTTATGTCCAACACATCTTTGATGCCCAGTTTGAGCACGTTGTTACCACTGCCAGTGATGTCAATGACCTCAATGCTCTCAAGCCGTGCGTCAGACCCCATGCTCATGGCAGAGTTCTTGATCGCTCCCAAATCGAAGGTAATGCTTGTGCCTGAGAGTTTGATGGTGTCCATGCCGCTGCCGCCATCGATGCGCGCCAATTGGCCCACATTGCCGCCGCTGCCATAAGTGTTTTGTAACGCCGTCACCATGGTCCCATTGATATTGAATACGTCATTGCCAGCACCGCCGTACAGCACATCTGCAGCTGTGGCCGTGACGGTGTCGTTACCGGCACCCGCGACGATGGTTTGAGGCACTCCGCCGTCCGTCAAGGTGTCGTTGCCAGATGTGCCCATTTGGTCCACCGCCGTTTTATTGAAGGCACCGTTGAGACTGCCAAAAATCACGTAGCTTCGACCTGCGTTGTAGCTGTTAGGAGCGCCATCGCTGTAGGGGGCACCCACGATCAGATCGGCCAAGCCATCCCCGTTGACGTCGCCCGCTGCACTGACGCTCTGACCGCTGTAGGCATAAGAACACTCACCAAGAATCACAAAGCCCTCGGAGCCACCAGCGTCTAAAGTGGACACATTCACGGATGTCCCCGAGGACTTGCCGTACACCACGTAGCTGCGCCCCGCATTGCTACCGGCTGCCGTATTTCCGTAAGGAGCGCCCACAATCAGATCGGCCAGTCCATCGCCGTTCATATCGCCTGCGCCGCTCACACGCCAACCACTGCGGTCGCCGCCCAGGCCAATGATCTTAAATCCACCTGTGCTACCCACCAACGAAGGCAGATCGATGGCAGTCGCATTGGTCTTGCCAAACACCACATAAGAACCGTCCATGCCTGGCGTTCCCACGATCAAGTCAGCCAGGCCATCACCGTTGACATCACCAGCGCCGCTGACGCTGTAACCGCTCTCGGCGTCATATATCTGATCGTTGATCACGAAGCCGCCAGAGCCAAGGGCAGACAGGTTGATGGCAGTGCCCGTGGACTTGCCAAACACCACATAACTGCGACCGACCGCATTACCACCAGCAGTATCACTGAACGGCACGCCCACAATGACATCGGCCAATCCATCGCCGTTAACGTCGCCAGCGCCGCTGACGCTCCAGCCGCTGAAGTCATTGGCGCACTGTCCATTGATCACAAAGCCACCACTGCCAGCTGCGACCGCCGATAAATTCAAAGCGGCGTAACTTGTCTTGCCAAACACAACATAGCTGCGCCCGGGCGAATATGAGTCAGGTGCACCAATGACCAGGTCTGCCAAACCATCACCATTCACGTCACCCGCTTCGCTCACGCTGAAGCCACTCACATCGGTTGACTGTCCGTTAATCACAAAGCCCGACTTGTTGGGTCCCAAAATCGTTGACGTCGAGACTTTAGAAAGTTCAACGGCGGCAGTCGAAGTTTTGCCATACACCACATAGCTGCGACCCGGCTTCGCGGAAGTGGTCATGGGATCGCCTAGCGGTACTGGATCGGTTTGGCTCGCACCCACAATCAAGTCAGCCAAGCCGTCACCGTTCACGTCGCCAGCACCATCCACACTGAGACCACTCCAATCAGAAATGCCTTGGCCATTGATGACAAAGCCACCGTTGCCTGAGGCGACGGCCGCGAGGTCAATGGTCGTCGTATCCGAGCTCTTGCCAAACACCACATAGCTGCGACCTGCATCGCCCAAGGTCGCCGAGAGATCGGCATAAGGCGCACCCACAATCAAATCGTCCAAACCGTCACCGTTGACGTCGCCTGCGCCACTCACACTCCAAGCACTAGAGTCACTGGCCGCTTGACCATTGATGACAAAGCCGCCCACCCCTTGCGAAATATTAGACAAATAGAGGGGCGGAACCGACAAGGTGACCGCGTTGTTCAACAGCACCTGAGCGCCGCTGCCCGCGTTGTACACCGTGTAGGTGAGGCCTTGGTTGGTGGCTGTGCCGGCGCGTGACCACTCCATGCCCAGCTTGATCACATCGCCCGCATTGCCGTCCACCACCAATTGGTGGCGCGCCACACTGGCTCCCAAGCCCGTCCAGCCATTGCCACTGTTGAACAGGTTCATACCCGCCATGTCCACCACGTCGTTGGCTGACAAAGTGAGGGTGTTGTTGCCCGTGCCGGTGAGGTTGATGCGCTCCACGCTGTCAATCCGTCCACCGCCGTCAACGCTGGCACCGTTGGCCATTTTGGTCAGGTCCAAGCTCAAACCTGTGCCATTCACCGTGAGGGTGTCGATGCCGCTGCCACCATCGATGCGCGCCAGTTGGCCCACATTGCCGCCGCTGCCGTAGCGGCTTTGCAAGGCGGTGATCATGGTGGCGTTGATGTCAAAGCTGTCGTTGCCCGCACCGCCATACAACACACTGGCAGCGGTTGCCGTCAGGCTGTCGTCGCCCGCGCCGGCCACCAAGGTTTTGGCTGTGCCGCTGTCGCTTTGGGTGTCATTGCCAGATGTGCCCATCCAGTCGACAGCGGTGTCAGAGAAAGCACCGCTGGTGTTACCAAAGATGACGTAACTGCGGCCCTTACCGTTGCCATCAAAGCTGCTGAACGGCGCACCGACAATGAGGTCCGCCAGGCCGTCACCGTTTACATCACCAGCGGCGCTAACACTGTAGCCGCTCTTTTCTGAAGTAGACAGTCCATCGATGACAAAGCCTCCTGAACCTGCAGTAATGGCTGAAAGATCAATAGCATAAGATGATGATTTGCCGTACACGACATAGCTGCGGCCAGCAGACTGTCGATCCGCAGGGCTGGCATAAATGGCCGAGACAATCAAGTCCGACAGACCATCCCCATTCATGTCGCCTGCCGTGCTGACGGAGTAACCGCTTTGATTACCCGCTGTTTCCCCTTTGATCACAAATCCGCCAGAGCCAGCCTCCACATCGGAGACTTTGATGGTTACCCCTGATGTTTTACCAAACACCACATAGCTGCGCCCCGAAGAAAGTGTTTCTACATTGCTCTTGTTGGCACCTACGATGAGGTCAGCCAGCCCATCGCCATTCACGTCACCGGCACCGCTGACACTCCAGCCCAAAGCGTCTTTGTTAGATTGACCTTCGATCGCAAATCCGCCTGAGCCAGTAATCACATCATCCAAACTAACAGCCGTCCCGGTTGTCTTGCCAAACACCACATAGCTGCGCCCCATCGTGATCTCGCCGCCCGAGGTGCCGCTCTTGCTGTCGGGTGAGCCAACGATCAGATCGGCCAGTCCATCACCGTTTACGTCACCAGCGCCGCTGACGCTAAAACCGGGTTGCTCACCGCTTTGATTCCCTCGCCCGACGATGAGAAAGCCGCCTCGGCCTTCATAAACTGCCGACAAATCAACGCCAGTAGTTGCAGAGTTTCCAAACACCACATAACTGGCACCTATATCGGTGTAGGTTCCCGCGTCACTGAAGGGTGCGCCAACAATCAAATCAGCAAATCCGTCACCGTTCACATCGCCTGCACCGCTGACGCTGAAGCCACTTTTTTCGCCTACATACAACTCAGGATAGCTCGCAGCTTGATTAGCGTTGTAATTAATCGGAAAACGGCCATTAATCTTAAAGCCGCCGTTGCCTGATGAAATGTCCGACAAAGTGACCGGAGTGCCCGTAGTTTTTCCATAGACCACCGTGCTGTAACCACCTTCACCAGCATTTAAAGATTCTTGAGGCGCGCCCACAATCAGGTCACCCAAACCATCGCCGTTCAAATCACCTGCTCCACTGACGCTGTAACCAAGGCTGTCCAGTCCTGCAGCTACTTTGATCACAAAGCCACCTGAGCCAACAAACACATCGGCCAAATTCACAGATGTATTCGTGCTCCGACCAAACACCACATAGCTGCTACCGAATCCGCTAGAGCTTTTTGGTGCGCCAACAATGACATCCGCCAGTCCATCGCCGTTCACATCGCCCGCATTGCTGACACTGTAGCCACTGAGTAGATTGACGAACTGCCCGTTGATCACAAACCCCCCCGAACCCGCCGCGATGGCTGACAGTTCAATCGGCACAGGCTGCGTGCGCGCCGAGATGTTGCGCGTGATGTCGGTGTCGGCCAGCAACTGCACGGCCGAGGTTTTGTGGTCATACACCTGGTAGGTCTGGCCGCTCACTGTGACGGTGTTGCGCAAGTACCAGTCGCCGCCCACGTTGAGCACATCGCCCGCATTGCCGTCCACCACCAATTGGTGGCGTGCCACGCTGGCACCTAAGCCGGTCCAGCCGTTGCCGTCGTTGAACAGGTTCATGCCCGCCATGTCGGCAATGTCGTTGGCCGCCAAGGTGAGCGTGTTGTTGCCCGTGCCAGTGAGGTTGATGCGCTCCACGCTGTCGATGCGCGCGCCGCCGTCTGGGTTGGCGCTATTGGCCAATTGCGTGAGGTCCAAACTCAAACCCGCACCACCCAAGCTGAGGGTGTCGATGCCGCTGCCGCCATCGATGCGTGCCAGTTGGCCCACGTTGCCGCCGCTGCCGTAGCGGCTTTGCAAGGCGGTGATCATGGTGGCGTTGATGTCAAAGCTGTCGTTGCCTGCACCGCCGTAGAGCACGCTGGCGGCGGTTGCCGTCAGGCTGTCGTCGCCTGCGCCGGCCACCAAGGTTTTGGCTGTGCCGCTGTCGCTTTGGGTGTCGTTGGCAGACGTGCCCATCCAATCGACCTTCGTTTCAGCAAAAGCCCCCCCCGTCGTGTTGCCAAAAATGACGTAGCTTCGTCCGCTGTAGTCACCACCTGGAATATCGCCCCAAGGTGCACCAACAATCAAGTCGGCCAGCCCGTCACCGTTCACATCGCCTGCCGTACTCACGCTCCAGCCGCTGTAATCTTCGGCGCACTGGCCGTTGATCACAAACCCGCCCGTGCCTGCAGTGACTGCAGACAAATCAATGGCTGTGCCTGTGGTCTTGCCGTACACCACATAGCTAGCACCTGCGTTGTTTTTACCTGCGGGATCACCTGCCGTGGCAGACACCAGCAAATCGGAAAGTCCGTCGCCGTTCATGTCCCCCGCATTGCTGACGCTCCATCCGCTCTGGTCACTGTCATTACCAATGCCATATTTACTGAGCTTGCCCGTGACGCCATTGATCACAAAGCCACCCACGCCTTCGGCCACGGCCGACAGGTTGATGGCACCACCCGTGCTCTTGCCAAACACCACATAGCTGCGACCGGCATCCGGGCCACCAGCGGGATCGCTGTAAGGTGCACCCACAATGACATCCGCCAGACCATCGCCGTTCACATCGCCTGCGCCGCTGACGCTGTAGCCAGCGTTGTCACCTAATGATTGGCCGGTGATCATAAATCCGCCGGAGCTCGCAGCGACCGCACACAAGGAGATGGCTGCTGTTCCGCTGCTCTTGCCAAACACCACATAAGCACGACCGGGTCCGTTGGTACCGTCCATTGTTGGAAAGCTGGTGTTTGCCCCCACAATCACGTCGGCTAAACCATCGCCGTTCACATCACCTGCGGCGCTGACGCTAAACCCAAGCTGTCCACGGCCCCCCTGGGCATTGATGACAAATCCACCCACCCCCGTTGCAACCGCAGACAAATTGATGGTGGCACCCACACTTTGACCAAACACCACATAACTGCGGCCACTTTCCTGCCCATAACTATCCATACCGGGTGCGCCCACAATCAAGTCAGCAAAGCCATCGCCGTTGACATCGCCTGCGGCACTGACGCTTGCTGCACTCCAATTGCCGTAAGCCTCACCTTTGATCACAAATCCGCCGGAACCAGCAGCAACTGAAGACAAGCTGACGGCATTGCCTGTTGTCTTGCCATAAACAACAAAGCCTTGACCTGAATACGTACCTTGAGCACTACCGGCGGCCGTAGAGTCCACAATCAAGTCAGCCAGTCCGTCACCGTTCACATCACCTGCTGAGCTGACCGCAAATCCGGTTGCATAGTCACCATCTTGGCCGATGATGAATCCACCTGTGCCGCCAGCGACGGCAGACAGGTTGATGGCTTCACCCGCGCTCTTGCCAAACACCACGTAGCTGCGACCTTTATTGGTCGATGGGGCCGAATTAGCAGATCCATATGGTTCACCCACAATCACGTCGGCCAAACCGTCGCCGTTCACATCGCCCGCATTGCTGACACTCAGGCCACTCGAGGGCATCCAAAAATCAGTGTGCACTTGCCCGTTGATCACAAACCCACCAGAACCCGCCGCAATGGCTGACAGTTCAATCGGCATAGGTTGCGTGCGCGCCGAGATGTTGCGCGTGATGTCGGTGTCGGCCAGCAACTGCACGGCCGAGGTTTTGTGGTCATACACCTGGTAGGTCTGGCCGCTCACTGTGACGGTGTTGCGCAAGTACCAGTCGCCGC
>CANBRM010000058.1 GCA_947371915.1 Comamonadaceae bacterium | reverse complement strand
GTAATTCAGTCTCTTGCCAAGTTGCCAGCGGCAGGTCCATCACGCTGTAGGGGCCGATGGCGGTGCGAATCAAGCGCAGCGTGGGCAAGCCCACAGCCGCCGTCATGCGGCGCACTTGGCGGTTGCGGCCTTCGCGGATGGTCAGCTCTAGCCACGAGGTGGGTTTGTTTTGACGCTCGCGAATGGGCGGTGTGCGTGGCCACAGGTCTGCGGGCGCGTCGACAGCGCGTGCGCGGGCGGGCAGGCTGGGGCCGTCGTTGAGCAGCACGCCACGTTGCAGGGCGTGCAAGGCGTCGTCGCTCACCACGCCTTCGACTTGGGCGAGGTAGGTTTTTTCCATTTTGAAGCGCGGGTCGGCAATGCGGGCTTGCAGTTGGCCGTCGTCGGTGAGGAGCAACAGGCCTTCGCTGTCGGCGTCCAAACGGCCCGCTACGTAGACGCCGGGCAGTTGGATGAAGTCACTCAGGCCTTGCCAGCGGCCTTCTGGGGTGAACTGGCTCAGCACGCCGTAGGGTTTGTTAAATCGAATCAGCATGGGGTCTCAACAATCAAGCCTAGAGCGTAGCAGGCACTCAGCTAGCATCGCTCGCATGACTGCTCATTTTGAAAGCGTGCTCAACGCCGCTCTGTACCCCGATGCCTTTGATGTGGCTGCCCCAAACCAAGCCTTTGAGCGCGATGTGTGGCCGCGCAAAGCGGGGGTGTTTATTCGCAATGCGGTGGCAACATCGCCTTCTGTTACTTGCGTGCCCACCATCGCACCAGATGCAGCCCTAGAACCCGCGCTCGTGGCAGCACCAACCGATATGGATGCCTCACAGTCGCCCATGCGTGAGTTGGGCTATGGCCAATTTGGCTTGGTGCCACCGTGGGTGAAATCAGCCTCCGACGCCAAACTGCGCTCGACCAAACTGATCAACGCGCGCTCGGAGACGGTCACCACGTCGAACAACTTTCGCGAGACGTGGCTCAACGGCCAGCGCTGCATCGTGCCCGTCATGGCCTTTTTTGAAGACGATTGGCGTAGCGGCAAGGCGGTGCCTACGCGCATCTCTCGCGTCGACGGCAAGCCCATGGGCGTGGCGGGCCTGTGGGAGCGCTGGGAAAAAGAGGGTGTGGAGATCATCAGTTTCACGCTGTTGACCGTCAACGCCAACAGCCATGCCTTGCTGCACCGCTACCAACAAAACGGCAACGAAAAACGCATGCCCGCCATTTTGGGTGAGGGCGCTTATGCGACTTGGCTCAGCGCCCGTCCAGAAAAAGCCCGCGAGTTCATGCGTGCCTACCCCGCTAATTTGCTGACCGCTAATCCTGTTGAGAAAAAATAAAACTAGTGCAACTTTTAGTGCGGTTTGACGTCAGCTTGTCACAAACTGCCTATAAAAGAAGCACGCTCTGCCAGCCCAAGCTGGGTAAGGGTTTGCGAGGATATCCCTAGGGTTATGCACAGGGTCATTCACATTGCTGAGGAACAACTAATTTTGGGCCAAACGTAAGCACAAATTAGCCCGTCAAAACGTGTTTGACCTTCTTTTTTTCGTGAATGAAACCCATATTTTCATCACGCTTAATCACCTCAAATGCGATTTTTTGAGAATGCTTAATTTTTATGCATCGTGTTGGAGGCCAATGCCCGTAAGGCTTTGCCGCACTATCCACGGAGTTTCCCACAGAGTCATTCACAGTCTGTGCGTATAACTTGAACGATCGGGTTGATCCAACTTGAGGTGTCGCACTGCCTGTTTTGAGGGCATCTCGTTCCAGCCCCCATGGCATAAGGGTTTGCGCTGATGTGCATAGGGTTATGCACAGGGTAATTCACAGTCTAGACGAACAACTTTAAATACAGCACGGCGCGCTTGATGGCTTTGTTTAACCGGGTACGGCACCGCGGTTGCGCTGCGCTTGGGTAGACGCGATCTATCGTGTACGGGTAAGCGTTAACAAAATTTAATATGGATGTACGCCTAATAATTATTAATATTTAAGTATTCTTTTTTAAAGGCGGACCATCATGCAACCACTTCAGCAATTTGTGATCAAAGACGGCCAAATCATGGAGGCTCCAGCAGGCTCAGGTGGTTCAGCCTCAGGTGGTGGGATGAGCAGCACCCCCATTTACCTCGGTGTGGCGATGATTTTTTGCATGATGACGACGGGGTTTGGCGGCTATTGGTACGGCAAATTCAACGTCTTAGATCAAATGATGCAAAACGGTGGCCGAATTGGGATGTCCCCCGGGGGCGGCAATGGGGCAGGCAACGCATCAGGCGGTGGCGCCTTTAATTTGCAAAGCGCTGGGGCCGATCAGCCAAGGGCGACCAAGCCCGTCAGGCCTGAAGCCAAGCGCTCGGAGCGGACACAGCAAGCCAGCTTGCGAAATGCCCCAGCCGCACCCGCACAGAATCGCCCCGCAGAGTCGGGCAATGCGGTGAGCACAGAGCGTGACGCCTCGGGCAATGTGTATGAAGTGCGATCCGGCGACACGCTGGGTCAAATCGCCAATCGCGTCTATGGCGACCCCAGCCAGTTCCCGCGCTTGTTTGAAGCCAACCCCCGCGTGCTGACCTCACCGGACGCTATTGTTCCTGGGCAGGTGTTGAAGGTGCCGGATTAACGAAACCCTCTGCTGCTGCAAATTCAAGCACGCGTTGCGTGGATGTGATTTGCAGTAGCCGCTTGCGAGTCGTGTGCGCGGTTAGCGTAAAAAATTAAACTGTAGGCAGCGCGTCGAGCTGCGTTTTTAAAGTGGGAAGTGCTGAGTGCAGCGTGTCCCAAACCACATCAAGGTCGATATCGAAATAACCGTGTGCAATGCGGTTGCGCATGCCACGCATATTGCGCCAAGGAATTTCAGCGTGCTGGCTAGCAAACTCTGGATGTTGATCCATGATTTTGGTGGCGGCCTCGCCTAAAACAATCAAGCTCATTACCACGGCCTGCTGTGTGCGTTTGTCGAGTTTGAAATCTTGCTGTGCCATGCCTTCGGTGAACGACTGGGCATCAGCAATCGCCTGCCGCATGTGATCTAAATAATCAGGCAGGCGGGTGGTCGTCATACGGGGCGAGCTTCGTGAACCACGGTGTCCCGAAACTTTGCGGGAAGGTCTTTGGGCGTGAGTACATCGACAGACACGCCTAAAAGTGCTTGTAGCTCGTCTTGCAAACCGCCTAAGTCAAACAAAGTGGTGCCCGGCAACGGATCGACCAGTAAATCGAGGTCACTGCCTTCGGCATCATCACCGTGCAAGGCTGATCCAAATACCCGTGGATTTGCCACGCGGAAGCGTGCTGCAGCAAGGCAGACGGCTTCGCGGTGTTGGCTGAGGGCTTGGGATGGGCGCATGTGAATAGTTTAACGAGCCTTTGATTTTTGGCTAGGAACAACTTGATGCGTTACAGAGACTGTTGATAGCGGGCCAACATTTGTTCCTGCGTTTCCGTTTCGATTTCTTCGCCTTTGGATGCGCGGATCTGGTCGCGCATCATCTCGCCCATGGTGGGCATTTGAGTGCGTGCATTGTGCAAAGATGCATCCCACAACTTTGAGCGCATTAGCGCTTTCGCGCAATGCAGGTAGACCGATGCCACAGTCACGCGAATGGCCAACACAGGGGTGCGACGGGCATCTTTGCAGAGGTTCAAGTCTTCAGGTGTCGTTGACAACACAGCACGGCCATTGATGCGCAGCGTTTCATCAAATCCGGGCACCATGAACAGCAAACCAACTTGGCCTGTGGTGACGATGTTTTCTAAGGTGTCCAGCCGGTTGTTGCCTGGTGCGTCCGGAATTAAGAGCGTGTGTGCATCCAACACTTTGACGAAGCCAGCATCCCCACCGCGAGGTGATGCATCCATATCGCCTTGAACCCCGCCGCTCGCTAAGACGACAAAGGGTGACAAGCCAATGAACTGAATCGCATGCGCATCCAGTGCGGGGATTTCTTTCTTGACTGAGCGCTCAGTGGCAGGGCCGTAAAGCTTTCGCAGTTCAGAAAGGCTAGTGATGTTCATGCCAAGCCTTTATTTAGCCCAAGTGTCTTTCAGTCCCGTGATCTTGTTGAACACCAACTTGCCATCTCCATGGTCCCCGCGGTCGGTCACAAAGTAGCCGTGGCGTTCAAACTGAAAGTGCGCGCTGGCGGAGACGTGGGCCAATGAGGGCTCTACATACGCAGTCACGACTTTCAGGCTGTCGGGGTTGAGGGCGGCAAGGAAGTCTTTGCCGCCTGCATCGGGTTGTGCGTCGGTGAACAAGCGGTCATACATGCGCACTTCAGCCTGCAAGCCGTCGTTCACGCCCACCCAAGTGATGGCGGCGCTGGCCTTGACGGTAGCGCTGCCGGGTGTGCCGCTCTTGGTGTCGGGGATGACGGTGGCAAGCACCTCGGTGATGTTGCCAGCCGCGTCTTTGGTGCAGCCTGTGCACTCGATGACGTAGCCGCCTTTAAGGCGCACTTTGTTGCCAGGGTAGAGGCGTTTGTAGCCTTTTGGGGCCACTTCCATAAAGTCGTCGCGCTCAATCCACACTTCTTTGCCAATTTTGAAATGGCGTGTGGGTATTTCAGTGCCATCGTCGGCGTGGGGCAGCGCAGGTTGTGTGCAAGGCTCTAAGTGGCCCGCACCCATCACCTCGTCCCAGTTGGTGAGCACGAGTTTGACGGGGTCGAGCACGGCCATGGCACGGTGTGCAGTGTTTTCTAAGTCTTCGCGCAGGCAGCCTTCGAGCGTGGAATAGTCAATCCAGCTGTCGCTCTTGGTCACGCCGATCCGGTCTGCAAACAGGCGCAAGCTTGTAGGCGTGTAGCCACGGCGACGCAGGCCCACGATGGTGGGCATGCGGGGGTCATCCCAACCGCTGACTTTGTTTTCGTTCACCAGTTGCGCCAGTTTGCGTTTGCTGGTGATGACGTAAGTGAGGTTGAGGCGCGAGAACTCGTATTGCTTAGGCGCAGGTGCAGCGAGCAAACCGGCTACCACCTGGCCATCGGAACGGGTTGTCGACTCAGACAAACGCGCCATCAGCCAGTCGTAAAACGGGCGCTGGTCTTCAAACTCCAGCGTACAAATGCTGTGGGTGATTTGCTCCAGCGCGTCTTCGATGGGGTGGGCAAAGGTGTACATCGGGTAAATACACCAGGTGTCCCCCGTATGGTGATGCGTCGCGCGGCGGATGCGGTAGATGGCCGGGTCGCGCAGGTTGATGTTGGGCGATGCCATGTCGATCTTGGCTCTCAGAACGGCAGCGCCGTCATCAAGCTTGCCGTCATGCATTTCGCGAAAGCGCGTCAAGTTTTCAGCGACGGTGCGGGTGCGGAAAGGGCTGTCCACGCCGGGCTTGCCAAAGTCGCCGCGGTTGGCGCGCATGTCTTCAGCACTTTGTTCGTCCACATAGGCGTGTCCGGCTTCAATCAGAAACTCGGCGGCGCGGTACATGAAGTCGAAGTAGTCGCTGGCTTGGTAGGGCGCGGCAGAGCCAGCGGCTTGACCGATTTGTGCCCAATCAAAACCCAGCCACTTCACGGCGTCGATGATGCTATTGACGTATTCGGTGTCTTCTTTTTCGGGGTTGGTGTCGTCAAAGCGCAGGTGGCACACGCCGCCATATTCTTTGGCCAGCCCGAAGTTGATGCAGATGCTTTTGGCATGGCCCACGTGCAAGTAGCCGTTCGGCTCGGGCGGAAAGCGGGTACGGATCTTGGCGGGGTCGGGCTCGCCCGCGGCGTGGTGTGCGGCGTCGCCGGGGCTACCTGCCCAGCGGCGGCTGGCGTATGTGCCTTGGGCCAAATCGTTTTCGGTGATTTGGCGCAAAAAGTTGCTGGGCTTGTGGTCTTGTTCTGTCGCAGTGGGGGCGGGTTTCGTCATTCGCAGATTTTAGGGGGTGCTTGGGGTGGTTCTTTGACTCAAAAAAACAGCGCACAGCTGTGAAGCTGTACGCTGTTTTAAGAGGCCGCCGCTTTAATGGTGGCCGTGGTTGCTGCGGTAGCGCGTCCATTCCCCGCTGGCACTGTCTCCAGGTGCTTTGTGTTGGAAGCGGTCGTCATCCAAGCCATCGTTGCCGCCGTTCAAGCTGACCACGCGGGCCACCAAGTTGCCGTTGCTCACATAGCCTTCTACCCGCACGGATTGGGTGCTGAGCAGGGTGCTCAAAGACGCGCTTGTTAAGCCGACAAAGGTGGTGGTGTCACTCCAAAGCACAGTGTTGACCACTGCGTTGCCTGGCGCTGTCAGGGTGAATGTTTTGGTTGTGGTGTTGACACTGGACACCACGCCATCCGCAGGGCGAATCACCAAGTTCGGTGGAGTTTGGCAGTTCATGTTGGTGGCCAAAACAACGGGCGTGTTGCTTTGTTGTGTGGCGGTGATTTGAACGGGCACATCGTTGGCCAATGTCACGCCAGGGCAAGCCGTGGATGCGTTGATGCCACTGGCATCTACAGGCACGCCACGCACCACAAAGCTGGCGTTATCTACAAAGTCGCTGATCACACCCATCAGTTTGACTTTCGCCAAATCGTTGTTGGTGCTTTGCTCGCGCACTTGAATGGCTGTAGCCGTCAAGCTGCCGTCGCTACCGACGGTGCCGCTGACCTTGACGTAAGCACTGTTGGATACGCGCGCACCCGCTGGCGTGATGGTGGCGCTGCCGACGGCCACTTTGACGCCTTGCACCTCAAAGGTGTTGTTGGTGCTGTCGTACCGGCTCACTTGCCCGCCGATTTGGGCGGTGGTGTCTGTGGCGGTGCTGTTTTGTAGACGGTTGACTTTGAGGTTGTTGGCCGTCAAGGTGGTGCCACTGAGCGCCGACGTGGGGCCAAACGCAGTGACGAGCAAATCATTGGCCAACGTGGCACCGCTAGGGCGCTGGGTAGCCGCGGCATAAGACACGGTCAAACCGTTGAGGCTGAACGTCTTGGCCGTGGTGTCGATGTTAGTGATTTTGCCGTTCACTTTGAGGCTGGAAATCGCACTCATTTTTTGAATCCGCGTGGCGACCAATTGGTACGAAGACGTTGCACTGTCGAACACTGGACTGCCATGCACCTCCACCAAATCGGTGGTGAGCACATCGCTCAAACTGGTATAGCCGCCCGCCCAGACGGTGATGGGGCCTGTGCTCACATCGTTGTTGATGCGAACTTTTTGCGCTGCCACGGTCAGGGTCTGTGCGGTGGTGTCGATGCTGCTGACCGCGCCGATGACGGCGGCGTCGACAGTCACTTTGCTCGCTGTGCCCTTGCCGTCGTGGTCGACGCGCACGCTTTGCCCCATTTGCAGCACGCTGTTGCTGGTGCTGCCATTTGCGTTTTCGGTGATGACGCTGGCTTTGGCGTCTTCAATTTCTACGCCATCCACAAACACTGAGCCAAAGCCCGTCACCACGCCGCTTGCTAGTTGAGAGCCAGTGCTGTTGTTGGCGACTGAGCCTCCACCGCCCCCGCAGCCTTGCAGCAGCAGCGTGACGAGTAACGCCGACGCGGCTGCTTTCAACGCCGTTTGGCGTGCTTGAGATGGATGAGCGAGTTTTTTCATAGAACCTCCGGGTGTGAAAATAGGAATCAATCGGGTTTGACTTTGCGCAAACGGTTTTCACCATTCACGGCTTGGTACTCGACTTCAAGGCTGTGGTTCAGCAGGGTGTTGAGATTGGGGGGTAATAAAGTGGCCCCATTCCAGACCAAATTCAGCGTGCCGTTTTGCGTGCGAACTTGCATGGTTTTGTTGAGCGTGCTGAGCTGGGTCAAAGTGCCAGAGGCCTCCATCACGCTGTTGCTCGGAATTTGCAGGCTACAGCTCACACTCGTGGCGCGCAGCGGTTGGTTGGGGGCCACAGCTTGTGCTTTGATCTCAAGGTAAACGCTGTCGTTGGTGCGCAAGCCCGCACAACTGGATCCGAGTGTGTTGTTGGACACATTCACGATGTTGCCGCGCAGGCTGAGTTGTGCAGGGTTGGCGGGCCACAAGATGCTGCCTTTGAGTTCAACCGTGCCGCCGAAGTCAGCGCTCGATTGACGTTGGGTGACGGTGATGGCTTTGAAGGTGTTGCCCTCCCGCACAATTTCCATTTGCACGATGGCGCCCACGGCGGGGGGCGGGCTGTTGGTGTCGTTGGCCAGTTTGACCAACATGCCCTGCACACGAATTTCACCTTGCGCCACATCGCGTTCGCTCACCTGTGTGTTCAAGACCAAATGTTGGTTGTCACTCAAGCTGGGGCTGGAATCGACCAGGCGCACAGCAGCCCATGGGCTGGTGCTCAATGCGTTTCGCGGCACCCATGCGGTGATCAAACTTTGCGCACTTAGATTGGCGGGCAGATTGGCTGCTTGAAGCGTTTGGCCTTGTGCGTCGTCAAGGGTGAGCACATTGCCGCTGCGTGCACGAACCACAGCACTGACCATCACAGGGTCAGCGGCCACGGCGAGTTTTTCGATGCGTGTGGCGATCAATATCGCGTGGTTGCGTGTGCTGTCGAACACCCAATTGCCATGCACTTCGATCTCGTCGCCAGCGGCCACCGCACTCAAACCATCCATCACCGTCGCTGACTTTTGTGCGTCGCTCAGAGCAATGGTTTGCACGGTTTGCCCCAGGAGACGAAAAACACCTTGGCTGTCTTGAGCACCACTGGCGGTGCCACGTAGCTGCGGCAGAAGTTGGATGGTGTCTGCCACGCCCGTGTTGCTGTGTTGAATGCGTACGCGTTGGCCCAATTTCACTTCGGGGGTGTTGTTACTTTGACCCTGCGCATCTTCAACCACGACAGTGGCGTTGGTGTCGTCGTACTCCACACCCGCCACGATGACGCTGCCAAAGCCACTGACCGAGCCCTCAGCCACACCCGAGCCTCCGCTGCCCACACCACCACTGAGTAAGGTGCCACCCCCGCCACCGCAAGCGACCAAAAGCGCGGATAGTGCAAGGGCTGAGATTCGCCATGGCCTCACCCGTGAGCGTGCCATGCCTTGGAATAAGTTGCAGATCAACGTGTTCATGGTTGTGGCTCTTGAGGTGTGTTTTTGACTTCGGGTGCCGCAAAGCTGAACAGCCCCAATCGAAAACGCTGGGGATTTGGGTGTTCGGCGTCTTGTTCGCACAGCGGTGTGGCAGCTTCGACCATGCGGTGAAGCACCTCAGTCCATAGATCGTTGGCTAAGAGGTTGAGCTGTTGCACAGACTCGGGGCTAAGCCCATCCGCAAACACGCTTTGCTCTAAAAACTTGCGAGGCTGTTGGGTGTCTGTCGTCGTCGCACATAGGTTGTGCACGCCCGCTTGCAAGTGGTCAGCCACCGATCCTGCAAACAACTCGCGTGCTTCTTTGTGCTGCGGATCTGGCACAAATGCCTTGCGCAGCAAATGCACCAAGCCGTTTCCTTCGCGCACTAAATTCAAACGCACCAGCTCTTGCAGAACCGTACGGGGATGGATGTCTTTGGACACAGCGCGCGCCAAGGATTCAAAAGAGTCTTTGACACCATGGATGGGCAAGGTGTCTGACGCGCCTTCAAGACTGAGCCAGCGCGTGGCGACTTGGTTAGCGGCACTGGGCTTGCCCCACGCGGAACCATCGGCTTGCACTTGTGCCATGGTTTGTGGCGCTGATTCGCGGTAGGCGCGCACGTCTTTGCGGTGCAGGCCAGAGAGCAAGCTCACAGCTGAGTCTGTTGGCTTTTGATTTTGTTGTGCGAGTTCTTCTTGCGCTTGCGCCAAAAAGACAGGCTTTAGCGCTGCTGCAAATTCACTGTGTCCCACCCCCGAGCGAATCAGCCAAGTGACCAAGGGCTGCACGATGGCCAGCGCTTCGGGTAATAGGCTTTCTTGAGCAGAGGCGTTTGATAAATCATCCATGCCGCCAGTATAAATGGGAAAATTTCCCATTTGAAAGAATTAAGCAATATTTTGATGACCTTGCCTCAAACTTTTGCGCGTTGCTTTAGATTTTTCGCCCCAAGCGTTTTTCGATTTCCCTTTTTTCCCATGCCGCTCCAAAGGGGCTGAAGCTTTGAAACACACGCAAGCCATGAAATAACACGCCAATTCCCCAGCCCAGCGCAACCCAACGCACCCAAAGGTATTGGGGGTGCTTCCATAGGTTGATGGCCAATAAGAGGGCAAGGGTCAAACCGTATTGAGCCAAGTGCAGGTAAAAACCTTTCAGTTTGCGGACTTGGGCAAACACCAAGGCTTCGTCTGCGTTAAATCCGGATGGGGTGGCTGTTGCGGTCAATGTGTGCATGTCGGGCTCCTGAAGCGTTGAGAAATCAATTTCAAAGACGGCAGCCAGAGACTTCAAGGATTCAGTGCTCGCCACTTGCCCTTGTTCAAGGCGTTGGATGGTGCGCACGCTCAGACCGCTGAGGTCTGCCAATTGCTGTTGTGACCAACCGCGTTGGAGTCTGAGTTTTTGAATCAACATGTGAAGTTCCTGTTTGCCGAGGGCCGTAATTTAGTGATTTACCTAAGAGTTGAACACGTCAGCAGGCTGACTTTCACACGACATGGCCACGACAGTGGGAAATGGCGGCGCGTGGCTGACCAAACTTCCCGCTCGGTGTCTAAGGAGATAATTCAAAGCCTTGAAGGAGTTGTATGGATATCGTTTTGTTGCTCAAAGCCGCCGTGATGGGCATCGTGGAAGGTTTGACCGAGTTTTTGCCCATCTCATCCACAGGCCATTTGATCTTGGCGGGTGCCTTGTTGGGCATGGACGACGACAAAGCCAAGGTGTTTGACATTGCCATTCAAACCGGCGCGATCTTTGCCGTGATCATTGTGTATTGGCAAAAGTTGGCGGGCACCGTGGTGGCCTTGCCTAAGCAAAAAGCTGCGCGTCGTTTCGCTTTGAATGTGTTGATTGCGTTCCTGCCCGCCGTGGTGTTGGGCTTGTTGTTTGGCAAGTTCATCAAGGCGCATTTGTTCACACCGACGGTGGTGGCGAGTACCTTCATCATCGGCGGCTTCATCATTCTGTGGGCCGAGGGCTGGGGCCGCGCCAAGCCTGAGGGCGAAGACGTTCACCCCAACGACAACGCGCGCATCGTGAATGTCGAAAGCATGTCGCCGCTAGATGCTTTGAAAGTGGGTTTGGTGCAGTGTTTGGCCATGATTCCGGGCACCAGCCGCAGCGGCGCGACCATCATTGGTGGCATGTTGCTGGGTTTGTCGCGCAAGGCGGCGACCGATTTTTCGTTCTACTTGGCGATTCCAACGCTGATCGGCGCTGGCGCTTACAGCCTCTACAAAGAACGTGCGTTGTTGAGCGTGGCCGATGCTCCCGTGTTTGCCGTAGGCCTGGTGTTCTCGTTTCTCAGCGCTTGGATTTGTGTGCGTTGGTTGTTGCGCTACATCGCCAGCCACAGCTTTGTGCCGTTTGCTTGGTACCGCATCGTGTTCGGCCTGCTGGTGTTGGTCACCCACACCATGGGCTGGGTGACCTGGGCGGCCTGACCCTCGTCAGCGACTGAGTCCTTCAAGCCCCGAAGTTACGCAGCGAGGCTTCGATGGCCGCGGCAGTGGCGAGGGGCTTTTCCATGGGCACGAGGTGGGAGCCGTCGAGCATCATGACGCGGCCCTTGACCACTTGCTGCGTCAGCTCGGTCCCAGCTTGGCGCATTTCCTTTGAGTGTGTGCCACCAATGAAGGACACGGGGCACTTGAGCGGGTGGCGTTTGAGCAGGCTGTCGAGTTTGTGGGGCAGGCTGTTGTAGATCGCGGTTTCGACTTCGCGGTCAAAGCTCAAGACCCGTTGGCCGCCTTCGTCGTGTGTGCCGTAGTCAATGTAGTCACGCAAGACTTGCGGGTCCCATCGGGTAAAGGCTTTTTTGTTCTGGAAGCTGTCGAATGCTGCTTGCGCATCGGGCCAGTGGTTGCGTCGCTTTTGGCTGATGCGTCCGGGCGACAGGGCCCCCACCAGTGAGGTGCGTTTGGCTAAGCCCAGCGTGGTGGCGCGCCAGCCGCCCAGCACGGGCGAGTCGATCAACACCACGCCGCGTGCGAGCTCAGGATGACGCGCCGCGCACATCAGGCTCAGGATGCCACCCAGTGAGTGACCCACCAAAAATGCGGGTTCACCCGAGCCCTGCTTTTTGCGCGCAAAGTCAGCCAACTGTTCGACCAAGTTGGGCCAGTTGTTGGTCACCGGGTACTTGGGGTCGTGGCCATACTTTTCGACGGCATCGACCTTGAAGCCGCGCTGGCGCAGGCTGTCAAAGAGCACGCGGTAAGTGCTGGCGGGAAAGCTGTTGCCGTGCGAAAAGATGAGGCGCGCAGTGGTCGGCATCAGATCAGCTTTTCATCCGGCGTCATGATTTTCTTGAGGGCGGGCGCGCGCGCCGCGGGCTGTAGCAACGGTGTGGCTGTGGCTTTTCCGTCCCAAACGGGGTCGTCAATGCCATCAAACACCTCGCGCAGTTTTTCTCCCCAGGTGTTGTGCATCATCTGAAAGTACGGATTGTTTTCGTCGATGCACACCACTTTGTCGCTCTCAAACTTGTCGGCCTCGTAGACCACCATGTCTAGCGGCAAGCCGACCGACAGGTTGGACTTGAGGGTGGAGTCCATCGACACCAGCGCGCATTTGGCTGCTTCGTTCAAGGGTGTGTCGGGTTGCAACACGCGGTCCAAAACAGGCTTGCCGTATTTGGATTCGCCAATTTGGAAGTAGGGCGTTTCAGCCGTGGCTTCGATGAAGTTGCCGGGTGAATACACCTGGAACAAACGCATGCCTTCGCCTGCAATTTGTCCGCCAAAGATGAGCGACACATTGAAGTCCACGCCCGAGGCTTTGAGGGCCGCCGCATCGCGCTCGTGCACACGGCGAATGGCCGCACCCAAGACGCGCACCGCATCAAACATGCTCTTGGCGTTCCAAATAGTGATGGGTTCGCTCTCGGGGGCGTCTTTGAGTTGCTCGACTTGCAAAATTTCACGCACCGATTGTGAGATGGACAAATTGCCTGCCGACAACAACACCATGAAGCGGTCACCCGGCTTCTCGTACACGATCATTTTGCGGAAGGTGCTGATTTGGTCGAGGCCCGCGTTGGTGCGCGAGTCAGACAAGAACACAAGGCCCGCTTTGAGTTTGATGCCGACGCAGTAGGTCATAAAAGTTTCTTCAGTTGATACAGGGCGTCCAACGCATCGCGTGGACTGAGTTTGTCGGGGTCGATCTCGGCCAGCTTGGCTTGCAGTGGGCTGGGGCCCACATCGTCTTGC
>CANBRM010000057.1 GCA_947371915.1 Comamonadaceae bacterium | reverse complement strand
CGCAAGTGTGTTTGCTGGGCACATCGACCGGCGTGAAGACGCTGATGTTTTGAAAAGCTTAGGGCCGTCTTATCGCGCCTTGGTGCTGGGTGCCACGGGTGCACTCGGTGCGGCATTTGTGGAGGCTTTGCAGGTCGATGCAGCCTGCGCGCACGTGGTGGGTTTGTCGCGCATCTCACAACCCGCGTTTCGCTTAGAAGACGAAGCCAGCATGGCGGCTGCAGCGGCTGCGCTCGTGGCTCAAGCGCATGGGCCGTTTCACCTCATCATCGACGCTACAGGCGCGCTCACGATTGACGGGCAGGGGCCAGAGAAGCACCTAGGCGCACTCAACGCCACACAACTGGCCCGTGCGTTTGAAGTCAACACCATTGGCCCCGCGCTGTTGCTCAAACACTTTGTGCCCCTGTTGGCCACCGAGCAACGCAGCATTTACGCCAAGCTCTCAGCGCGTGTGGGCAGCATCAGCGACAACCACAAGGGTGGTTGGTATGGCTACCGCGCCGCCAAAGCTGCGTTGAACATGGTGCTGCAAACGGCCGCCATTGAGGCAGCGCGTAAACGCCCCCAACTCGTGGTGGCTGCCATGCAGCCGGGCACCGTGGCGTCTGGCTTGTCAGCCCCCTTTGTGCCAGCGAAAGATTGCCTCACGCCCGCGCAATCGGTGGCAGGTTTGCTGGGTGCTTTGGATGCGTTGCCGGCACAAGCGGCTGCGCATTTTGTGGACTACAAAGGCGAATCGATTTCTTGGTGAACACGCCGATTGAGATGGCTTGTTCGTGCGTGGTGGTTTAAAAAGTGGCCATCCAAGCAGCCGTTATCACCAAGATCGCCGCCATGCCACGGTTGAACCAACGCCTGCGCAGACCCGTGTGGTTTGGGCCGTTGAGCCAAGCCCGTAACAGCGAGCCGATGAGGGCGTGAGTTAAGTTGCTGGCAAAGCCAAAAGCAACCATCGCTGGCAAGAGCAGGCTTAATCGCGGCCAGAAGTCTGGGCGACCGGCGAGCCAGCCGGAGACGAGGGTCAAGGCCAGCATCCACGCTTTGATGTTCACGAACTGCAGCATCACGCCTTGGAGAAAGGTGACGTCTAGCCGTTCAACTTGGGCGCTGGAGGGTGCCGCTGCCCGCGCCAATTTGAACGCCAGCCACAGCAAATAAGCCACGCCCACGACTTGGATGCCGGCTCGCAACGCGGGCTGCGCTTCGATCAACGCGCCCACGCCTGCTGCACACAGGCTGAGCATCAAGCCCCAGCCCACGGGGACCGACACCACAAACGGCAAGGCGTGTCGAAGGCCTCGGTTGGCTGCCAGTGCGGTGGAGAGCGTCGTATTGGGCCCCGGCGTGAAGCTGGTTGCCGTCAGCAACATCAGCAGGGCTGACAGCTCGGCGGCAGGCATGGTGCTTAAGCCATGCCTTGGTGACGCAGCAACGCGTCGAGCTTCGGTTCGCGGCCACGGAATGCTTTGAACGATGCCATCGCAGGGCGGCTGCCACCGGCTTCCAAAATTTCTTGGCGGTAGCGGCGGCCCGTTTCAAGGCTGGGTTCGCCGTCTGCGCCCGCGGTTTCTTCAAACGCCGCATAGGCATCGGCGCTCAGCACCTCGGCCCATTTGTAGCTGTAGTAGCCCGCGGCATACCCGCCCGCAAAGATGTGGCTGAAGGTGTGCAGTGTGCGGCCCCATGCAGGGCTTTGCAGCACCGCCACCTCGGCGCGCACATCGCGCAGCACTTGCATGAAGTCTTGGGCTTTTTCTCCGTCAGCGTGCAGTTGCATGTCCACGAGAGAGAACTCAATTTGGCGCAAGGTTTGCAAGCCGCTTTGGAAGTTTTTGGCGGCCAGCATTTTGTCGAACAAGGCGCGGGGCAAGGGCTCACCGGTGTCCACATGCGCGGTCATATGGCGCAGCACAGACCACTCCCAACAGAAGTTTTCCATGAACTGGCTTGGCAGCTCAACAGCATCCCACTCCACGCCGCTGATACCCGACACATCGCGCTCGTTGACTTGCGTGAGCATGTGGTGCAAGCCATGACCGCATTCGTGGAAGAGGGTGATCACGTCGTCGTGCGTGAGCAGCGGTGGCTTACCACCCACGCCTTCTGAGAAGTTGCACACGAGTTGTGCCACAGGGGTTTGCAATGTGCCGGTGTCGGGGCGCAACCAGCGGGCCCGCACATCGTCCATCCACGCACCGCCGCGTTTGCCTGCACGTGCACCCGGGTCGAGGTAGAACTGACCCACCAACTCAGGCGACAAATTCTTTGTGCGTGTTGCTTCTGTGTGGCGTTCAATGCGGTAGAACTCCACCGCAGGGTGCCACACGGGCGCGCTGTCACGGCGAATGCTCACCTCAAACAAGGTTTCCACAATTTTGAACAAACCGGCCAAGACCTTGGGCGCGGTGAAGTACGGCTTGACCTCTTGCTCGCTGAAAGCGTAGCGCGCTTCTTTGAGCTTCTCGCCGATGTACGGCCAGTCCCACGGTTGTGGGTCTTGCAGGTTCAGGTGTTCGGCGGCAAAGGCGCGCATCTCAGCCACATCTTTTTCGGCGTAAGGGCGGGCGCGCTTTGCCAGATCACGCAAGAAAGCCATCACCTCAGCAGGCGATTGGGCCATCTTGGTGGCCAGCGACACCTCGGCGTAGTTGGCATAGCCCAAGAGCTGCGCTTCTTCTTGGCGCAGGGCCAAGATTTCTTTCACCCATGGCGTGTTGTCTTGCTCGGTTTTGCCTTTCTGCACCGCTTCAGATTGGTCTGAGGCGCGTGTGCCATAAGCGCGGTACAGCTTTTCACGCAGTGCCGAGCTGTGGGCAAACTGCATGATGGGCAGGTAGCACGGCATTTTGAGGCTGAGCTTGTGCAGCGGCGCAGCGTGGCTGTGGTTGGCCGTTGCATCGGTGGCTGGTTGAGCGCTCTGTTGCGCGGCGTCTGCCTCGGCGGCAGCGCGGGTGGCTTGTTGCACGTCGTCGGGCACGCCCGCCAATTCGTCAGCCGTAACCAGCAAGGACCATTGGTCGGTGGCATCCAACACGTTCTCGCTGAACTTCTGGCCCACGTCGGCCATGCGCTCTTGAATGTGCGCAAAGCGCTCTTTGGCGGCACCCAGCAGTTCAGCGCCAGACAGCACAAAGTTGCGCATGGCATTGGTGTGGGCTTGGCGCTGCTCGGCATTCAAGCTGCCCAAGTGAATGGCTTTGTATTTGGCATACAAGCGCTCATCAGCGCCCAGCCGTGTGTAGAACTCAGTCACACGCGGCAGCGCTTCGGTGTATGCCGCGCGCAGCTCGGGCGTGTCGGCCACCGAATGCAAATGGCTCACCGCACCCCAAGCGCGGCTGAGTTTTTCGGTGGCCACATCCAGCACCGCCGCGATGGCTTTCCACTCGGCGGGAAAGTCTGCCGCTGTGACTTTTTCTAATGCCTCATCGGCCGCAGGCAACAGTTGGTCAAGTGCCGGTGCGATGTGCTCGGGCTTGATGACGTCAAACAGGGGGTGGTTTGAGAAATCGAGAAGCGGGTTATTCAATGACATGCAAAGCTTTCAAGGAAGAATGACTGACGTGCTGGCCGCTCGGTTTGGCAGAGCGAAATCAAAAAACTCAATGCTTCTCAGATAAGGCCCGTTGCGCCGATTCCAAGGTGTTGACCAACAACATCGTGATGGTCATCGGGCCCACGCCGCCGGGTACGGGGGTGATGTAGCCCGCCACTTCTTTCACGCCGTCAAAGTCCACGTCGCCGCAGAGCTTGCCTTCCTCGTTGCGGTTCATGCCCACGTCCAAGACCACAGCGCCGGGCTTGACCATGTCAGCGGTCAACACATTGCGTTTGCCCACCGCTGCCACGATCACGTCGGCCTGCAAGGTGAGGGCTTTGAGGTTTTGGGTGCGCGAGTGCGCCACGGTCACGGTGGCGTCTTTTTGCAAAAGCATCAGGGCCATGGGCTTGCCCACGATGTTGCTGCGGCCAATCACCACCGCGTGTTTGCCTTTGAGGTCGTAGCCAATGCTCTCCAACATCTTCATGCAGCCGTAAGGCGTGCAAGGCCAGAAACCGGGCATGCCAGTCATCAGTGCACCGGCGCTGGCGATGTGAAAACCGTCCACGTCTTTGGCGGGGCTGATGGCTTCGATCACTTTTGTGGCGTCGATGTGCGCAGGCAAGGGCAGTTGCACCAAGATGCCGTGAATGGCGGGGTCGTTGTTGAGCGCTTCCACCCGAGCCAACAAATCGGCCTCGGTCATGGTGGCTTCGTATTTTTCGAGCACCGAGTGCAGACCTGCGTCTTCGCACGCTTTGACCTTGTTGCGCACATACACCTGGCTGGCTGGGTTATCGCCCACGAGTACCACGGCCAAGCCTGGGGTCAGGCCTTGGGCTTTCAGTGCGGCGGTGTCGACGGCGACTTGGGCGCGCAGTTGTTTGGAGAGGGCGTTGCCATCGATGAGTTGTGCGGTCATGGTGTATACAAATTTGGGGGAAGAAATTGAAAACGCCCGTGTGGCACGGGCGTTGGCTTTGGCGCTTATCGCGGCCGAGATTCGTGGCGCGAAGTGTGCTGTTTAAGCCTTGGGGGCGTTTTGTCCGAGTGCCGTTTTCAGCAAGTCGGCCACGGTGTTGGCGTTGAGCTTCTCCATGATGTTGGCGCGGTGCGCTTCCACCGTTTTGATGCTGATGCCCAAATCGTCGGCGATTTGTTTGTTCAAACGGCCTGCCACGATGCGTTCCAGCACTTGGGCTTCGCGGCCTGTGAGCTTGGCCATCAAGGCGTCGCGGCTGGCAGCTTGTTGTGATTCGGCAAACGACTCATTGGCCTGGGTCAGCATGCGTTCGACCAAACTGACCAAAGCGGCTTCGTCAAACGGCTTTTGGATGAAGTCCATCGCGCCTTTTTTCATGGTGTCCACGGCCATGGGCACATCGCCATGACCGGTGATGAACACGATGGGCAGGGGCGATTTGCGTTCAACCAGTTTGTCTTGCAGCGCCAAGCCGGTCATGCCACCCATGCGGATGTCCACGATCAAGCAAGCGACTTCACGGGCGTCGTAACGGCTGAGAAAGCTTTCAGCAGAATCAAAGCAGCGCACACGGTAATCTTTACCTTCGAGCAACCATTGCAACGAATCGCGTACTGCCTCGTCATCATCAACAACGTAGACCGTACCTTTTTTGGGAATCAAACTCATCAATAACTCCAACCTTGGCGGTTTAACGGACTGGTATCCAGAAGGAAAAGCGGCACCCCGTTATCACTTCAGAATTGTAGAGGTTCTCAGCTTTGAGCCGACCTTGGTGCGACTCGACGATGCTGCGGCACAAATTCAAGCCAATCCCCATGCCCTCGGGCTTGGTGGAATAGAAGGCTTCGAACACCCGCTCCATGACTTCAGGGGGCACGCCGCGCCCCGTGTCGGTGACGGTGAATTCAATGACAGACTGGCCTTCTTCGAGGCGTGGCAGCACTTTGAGTTCCACGGCGCGCTGTTGTAAGGGGCGCTCAGCAAAGTCAATGGATTCGGCGGCGTTCTTCATCAAATTGACCAGCACTTGCTCGATCAAGATGGGGTCCACGTTGACCTGCGGCAGCCGATCGGCCATCACTTGGGTCAGGCGCACCTGTCGCCGACGCATCTCGATGCCGGCCAATTCAACGGCTTCGCCGACCATGGTGGCGATGTCCGAGGGCGCGCGGTTGGGTTCGCTGCGCTTCACAAAGCTGCGAATGCGCTGAATGATTTGCCCCGCGCGCTGCGCTTGGTGGGCGGTTTTTTCGAGCGCTTTGAGCAAGTCTTCTTCGCTCAGGTTGTTGGCTTTGATGCGCGAGACCATGCCGCTGCAGTAGTTGTTGATGGCGGTCAGCGGCTGGTTCAGCTCATGGGCCACGCTAGACGCCATCTCGCCCATGGTGATCAGGCGGCTGGCAGCTTGGGCCCGTTCGGCCTGCACTTGCGACTGTTCTTCGGCGTTGCGCCGCGGGGTGATGTCGGTGGCAATCACCATTTGCGCCAAGCGGCCGTCCACCCAGTTGAGGTAGCGCGAGCGCACTTCCAGCCATTTGCCCAACTCGGGCACGAAGATTTCGGCGTTTTCGCTGCGCACCTCGGTCAAGCCATCGGTGGGGAAGCCGGCCATGCCGTCGTCTTGGTCTAAGGCGTCGTCGCTAGACGCTTCAGAGGCTGCTTCGATTTGCATTTGACGCAACAGCCCGGCCTCGGCCACCAAGTTCAAATGGCCCACGGTGTCGGGGGCAAACCATTGGCGATACAGCTTGTTGGCGAACAGCAGTTCTTTGCTGCCCAAGGGTGCCACGGACACCGAGGCGTCCAAGCCCTCCAGCACGGTGGTGAAACGGTCGTGCGCGGCGGAGAGTTGTTCTCGAATCCGGTTGGGCTCGGTGATGTCGGTCATCGAGGTCATCCAGCCGGTTTGCTGACCCCGCGCATCGATCAAGGGCGACACATACAAACGCGCATCAAACACCGAGCCGTCTTTGCGCTTGACGCGCACTTGAAACCCCCCCGAGGTGGTGTCGCCTTGCAACTCTTGGTTGAGCTTTTGCTGCAGGGTGGCCACATCGTCGTCAGGCCAGTAAGGGAAGGGGGCCACGCAGCCGACGAGGTCTTCTTCGCGCCAGCCCGTCATTTGGCAAAACGCGGTGTTCACATACGTGATGCGCCCCTTCATGTCCATCGCGCGCATGCCGGTGAGGATGGAGTTCTCCATGGCGCGGCGAAAGTTGGTTTCGGACACCAGCGCCTGCTGGGCTTGCACGCGGCGCCGGGTGTGACGCCACGTGCCAATCAACATCCACGCCGTCATGGCGCTGAGTACGGTGACCAGCCAGAACACGCCATTGCCAATCAGGCCTGGCGAGGTGCGGTAGGCCTGTGCGTGCAGAGACAGGGCGTAGCCGACCGGTGTGATGGGCACTTCGTATTCGTTGGTTTTGAGCAGCCAAGGCAGCACCTCCGTCACGCGGGGGCGCGCTTTGTTGGCCTGACCGGCCAGCACGTTGTTGTCTGCATCGCGCAAAGACACCGCGTATTTGTTGCTGATCTCTGTGGGTACGGCGAAGCGCAGCAAGCCGTCTAGGCTGTATTCGACCAAGATCACGCCTTCAAATTTGCCGTGGTTGACGATGGGCACTTGCAGTTCTAGCTGGGTCAGGCTTTCGGCACTCGCGTGCTTGTACGTGATGGGCTGCGAGTAGACGGGTTGCAGCAAGTCGCGGCTCAGTTCAAAGGTGGCTTTGGTGGCGCTGTTGTTGAGGCTCTCGCCCTGCCAATGCACCATGGCTGCCCCCACGCTGGCGTAGCTGGCACGCACCCGACTGCGCACATCCAGCCACGACAGGCTGGTGATTTCGGGGCTCTGGCTCAACAGCGCCTGCGCTTCTATGGGGAATTCGGACACGCTGGTTTCACGGTTCGCCACCTCGCGCGCCATGCGCAAGAGCTGCTCTTGTTTGTCGAGCAAGCGCAAGCGCAAGCGTTGCTGGGCGTACTCCACATCGCGGCGCACGGTCTCTTGTTCGCGGTCGATTTCCTCAAACTTCAAATACCAAAAGGCGGTGGTGATGGCGGCCAAGAACAAAACCACCGCAGCCAACGGTGCCATGAAGGCGAAGCGGTCTTGACGGCTGGGCGTTTGCTGACGCCACCACGCGCTCCAGCGCTGGGCTAAAGGTTTGAACACATAGAAATAAGAGGGCTTCGACATGGGGCCGTAGTTTAGGCGGGGCGTTGGTTGTGGTTTGGGTAGAAACCCTATTGATATTTCATAATAAGAAATGGCGCACTGCGATTTGAAATCGTAAGGAAAATGTGAGAAACTTAATGCCGGAGTCAAAAGCCAAAACTAGTGCCCACATATAGGAGACAAGCATGTCAGCACAACCGACAGATCTGCGCACATTCGCCACAAACGATGCAGACACCCAAGAAACCCGTGAATGGATGGACGCACTGTCCGCCGTCATCAATGCCGAGGGCCCTGAGCGCGCTCACTTTTTGTTGGAGCAATTGCTCGAGCACGCGCGTGAGAGCAGCATCGACATGCCGTTCTCTGCCAACACCGGCTACGTGAACACGATCGAACCCGACAACGAAGCCCACTGTCCTGGCAACATCGAAATTGAAGAGCGCCTGCGCGCTTACATGCGCTGGAACGCGATGGCAATGGTGGTCAAAGCCAACCGCCATCACCCCGAAGACGGTGGTGACTTGGGCGGCCACATTGGCTCCTTCGCCTCGCTTGCCCACATGTTTGGCGCAGGCTTTAACCACTTCTGGCACGCCGAGAGCGAGAACCACGGTGGCGATTGCTTGTACATCCAAGGCCACGTGTCGCCCGGCGTTTATGCCCGCGCTTACCTGGAAGGCCGCTTGACCGAAGAGCAGTTGCTCAACTTCCGTCAAGAAGTGGATGGCAAAGGCTTGTCCAGCTACCCACACCCCAAACTCATGCCTGAGTTTTGGCAGTTCCCAACAGTGTCGATGGGCCTCGGCCCATTGATGGCGATCTACCAAGCGCGCTTCTTGAAGTACTTGCACGCACGCGGCATTGCCAACACCGAAAACCGCAAGGTCTGGGTGTTCTGCGGCGACGGTGAGATGGACGAAGTCGAATCTTTGGGCGCCATCGGTTTAGCAGCTCGCGAAAAACTCGACAATTTGATCTTTGTCGTCAACTGCAACTTGCAACGCTTGGACGGCCCCGTGCGCGGCAACGGCAAGATCGTGCAAGAACTCGAAGGCGAATTCCGTGGCTCAGGCTGGAACGTCATCAAGCTCTTGTGGGGCAGCGAGTGGGACAAGCTCTTGGCCCGCGACAAAGACGGCGCATTGCGCAAGATCATGATGGAAACCTTGGACGGCGACTTCCAAGCCTTCAAAGCCAACGACGGCGCTTATGTGCGCAAGCACTTCTTCGGTCGCGATCCACGCACCCTCGAGATGGTCGCCCACATGAGCGACGACGAAATCTGGAACTTGAAGCGCGGCGGCCACGACCCACAAAAGGTGTATGCGGCTTACGACGCTGCGGTGAAGCACAAAGACCAACCCACGGTGTTGCTGATCAAGACCGTCAAAGGTTTTGGCATGGGCAAAGCGGGTGAAGGCAAGAACAACGTTCACCAAACCAAAAAGCTCACGGATGAAGACATCAAGTACATGCGTGACCGCTTCAACATTCCCGTGCCTGACAGTGAATTGGCCAACGTGCCGTTCTACAAACCTGCGGATGACACCCCTGAAATGCGTTACCTGCACGAGCGCCGCAAGGCCTTGGGCGGCTACTTGCCACACCGTCGCACGAAAGCTGAAGAAAGCTTCACCGTGCCCGCGTTGGACATTTTCAAATCGGTGATGGAGCCCACAGCCGAAGGCCGTGAAATCTCGACCACCCAAGCCTATGTGCGCTTCCTCACGCAGCTCTTGCGTGACCAAGCTTTGGGCCCACGCGTGGTGCCAATTTTGGTGGACGAAGCCCGTACCTTTGGTATGGAAGGTTTGTTCCGTCAAATTGGTATTTACAACCCCGCAGGTCAAAACTACACCCCGGTCGACAAAGACCAAGTGATGTATTACCGCGAAGACAAAGCCGGTCAAATCTTGCAAGAAGGCATCAACGAAGCCGGCGGTATGTCTAGCTGGATTGCCGCTGCCACCAGCTACTCCACCAGCAACCGCATCATGGTGCCGTTCTACGTGTACTACTCGATGTTCGGCTTCCAACGCATTGGCGACTTGGCCTGGGCGGCTGGCGATATGCAAGCACGCGGCTTCTTGTTGGGCGGCACCTCGGGCCGTACCACCTTGAACGGCGAAGGCTTGCAGCACGAAGACGGTCACAGCCACATCATGGCCAACACCATCCCCAACTGCGTGTCGTATGACCCCACCTTCGCACACGAAGTCGGCGTCATCCTGCACCACGGTTTGAAGCGCATGGTCGAGAAGCAAGACAACGTCTTCTATTACCTGACGCTGTTGAACGAAAACTACGCCATGCCTGGCCTCAAAGCCGGCACCGAAGAGCAAATCATCAAAGGCATGTACTTGCTGCAACAAGGTGAGGGCGACAAGAAGTCACCTCGCGTCAACTTGTTGGGTTCGGGCACCATCTTGCGCGAGTCCATCGCCGCACGTGATTTGCTGGCCAAAGACTGGGGCATTGCCGCCAACGTGTGGAGCTGCCCAAGCTTCAACGAACTCACACGCGACGGCCAAGACGCTGAGCGTTACAACTTGTTGCACCCCACCGACGCACCCAAAGTGCCGTTTGTGACTGCCCAGTTGGACCCTTACGTCGGCCCCGTGGTCGCCTCGACCGACTACATGAAAGCCTATGCCGAACAGATTCGTCCGTTCATCCCCAAAGGCCGTACTTACAAAGTGTTGGGCACCGATGGTTTCGGTCGATCAGACTTCCGCAGCAAGCTGCGTGAGCACTTTGAAATCAACCGCCACTACATCGTGTTGGCCGCGCTCAAAGCCCTCAGCGAAGAAGGCACCGTGCCCGTTGCACAAGTGGCTGAAGCCATCAAAAAGTACGGCATCAAAGTCGACAAGATCAACCCGCTGTACGCTTAATCTGGGAGACACAACATGGCATTGCTAGAAGTAAAAGTCCCGGACATCGGGGATTTCGATGAAGTGACCGTCATTGAGTTGATGGTCAAAGTGGGCGACACCGTGAAAGCGGACCAGTCCCTGATCACCGTCGAATCAGACAAAGCCTCGATGGAAATTCCATCGAGCACAGCCGGCGTGGTGAAAGAGCTGCGCGTGAACTTGGGCGACAAGGTCAAAGAAGGCTCCGTGGTGTTGGTGGTGGAAGCCGCTGGTGCCGCCGCAGCGCCTGCGGCTGCTGGTGCATCGGCTCCTGTGGTCGCCGCGCCGGTTGCTGCCGCTGCTGCGCCAGCACCTGTGGCAGCTGCCCCAGCCGCCGCATCTGGCCCCATTGAAATTCGTGTGCCTGACATTGGCGACTTCAAAGATGTGGTCGTGATTGAGGTGATGGTCAAGGCTGGCGACAGCGTGAAAGTCGAGCAATCGCTGATCACGGTGGAGTCCGACAAAGCCTCGATGGAAATTCCATCGTCACACGCGGGCGTGCTTAAAGATCTCAAAGTCAAAGTGGGTGACACGGTCAACATCGGTGACTTGCTGGCTATTTTGGAAGGCACAGTGTCTGCCGCTGCTGCACCCGTGGCAGCTGCCGCCGCTGCTGTGGCCGCTTTGGCTTCAGCACCTGCTGCTGTGGCCACGCCTACCGCGGTTGCGGCTGCAGTGGCCGCTGTTGCCGCACCTGCGCACGTACCTGGCGCATCGACCTTGGGCCTGCCACACGCGTCGCCTTCGGTACGCAAGTTCGCTCGCGAACTCGGTGTGCCTTTGGACGAAGTCAAAGGCAATGGCCCCAAAGGCCGCATCACGCAAGACGACGTGCAAACCTTCACCAAGGCCGTCATGTCGGGTGCCGCCCAAACCAAAGCGCAAGCGGCCAAAGCCCCTGCAGCCTCGGGGGGTGATGGCGCGGCCTTGGGTCTGATCCCTTGGCCGAAGGTTGACTTCGCCAAGTTCGGCCCCATCGAGCGCAAAGAAATGGGCCGCATCAAGAAGATCAGTGGTGCCAACTTGTTGCGCAACGCCATCATGATTCCGGCCGTCACCAACCACGACGATGCCGACATCACCGACCTCGAAGCCTTCCGCGTCTCGACCAACAAAGAGAACGAGAAGAGCGGCGTCAAAGTCACGATGCTGGCGTTCTTGATCAAGGCTTGTGTGGCCGCGCTCAAGAAATACCCAGAGTTCAACAGTTCGTTGGATGGCGATGCCATCGTCTACAAAAACTACTGGCACATCGGCTTTGCCGCTGACACGCCCAATGGTTTGATGGTCCCGGTCATCCGCGATTGCGACAAAAAAGGCGTCTTGCAGATCAGCCAAGAAATGGGTGAGCTGGCCAAGAAAGCCCGTGACGGCAAACTCGGCCCCGCAGAAATGACCGGCGCGACTTTCACCATCTCCAGCCTCGGCGGCATTGGTGGCAAGTACTTCACGCCCATCATCAACGCGCCCGAAGTGGCCATCCTCGGTGTGTGCAAGAGCACCATGGAACCGGTGTGGGACGGCAAGGCCTTCCAGCCTCGCTTGATGTTGCCACTGAGCTTGACGTGGGACCACCGCGTCATCGACGGCGCCGCAGCGGCACGCTTCAACGCGTTCCTCGGTCAAATCCTCAGCGACTTCCGTCGCGTGTTGCTCTAAGGATTGGATATGGCAATGATTGATATCCAAGTTCCAGACATCGGCGACTTCGACGAAGTGACCGTGATCGAGTTGTTGGTCAAACCCGGCGACACCGTCAAGGCTGAGCAATCGCTCATCACCGTCGAGTCCGACAAGGCCTCGATGGAAATTCCGTCCTCACACGCTGGCGTCGTTAAGGAACTCAAAGTCAAGCTCGGCGACAAGGTCAAACAAGGCTCTGTTGTGTTGGTGTTGGATGCACAGGGTGCGGCTTCTGCTCCTGCTGCACCAGCTGCTACAGCTCCTGCACCCGCAGCGGCTCCAGCCGCAGCAGCACCCGCTGCAGCTGCGGCTGTTTCATCAGCGCCCGCACCAACCGCCTCATCCTTCGGCGGCTCTGCAGACATCGAGTGTGATGTGCTCGTTTTGGGCGGTGGCCCCGGCGGGTACTCGGCTGCATTCCGCGCAGCTGACCTCGGCTTGAACGTGGTCATCGTCGAGCGCTACGCCACCTTGGGCGGCGTGTGTTTGAACGTGGGTTGCATTCCATCCAAAGCTTTGCTGCACGTCGCAGCGGTGATGGACGAAGTGGCCCACATGGCTGACTTGGGTGTGGACTTCGGTACACCCGCTGTCAACATCGACAAGCTGCGCGGCCACAAAGAAAAAGTCATTGGCAAACTCACAGGTGGCTTGGCTGCCATGGCCAAGATGCGCAAGGTCACCACCGTGCGCGGCTTGGGCCAATTCGTGGGTGCAAACCACCTTGAAGTGAGCGAGACCACCGGCACTGCACAAGAACAAAACGGCAGCAAAAAAGTGATCGCCTTCAAGAAGGCCATCATCGCTGCTGGCTCACAAGCCGTGCGTTTGCCTTTTATGCCGAATGACCCACGCGTGGTCGACAGTACAGGTGCTTTGGAACTCAAAGAAGTGCCTAAGCGCATGCTCATCTTGGGCGGCGGCATCATTGGCCTGGAAATGGGCACGGTTTACAGCACGTTGGGCGCACGCCTGGACGTGGTGGAAATGATGGACGGCCTCATGCAAGGCGCTGACCGCGACTTGGTCAAGGTCTGGCAAAAGATGAACGCCAAGCGCTTTGACAACATCATGCTCAAGACCAAGACCGTGTCCGCACGCGCCTTGCCCGAAGGCATTGAAGT
>CANBRM010000056.1 GCA_947371915.1 Comamonadaceae bacterium | reverse complement strand
GAGCGCACGCCGTTCGATTGCAGACAAGTCTAAATTTGACACCAAGCCAGGCCAACACGGTCGCACCTCAGGTCAGCGCACGTCTGACTTCGGTTTGCAGTTGCGTGAAAAGCAAAAAGTCAAGCGCATGTACGGTGTCTTGGAGCGTCAGTTCCGCCGTTACTTTGCACAAGCTGACCGTCAAAAGGGTAACACAGGCGCTAGCTTGTTGTTCATCCTTGAGTCACGCTTGGACAACGTCGTGTACCGCATGGGCTTTGGCTCAACACGCGCTGAAGCACGTCAATTGGTTTCTCACAAGGCAATTACTGTTAACGGTAACCAAGTGAACATTCCTTCGTACTTGGTCAAAGCCGGTGACGTGATCGCTGTTCGCGAAAAATCTAAGAAGCAAGGCCGTGTTTTGGAAGCTCTCGAGCTGGCCAAACAAGTGGGCATGCCTGCTTGGGTGGAAGTCAATGCTGAAAAAGCTGAAGGCACTTTCAAGAAGTCACCTGACCGTGATGAATTTGCAGCCGACATCCACGCATCGCTGATCGTCGAACTGTCTTCGCGTTAATTCTGGTTGAAGTTTTCAACCTAACGCACCCCACGCTGCCTGCTCGCGCAGCGTGGTCCAGACACCCTGCCTTACCGGTGTAACGAGCCGGGGGTATTGAGAGGAAATCTGAATGCAAACAAACTTGCTAAAACCTAAAAACATCCACGTCGAGCAACTGGGTCACAACCGCGCCAAGGTCACCTTGGAGCCGTTTGAGCGTGGTTATGGTCACACATTGGGCAACGCACTGCGTCGCGTTTTGTTGTCCTCTATGGTTGGCTATGCTGTCACTGAAGTCACCATCGCTGGCGTTGTTCACGAGTACTCGTCCATTGATGGCGTGCAAGAAGATGTTGTGAACATCTTGTTGAACCTCAAAGGTGTTGTGTTCAAGTTGCACAACCGTGATGAAGTCACTTTGAGCTTGCGCAAAGACGGCGAAGGCCCCATCACTGCTGCTGATATCCAAACACCGCACGATGTTGAGATCATCAACCCTGAGCACGTGATTGCTAACTTGTCGCAAGGCGGCAAGATTGACATCCAACTCAAAGTTGAAACAGGTCGTGGTTATGTGCCCGGCACTGTGCGTCGCTATGGCGAAGAGCCAAGCAAGTCCATTGGTCGTATTGTATTGGATGCATCGTTCTCACCTGTTAGCCGTGTGAGCTACAGCGTTGAAAACGCTCGCGTTGAACAACGTACCGATTTGGATCGTTTGGTTATGGAAATCGAAACCAACGGTGCGATTTCTGCAGAAGATGCAGTTCGCGCTTCATCAAAGATTTTGGTTGAGCAACTCAAAGTGTTCGCACAATTGAGCGACGAAGAAGTGGCAGGTACATCTGCCTCTTCAGGTTCGGGCAATACACAAAACTTCGATCCTATTTTGTTGCGTCCAGTTGACGAACTCGAACTAACCGTTCGTTCCGCTAATTGTCTCAAAGCAGAAAACATTTACTACATTGGTGATTTGATCCAACGTAGCGAAAACGAGTTGTTGAAGACGCCTAACTTGGGTCGTAAATCTCTCAACGAAATCAAAGAAGTTTTGGCTTCACGTGGTTTGACTCTGGGCATGAAGCTCGAGAGCTGGCCACCTGCAGGCTTAGAGCGTCGCTGATTTAAAATATTCACTGACTTCACGTCCCCTGGCCGTACCTGATACGGCGGCCGGCAAAATAACTTAAGGAAATTCAAAATGCGTCACGGACACGGACTTCGTAAACTCAACCGCACCAGCTCACACCGCTTGGCTATGTTGCGCAACATGATGAACTCGCTCATTGAGCACGAGGCCATCAAAACAACCTTGCCTAAAGCCAAGGAATTGCGCCGTGTGATTGAACCCATGATCACTTTGGCCAAAGTGCCTACAGTCGCTAACCGTCGTTTGGCTTTTGACCGTCTGCGCGACCGCGACAGCGTTGTCAAGTTGTTTGACGTGTTGGGCCCTCGCTTCAACGCTCGTCCAGGCGGCTACACACGCATCTTGAAAATGGGTTTCCGCGTTGGTGACAACGCACCCATGGCTTTTGTTGAATTGGTTGAACGTTCAGAAAATACTTCTGAAGTTTCTACTGATACAGCCGCTTAATAGGTTATACTAATCCTCTTGACGCGCGATGGAGCAGCCTGGTAGCTCGTTGGGCTCATAACCCAAAGGTCGTAGGTTCAAATCCTACTCGCGCAACCACTTTAAAACGCCCACTTAACAGTGGGCGTTTTTCTTTGTCTGAACGTATGTCAATTGTTCAAACCACTCTTCGCGAAGCCCACCGCATCGAAATGACGATGCCTTGGGGGCTGGCTGTGTGGCATGTATGGCGCAGAGCAAGTCCCTCTGATAACCGGCCACTCGTACTACTGCATGGCGGATCAGGTAGTTGGACACATTGGGTCAACAATGTCTCCTACCTTTCGCACAAACGGGATGTCTGGGTATTAGATATGCCTGGTTTTGGCGATTCATCATTACCAAGTGCTGTGCAGGATGCAGACACGTTGGCACCCTATGTTGCGCAGATCTTGGCGAAGACGTTTCAACAGACGATGGTTGATCTCGTTGGATTCTCTTTCGGTGGAATGACGGCAGGTCTAATGGCCGCGACTCATCCTGAATTGCTCTCGACATTGGTTCTTGTTGGTGTTCCAGGTTTGGGTTTGATGGTTGAAAAGTTACCGATGCGAGGCATGCTCGATTCAATGACAGAGGCACAGCGTCGCGCCATTCATCGTCATAATTTGAATGCCATGATGCTGCTCAATTCGGAGAGTGTGACCGATGAGATCATTGATTTGCAAATGGCGAATGTCGACCGTGATCGCATGCGTCGTCGACGAATTGCGCGTACGGATGTGTTAGCGAGGGTGCAATCGAGTTGGCAATGTCCAGTTCACGGCATATGGGGCGCGCAAGATGCCTTGTACTGCGACACTTTGCATCGCGTGCCAGAAGTGTTGTCCTCGCTTTCAAGCTTTCAAGTTATTCCGGATGCTGGACATTGGGTGCAGTTTGAAAACTCAACCGCCTTTCACGTGGCGCTCGAAAAAATACTCTGAGCACGCAACGCAACGGCGCACAATGCAACGATGCTCTACAAATTTAAATCCAAAGAAACCAGTGACCTGCTCATGTTGGAGCCGCATGCTCGCCAAATTTTGACGATCATTGGCAAAGAAGCCTCGGCTCAGGGCATCGTCTTAGCGGAGGAAATGGCATTAGCTATACAGCGATTGCAAGATGCTGTGCAAGCAGAAGAAATTGCAGCAACTCAGGCCAAACAAACAGCGGCTCAAAAGCCGCAAGCAGAACCGAGCAACGATTCCGAAACGCAGTCTGATGCGAGGGCAAACAACGTTTCATTGAAGCAACGTGCGACGCCCTTCATTGACATGCTGAAGCGCGCAAACGCCGCACACGTTGAGGTGGTCTGGGGTGTTTGACGACAAAGTAACCGCACATCCATATGACGCGCTCACACCCGATGTGGTGCTGGATGCGCTGTCTGATTTAGGCTTGGCTGTTGACGGACGTTTGATGGCCTTGAGTTCCTACGAAAATCGTGTTTACCAAGTGATGTTGGATGATGACGAAGCCTTGGTGGCCAAGTTTTATCGTCCCGACCGTTGGACTGAAGCGCAGATTTTGGAAGAGCATGCCTTCGCTGCGGAATTAATGGCTGAAGAGGTGCCTGTTGTAGGGCCGTTGGTCTTGCATGGCAAAACATTGCATCATGCCCATGGGTTTGCTTTCAGTGTCAGTCCACGCCGTGGTGGGCGCACCCCAGAGTTAGACGATGCGGACGTGTTGGAATGGATTGGCCGTTTCATTGCGCGCATCCACAACGTGGGCGCTCAGCAAAAGTTCAAGACACGACCCGACTTAACCGTCGCCACATTTGGCGAGGCATCGCGTGATTGGTTGCTGACGGAGCAGTTCATCCCGCTCGACCAGCGCACGAGTTGGCACCACCATTGCAACGAGGCATTGGCCGTTGCACAACGGATTTTTGACGCACATCCGTTTCAGTCACTGAGGCTGCATGGTGATTGCCATCCTGGCAATATTTTGTGGACACCCGCCGACTTGCCGCATGGTGGCCCACACTTTGTCGACTTAGACGACGCGCGAATGGGCCCCGCCATTCAAGACTTGTGGATGTTGCTCAGTGGCGATCGTGCGCAGCGCACGCAACAACTCTCGATGTTGCTGGATGGGTATGAACAAATGCGTGAATTGAATCGCAGCGAACTGGCCTTGATTGAGCCGCTGCGAACGTTACGCTTGATTCATTACAGCGCTTGGTTGGCGCGACGCAAAGACGACCCCGCGTTCGTACAAAACTTCTCATGGTTTGGCAGCAGCGACTACTGGGCTGGGCAAGTGCACATGCTTATTGATCAGTGCGAAGCCATGCAAGAAGACGCGCTCTACGTGTAACTAGGCGTCACAACCCAGGGCATCAGCGAGTGCATGTATGTCGTGTGCATGCCAATCATTGCCCGTTTGAGGCGACACATTTTTGGGATGCAACACACCAAACTCCAAGGGCCGTTCAATGTATGCCGTGCGTAACCCGCAAGCGCGGGCCGCAGCTAGGTCGTCATGGTGCGCTGCACACAACATCACCTCATGAGGCTGCAAATCAAACACCCGAGCCACGCCGAGGTAGGTGGCGGGATCAGGTTTGTAAGCGTGAAAAACTTCGGCTGACAACACGCAATCCCAAGGGAAGCCGGCACGCTTGGCCATGTTGGTGAGCAGCCCTAAGTTGCCATTGGACAAACTGCAAATCGTGTATTTCTTCTTCAACCGCTGCAAGCCCGCCACGCTGTCGGGCCAAGCCTCCAAGCGGTGCCACACGCGGTTGAGGTGCACACGCTCAGCCTCACTCAAGTGTGTCAAGCCAAACGCAGGCAGCAAGCTATCCAAAATCAATCGGTGCAATTCATCAATGCGCGTCCACCCCAATTCGCCGGAGCGCACACGCGCCATCGCAGGTTGATAGCCAGCACGCCAAGCCAGCGCGAACGCATTGCCGTCTACAAAAGGGTAGAGCGCTTGCATTTCGCGCATGATGCTGCCGTGCCAATCGACGACGGTGCCGAAAATGTCAAAGGCCAGCACTTGCGTGCTGGCCTTCAAGTCGTCTAGCGACGCAGGGTGAGGGGTGTCCATGTGTGTCATGGACCATGTTTTACACCAAGAGTGCGTTCACCCGTTTCACATAGGCGGCAGGGTCTTCAGGCAAACCACCTTCAGCCAGCAGTGCTTGGTCGAACAAGATGTGCGCCAAATCGTTGAAGTTGGGGTTGGCATCGGCGCTGAGCTTTTTCACCAAGGGGTGGTCGGCATTCACCTCCAAGACAGGCTTCATGTCAGGTGCTTGCTGACCCGCTTGTTTGAGCATGCGTGCCAGTTGCATGGACATGCCATGGTCTTTCACCACCAAGCAGGCGGGTGAGTCCACTAAGCGGGTGGTCACGCGTACGTCTTCAGCTTTGTCTTTCAAGGCTTCTTTGAGCTTGGCCAACACAGGCTTGAACGTCTCTGCCGACTCCTCCGCCGCCTTCTTCTCCGCTTCGTCTTGCAACGAGCCCAAGTCCACCGCACCTTTGGCGACAGACTGCATGGGCGTGCCATCAAACTCTTGCACAAAGTTCAAGGCCCACTCATCCACGCGGTCGGTCATCAACAACACCTCGATGCCCTTTTTGCGGAACACCTCCAGTTGCGGGCTGTTTTTGGCTGCGGCCAATGTGTCTGCGGTGATGTAGTAGATGGCCTCTTGGCCCTCTTTCATACGGGCCTTGTAGTCGGCGAATGACACGCTCACGCTGTCCGTTGAAGTGCTGGCAAAGCGCAACAACTTCGCAAGTTTGTCTTTGTTGGCAAAGTCTTCACCCAAGCCTTCTTTGAGCACAGCGCCAAACTCGGCGTAGAACTGGCTGTACTTGCCTTGCTTGGCTTTGTCTTCGTCGCTAAGCACATCAGTCACGCCATCGTCGCCAGCGGCAGGCGCTTTGTCGTACTTGGCCAAGTCTTCCAGCACGGCCAACACGCGGCGTGTGTTGCCTTCGCGAATGGCTTTGACGTCACGGCTTTCTTGCAGCAACTCGCGGCTCACGTTCAGTGGCAAATCGGCCGAGTCCACCACGCCTTTGATGAAGCGCAGGTAAGAGGGCATGAGCGCTTCAGCATCGTCCATGATGAACACGCGCTTCACATACAACTTCAAGCCCGCTTTCTTCTCGCGGTTGAACAAGTCCATCGGCGCTTTGCCTGGGATATACAGCAGCTGCGTGTATTCGGTGCTGCCTTCCACGCGGTTGTGGCTCCAAGCCAAAGGTGGCTCAAAGTCGTGGCTGATGTGTTTGTAGAACTCAGCGTGTTGCTCGTCCGTCACTTCCTTCTTGGGGCGTGCCCAGAGCGCATTGGCTTGGTTGACAGTTTCCCACTCGTCGGTCAGCACCATTTCGCCGGGTTGACGACCACCGGAGGGGTCACCTTCAATCAGTTCGCCGTCTTTCCATTCTTCTTTGCGCATGCGGATGGGCAAAGAAATGTGGTCCGAGTATTTGTTGATGACCGACTTGAGCTTCCATGCGCTCAGGTATTCCTCGGCATCGTCACGCAAATGCAGAATGATGTGTGTGCCACGCTCGGCTTGGGTGATGGTCTCCACCTCAAAGTCGCCTGTGCCGGTGCTGCTCCAGCGCACACCCTCGCTGGCCTTTAGGCCCGCACGGCGTGATTCGACCGTGATGCGGTCGGCCACGATGTAGCCCGAGTAAAAGCCCACACCAAACTGGCCAATCAATACGCCTTGGTCTTTGGCATCGGTCTTTTGGTCACCACTGAGCTTGCCCATGAACTCGCGTGTGCCGCTCTTGGCAATCGTGCCCAGGTGGGCAATGGCGTCTTCTTGGCTCATGCCAATGCCGTTGTCGGTAATGGTCAGGGTGCGGGCGTCTTTGTCAAAGCTCACGCGTACTTCGAGGTCGGCGTTGCCTTCAAACAAAGCATCGTTGTTCAGGCCTTCGTAGCGCAGCTTGTCGCAGGCGTCAGAGGCGTTGGACACCAACTCGCGCAAGAAGATTTCTTTGTTGGAATACAGCGAGTGCGTGACAAGGTTCAGCAGCTGCGAGACTTCGGCTTGGAAAGAATGGGTTTGTTTGGTCATGGTCTTTAAAACAGAATTACAAAAAACAACGCCCCAAGATGTGGGGCGTTGACCTCAATTTCAAGAGGGATAAAAACGTTGGAAATTGGCGGAATTTAGAAGCGCTCATGCGCCCCAAGGTAGCGCCACTGCCCTGCAGGCAGTTGCCCCAGTTGGACGTGCCCAATGCGGATGCGCTTCAAGCCCACGACCTGAAGGCCGACTTGTTCGCACATGCGCCGAATTTGGCGCTTCTTGCCCTCGGTCAGCACAAAGCGAAGCTGCTCTGGGTTTTGCCATTCCACCTGCGCGCGTTTGAGAGGTTTGCCGTCCAAGCTCAAGCCGTGGCGTAAGCGTTCGAGTTGGGCCTTCGGAAACACGGCCTGCACGTTGTTGGTCACGCGGTCGTGGTCACCGATGGCGCTGAGTTGATTGGCTCTGCCGCCATACGTGGCAGACGCGGCGTTGGCTGCGGCAGTATTCTCGTGGCCGGTGTAGGTCACGCGCACCAAATATTCTTTTTCCATTTCCGAGTCTTCGCCAATCAATTGGCGGGCAACGCGGCCGTCCTGTGTCAACACCAACAAGCCAGTGGAGTCGATGTCAAGTCGGCCCGAAGGCGCGAGGCTGCGCAAATGTGGGGGGGTGAAGCGTCGTTTGGACGAGTCGCCCGCCCAATGCGTGCGCGGGTTGATCAACATGATCGCGGGCTCATGCCCGTCTTCGGCTTGGCCGCTTACATAGCCCATGGGCTTGTGCAAAAGAATAGTGACTTGGGTGTCTTGGTGGCCAGTGGCGCGTGGGTCAACCTCAACACGGTCGTTCGGGCCAACTTTCACACCCATTTCAGCAGGGCGGCCGTTGACCAACACCCAGCCTTGATCTATCCACGCATCGGCCTCGCGGCGTGAGCAAAGGCCGAGTTCGGCCATGCGTTTGTTGAGGCGGGTGAGTTCTTGAGATGTGTCTGACATAAGCGGTGCAAGTAAGGCGATGAGTTTAACGAGTGGCGGCCCTGCATTTGCCGCTTAGGTCGTTGTGCCGTAGGCGCGAAGGGCGGTCAAGTCGAGCACGCGCATGCCGCCGTACTCAATGCGAATGGCGCCTTGCTCTTGCAGCGTGTTGAGCGCCACATTCACGCGTTGGCGTGACAGTCCCACCAAATACGCCAGCTCTTGTTGGGTAATGCGCAACATCTCTCCCACGCCAGGGAACAAGGTCGGGTTAAACAGCGCTGCTAAGTTGCGGGCCACGCGCACATCGGGGCTGTTCGAGCGGTCGATCTCACGCGCTTCGATGAACTGTGCCAAACGCTCGTTGAGCTGGTTCATCACAAAGCGGTTGAAACCAATCGAGTTGTCGAGCAACCAATGGAAGGTGTCGATCGGTAGCCCCGCCACCACGCTGCGGCGCAGCGCCATGATGTTGTAGCGGTAAGGCTCGCGTTTGATGGCCGTGCCTTCGCCAAACCAGCCGCCCGGCGGCACGCCTGTGTAAGTGATGGTGCGACCACTCGCGCTGTCGGTGCTCATCTTGAGCAACCCTTCGATCACGCCAAACCAGAACGTCGCTGAACGGCCCATGCGGCAGACGTGATCACCAGGCATGGGGTCACTCACCACCAGCTGAGGCGTGATACGCGCGCGCTCTTCGGCGGTGAGCAGCGCCAACCAAGGAATTTGGTTGGTCTCAGCCAAGCTGGGCGCGCGACGTCGCTGAAAAACACTGAATTCTGTCGCCATTGCAGTCCTAAGTAATCACTATCGTTTTGAGTGGTAAGGCTCGGGTAAGTCCTTGTAGGTGTCTACCCTGAATTGTCGTCGGAACGACAACTTGGCGTCAAACATCGTCCTACGATCGCGCCCAACAGGATGATCTCGTCTCAAACGAGACAGCCACATTCGTCGAAATAGAACTACTGAACAAGGACTCGGAATGCAGACCACGTTCCCCCGACTGTTACTCCAGCATGCCAGCGAGCGCCCTCAGGCCCCCGCCATGCGCGAGAAGGAATACGGCATTTGGCAAACCACCACGTGGGCTGATATGGCCAACTTGGTGGAACGCATGGCGTGCGGCTTGCACCAAGCGGGGTTGACCCGCGGTGAGCATTTGGTGGTGGTGGGCTCTAACCGCCCACGCTTGTACGCCACCATGTTGGCCGCGCAGTCTTTGGGCGCAATCCCAATTCCTTTGTACCAAGATGCGGCAGGCCCCGAATGCGTGTTCCCGCTCAACAACGCCGAAGTGCGCTTCTGCGTGGTAGAAGACCAAGAGCAGGTGGACAAGTTGCTCGAAATTCGCGAGCAATGCCCACAAATTGCCCACATCTTTTTTGACGACCCACGCGGTCTGCGCAAGTACGACGAGCCAGGCTTGGCGTCGCTCGATGAGTTGCTGGCCGCAGGTGAGGTGTATGCCAAGCAACACCCCGCGTTCTTCCGTGCCGAAGTGGAAAAGGCCAAGACCCAAGACGTGGGCGCCATGTTCTTCACCTCTGGCACCACGGGCAATCCAAAAGGTGTGGTCCACACGCACTACTCGCTGATCAACCGTGCCGAAGCGGGTGCGAAGTTTGACAAGCTGACGTCTGAAGAAGACGTGTTGGCTTACTTGCCACCCGCATGGATTGGGCAAAACATCTTCAGCTATGCGCAGTGGTTGTATTGCGGCTATGTGGTGAACTGCCCCGAGTCGGCAGCCACCGTCACCATCGACTTGAAAGAAGTCGGCCCCACCTATTACTTCGCGCCACCCCGCGTGTTTGAAGGCTTGCTCACCAGCGTGATGATTCGCTTGGAAGACGCAGGCGCCATCAAACGCGGCATGTTCCATTTCTTCATGGACGTGGCTCGCAAATATGGCCCCACCAAAATGTCTGGCCAATCGATTGGTTTGCTGGGGGGCTTGCTCTACACCTTGGGCAACTTCTTCGTGTACGGCCCGCTGCGCAACAACCTTGGCATGAGCCGCGTGCGCGTGGCCTACACCGCGGGTGAGGCGATTGGCCCAGACTTGTTCAGCTTCTACCGCTCCATCGGTGTGAACTTGAAACAGCTCTATGGCTCCACAGAAACCGCCGTGTTCGTTTGCTTGCAGCCCGATCATGAAGCGCGCGCCGACACCGTGGGCGTGCCTTGTGCGGGCGTTGAAATCAAAGTGGCTGACAACGGCGAGATCTTGGTCAAGTCGCCCGGCTTGCTCAAGGGCTATTACAAGAACGACGCCGCCACAGCTGAAGTGTTGACCGCCGATGGTTGGTACCACACCAGTGATGCGGGCTTCTTGGATGCCCATGGTCACTTGAAGATCATCGACCGCGTCAAAGATGTGGGCCGCATCAAAGGTGGCGCCAACGACGGTGCCATGTTTGCACCGAAGTACGTCGAGAACAAACTCAAGTTCTTCCCGCACATCAAAGAAGTGGTGGCCTATGGCGACCAACGCGAAAAAGTGTGCGTGATGATCAACATCGACATGGACGCCGTGGGCAACTGGGCCGAGCGCCGCAACTTGCCCTACGCTGGCTATACCGATTTGGCGCAAAAGCCTGAGGTGTATCAGTTGATCAAAGAGTGCGTTGAGAAAGTCAACGCTGATCTGGCCGCTGACGAACTGTTGGCCGGTAGCCAAGTGAGCCGCTTCCTCGTGTTGCACAAAGAACTCGATGCGGACGACGGCGAACTCACCCGTACCAACAAAGTGCGCCGCGGTTTCATCGCCGAAAAGTACGACGCCTTGGTAGGCGCTTTGTACAACGGCGCAACCGAGCAATTCATTGAAACCGTGGTGAAGTTTGAAGACGGCCGCACCGGTAGCGTGAGCGCCACGCTCAAACTGTCCGACGCCAAAACCTTCGCGCCTGTGGGGAAAGCAGCATGAGCAAGAAAATCGGCGACGTCATCCTCGACGTCAAAAACATCAGTTTGCGTTTCGGTGGTGTCAAAGCGCTGACCGACATTTCGTTCAACGTCAAAGAGCACGAAGTGCGCGCCATCATTGGCCCCAACGGCGCGGGTAAAAGCTCAATGCTCAACTGTATCAACGGCGTGTACGCACCGCAAGAAGGCTCCATCACCTTCCGTGGTCAAACCTTTGGGCATATGGACAGCCATCAAGTGGCCACCATGGGCATTGCGCGCACCTTCCAAAACTTGGCCTTGTTCAAAGGCATGAGCGTGCTCGACAACATCATGACGGGGCGCAACCTGCGCATGAAGAGCAACATCCTCATGCAAGCCTTGCGCATTGGCCCCGCTGAAAAAGAAGAAATGGCGCACCGAGAAAAGGTGGAGCGCATCATCGACTTCTTGGAGATTCAAGCCTTCCGCAAAACGCCTGTGGGCCAACTGCCTTACGGTTTGCAAAAGCGCGTCGACTTGGGCCGTGCGCTGGCGCTCGAACCCCAAGTGTTGCTGCTCGACGAGCCCATGGCCGGTATGAACGTGGAAGAGAAGCAAGACATGTGTCGCTTCATCTTGGACGTGAACGACGAGTTTGGCACCACCATCGTCTTGATCGAACACGACATGGGCGTGGTGATGGATATTTCTGATCGCGTGGTCGTGCTCGACTACGGCAAGAAGATCGGCGACGGCACCCCCGATGAGGTGCGCAACAACGAGGAAGTCATTAGCGCTTACCTCGGCACTTCACACTAAGGACAAGAACATGGCATTTTTTCTTGAAACCCTTTTCGGCGGCCTCATGGCAGGCATGCTGTATTCGTTGGTCGCGCTCGGCTTCGTGCTGATCTACAAAGCCTCTGGCGTGTTTAACTTCGCGCAGGGCGCGATGGTGCTGTTTGCTGCGCTGGCCATGGCCCGCTTTGGCGAATGGATTCCTTTGTACTTGGGCATCAACCACTTTGTGTTGGTCAACCTGCTGGCCTTTGCCGGCGCAGCGGCCGTGATGTTTGTGGTGGCGTGGGTGATTGAGTTCTTGGTGTTGCGCCACTTGGTCAACCAAGAGGGCACGACATTGCTGATGGCCACGTTGGGCATCACCTACTTCCTCGACGGCTTGGGCCAGTCTATTTTTGGCAGCGACATTTACAAGATCGACGTGGGCATGCCCAAAGAGCCTTGGATGTTGATGGAGTCCACCTTTGACGGCGGCATCATGATCAACCAAGAAGACTTGGTGGCCGCTTTCATTGCCGCTGGCTTGGTCGCGTTGCTCAGTGTGTTCTTCCAAAAAACCACCACCGGTCGTGCGCTGCGTGCGGTGGCCGATGACCACCAAGCGGCTCAGTCCATTGGTATCCCACTCAATCGCATTTGGGTCATCGTTTGGTGCGTGGCCGGCGTGGTGGCCTTGGTGGCCGGCATGATTTGGGGCTCTAAATTGGGGGTGCAGTTCTCGTTGTCTACCGTTGCTTTGCGTGCCTTGCCCGTGGTGATTTTGGGTGGCTTGACTTCGGTGCCCGGCGCCATCATCGGCGGTCTGATCATCGGTGTGGGCGAGAAATTGTCTGAAGTGTTCCTCGGCCCTTATGTGGGCGGCGGCATTGAAATTTGGTTTGCGTATGTGTTGGCCTTGGGCTTTCTGTTGATTCGTCCACAGGGCTTGTTTGGCGAAAAAATCATCGACCGCGTGTAAGGAAAAGAAACATGTTTTACAGAGAAAACGGTCAATTCAAAACGACTTACAAGGCAGATCAACAGATCTTCCCAATCACGCAAGACCGCATTGGCGTGTTGTTGCTGATCGTCTTCGCCTTCATCGGCGTGCCTATGCTCGCCGACGAATACATGCTGCGCGCGATTTTGATTCCCTTCCTCATCTTGTCGCTCGCCGCTTTGGGCGTGAACATCTTGGTGGGCTATTGCGGTCAGATCTCTTTGGGGTCAGGCGCGTTCATGGCGGTGGGTGCCTACGCCGCGTACAACTTCTTTGTGCGCATCGACGGCATGCCGCTCATCGTGGCGGTGCTGATGGGGGGCTTCTTCGCCACTTTGGTCGGCATGTTCTTTGGCATTCCCAGCTTGCGTGTGAAGGGCTTGTATTTGGCCGTGGCCACGTTGGCGGCTCAGTTCTTTTGCGACTGGGCGTTCTTGCGCATCAAGTGGTTCACCAACGACTCGGCTTCTGGCACGGCCTCTGTGTCTGACTTGCAAGTGTTTGGCTTCTCCATCAACACACCGTTTGAGAAATACACCTTCTGCTTGACCTTTCTGGTGGTGTTTGGCTTGCTGGCCAAAAACTTGGTGCGTGGCGCCATTGGCCGCGAGTGGATGGCCATTCGCGACA
>CANBRM010000055.1 GCA_947371915.1 Comamonadaceae bacterium | reverse complement strand
CCGACAGCGCCCTCACACAAGCGCAGGCGCTGTACCAAAACAGCCTGGACCACTTGCGTCATGCCATGCGCGAGTTTGTGGCCGGCACCCATTTTGAGCAGCGCGTGCGCGCGTATTACCCGTTTGTCCGCATCCACACCAAAACAGGTGCGCTGCAAGCCAGCAGCGAAGGTGCAGGCCTGAGCTACGGCTTTGTGGCCGAACCTGGCCGCTACGAGACCACACTCACCCGCCCCGATTTGTTTGCTGCGTATTACCGCGAGCAATTTCGTCTATTGCTGCAAAACCATGGCGGCACGCTGGAGGTAGGCGTGAGCCACCAGCCCATTCCCGTGCACTTCTCGTTCGCCGACAACGACCACATTGAAGGCGAGATGAGCGCCGAGCGCCGCCAACTGATGCGCGAGGTGTTTGACTTGCCCGACCTCACGTCGATGGATGACGGCATTGCTAATGGAACGTTCGAGCCGAAAGCGGGCGAGCCTCAACCTTTGTCGCTGTTCACCGCCGCACGCATGGACTATTCGCTGCAGCGCCTGCGCCACTACAGCGGCACCAGCCCCGAGCATTTTCAGAACTATGTGTTGTTCACGAACTACCAGTTCTACATCGACGAGTTTGTACGCTTAGGGCTTGAGACCATGCAAGACCCCAACAGCGAATACATCGCGTTTGTGGAACCTGGCAATGTGGTCACGCGCCGTGTGGACCTGCCTGCAGAAGCCAACGATGCAATGGGCAGAGTGCCACCCCGTTTGCCGCAAATGCCCGGCTACCACTTGGTGCGCGCAGACCACACCGGCATCACCATGGTGAACATTGGCGTGGGCCCTGCCAACGCCAAAAACATCACCGACCACATCGCCGTGCTGCGCCCGCATGCTTGGCTGATGCTGGGCCACTGCGCGGGCTTGCGCAACACGCAACAGCTGGGCGACTACGTGCTGGCCCACGGCTATGTGCGTGAAGACCATGTGCTGGACGAAGAGCTGCCGCTGTGGGTGCCCATTCCTGCGCTAGCCGAAATTCAAGTGGCGCTAGAGCAAGCAGTGAAAGATGTGACGCAGTGCGAAGGCGCTGAGCTCAAACGCATCTTGCGCACAGGCACGGTGGCCAGCACCGACAACCGCAACTGGGAACTGTTGCCAGACAACACACCGCAACGCCGCTTCAGCCAAAGCCGTGCTGTGGCACTCGACATGGAAAGCGCCACGATTGCAGCGAATGGCTTTCGATTCCGTGTGCCCTACGGCACCTTGCTGTGTGTGAGCGACAAACCGCTGCACGGCGAGATCAAACTGCCGGGCATGGCCAACCACTTTTACCGCGAACGTGTGGACCAACACTTACGCATTGGCATGCGCGCCATTGAGCTGCTGCGCCAGCAAGGACCTGCTCAGTTGCACAGCCGGAAGTTGCGCAGCTTTGCGGAAGTGGCGTTTCAGTAAGCCTTACGCGGCGTCACCCATCTTCTCGCCCAAGCGCACACCTTGCGCGGCTTGCCAAGCAGGGTTGAGCGCAATGGTGTTCTTGGGCCACAGCAACACCACGGTAGAGCCCAGCAAGAAGCGGCCCATTTCCGCGCCTTGTTTTAAGCTCAGGTCTTGGTCGTCATACGTCCACTCGCGCACCTTGCCCGTACGGGGTGGGTTGACCACGCCGTGCCACGGTGTGGCCATGCTGCCCACGATGGTGGCGCCAACCAGCACCAACACGTATTGCTGAGGTTTTTCACCTGAGGCTGCGGGCATATCAAACACACACACCACACGCTCATTGCGCGCAAACAGGCCGGGCACGCCACGCGCCGTGGCGGGGTTGACCGAGAACAAATCACCGGGCACATGAATCATGCGGCGCAAGCGACCGGCGCTGGGCATGTGAATGCGGTGGTAGTCCTTGGGGCTGAGGTAAATCGTGGCGAACTCGCCGTCTTGAAATTGAGCCGCCAAGGTGGCGTCGCCGCCTACCAGCGCTTGCGTGCTGTAGCTGTGGCCTTTGGCTTGAAACACTTGGTCGCCGTCGATGCGGCCCAGCTGGCTGATGGCGCCGTCGACGGGGCACACGAATGCAGCATCTGCCAAGGGGCGGGTGCCGGGCTTTAAGGCGCGGGTGAAGAAGTCGTTGAAGCAGGCGTACTGCGTGATGTCGGTCTGAGCAGCCTCGTCCATGTTGACTTGGTATTTGCCCACGAACCACTTGATCAAAGCATGGGTCCAGCGGCCGCCACGCGCACGCGCCACAGCACCCGCGAATTGCGTGAGCAACTGCTTGGGCAAGATGTGTTGCAAGGCCACAAAGGTTTTTTCATTCATTTCGCAATTTTAGGCGGGCACAATGAAGCGCATGAGTACCCCACTTTTTGAATGCCAACACCTCGTCAAACGCTACGCCGACAACACGGTGGTGAACGATGTCTCTTTCAGCATCGCACCCGGTGAATGTTTGGGCGTCATCGGCCCCAACGGCGCAGGCAAAACCACCACGCTGCGCATGTGCTTAGGTCTTGCGCAACCCGACAGCGGCAACATCCACGCGTTTGGTTTGTCCATGCCCGAGGATGCGCTGGCCATCAAAGCTCGCTTAGGCGTGGTGAGCCAGTTCGACACGCTCGACCCCGACTTCACCTGCGCCGAAAACTTGATGGTGTTTGGTCGCTACTTTGGAATGAAGAAGACTGAGATTCAAGCGCGCATTCCGCAACTGTTGGAGTTCGCGGCGCTGTCACACAAAGCCAACGCCAAGCCCGGCGAGTTATCGGGCGGGATGAAACGCAGACTCAGCCTTGCCCGCGCTCTCATCAACAACCCCGATGTGTTGCTGCTCGATGAGCCCACCACGGGCCTCGACCCACAAGCCCGCCATTTGATGTGGGAGCGTTTGCAACAACTGCTTCAGCAAGGCAAGTCGATTTTGCTGACCACCCACTTCATGGACGAAGCCGAGCGCTTGTGCAACCGCTTGTTGCTGCTCGATCACGGCAAAAAAATTGCCGAAGGCACACCGCGTGATTTGATCGCGCAGCACCTTGAGCCCGACGTGGTGGAGGTCTATGGCAATGGCGCGTTGACCTTGGTGAACAGCCCCATCGCCGCGTTGGCGCAACGCGTGGAGACCAGCGGTGAGACGGTGTTTTTCTACACCCAAGACGCCGCGCCCTTGCTGCAAGGCTTGAGCGCCCATGCGGGTCTGCGCACATTGCACCGGCCTGCCAATTTGGAAGACTTGTTTTTGAAAATGACCGGACGCCAGATCCGCGAAGAAGGCTAAACCGACATGAACACCTATTTCCGTTTTTGGCCCGTCTTTTTGCGCAACCTGTTGGTGTGGCGCAAGCTCGCCATCCCTAGCCTCGTGGCCAACATTGCCGAGCCATTGATGTGGTTGGTGGCGTTTGGCTACGGCTTGGGTGCATTGGTGGGGGACGTGACGCTGGGCGACGACAAAGTGCCCTACATCTTGTTCTTGGCCAGCGGCTCCATCTGTATGAGTGCCATGAATGCGGCCACCTTTGAAGCGTTGTACTCGGCCTTCTCACGCATGCATGTGCAAAAAACATGGGACGGCATTTTGAACGCCCCCATGCGTTTAGACGATGTGCTGCTGGCCGAGATGCTGTGGGCCGCGTTCAAAGCGCTGTTCACCATCACCGCCATCTTGGGCGTCATGTTTGCGCTGGGCATCACACACAGTTGGAAGCTGCTGGCCGCTTGGCCCATCTTGTTGTTCGTAGGCATCACCTTCAGTTGCATCGCATTGATTTTCAATGCACTGGCCAAAGGCTACGACTTCTTCACGTATTACTTCACCTTGTTTTTGACGCCGATGATGTTTTTGAGCGGCGTGTTTTTTCCGTGTGATCAACTGCCGGGCATCGTGCGCGACATCTCGGCCTGGTTGCCACTGACCCAAGCCATTGCCTTGGTTCGACCGCTGTTCATGGACCAGTGGCCCACCGATGTGGCACTGCACTTGGGCGTGCTGGCGGTGTACACGTTGGTTGCTTGGAAGATCGCGCTGCACTTGACCAAAAAACGCTTCAAAGCATGACGCCGCACACGCACAGTGGTTGACACGCGTCAGCCAACTGAACGCCATCACCCGCTAACATCGTTCTTTTGATTCAACCAGCTAAGGGAGTTTTCCAATGAGCATTCAAACCGTAGGCATCATCGGTGCCGGCACCATGGGCAACGGCATCGCACAAGCGTGCGCCGTGTCGGGCGTGAACGTGGTGATGATGGACATTTCAGAGGCGGCTGTGGCCAAAGGCATCGCCACCATTTCAGGCAGCTTGGACCGCTTGATCAAGAAAGAAAAAATCACCGAAGACGACAAAGCTGCGGCACTGGCCCGCATCAAAGGCAGCACCAGCTACGACGACCTCAAAGAAGCGCAACTGGTCATCGAAGCCGCGACCGAAAACTTTGAACTCAAAGTCAAAATCTTGAAGCAAGTGGATGCCTTGCTCGATGCCAGTGTGTTGATTGCCTCCAACACCTCGTCGATCTCGATCACCCAACTCGCCGCCGTCACCACACGCGCCGACCGCTTCATTGGCATGCATTTTTTCAACCCCGTGCCCATGATGGCACTGGTTGAAATCATCCGAGGTTTGCAAACCTCAGACGCCACACATGCGGCCGTGCATGAGCTGTCGACGCGCTTGGGTAAGAGCCCCATCACCGTGAAGAACGCGCCTGGTTTTGTGGTGAACCGCATTTTGGTGCCCATGATCAACGAAGCCTTTTTTGTGTTGGCAGAAGGCCTCGCCACCGCCAAAGACATCGATGCCGGCATGGTACTGGGCTGCAACCAACCCATCGGCCCCTTGGCCTTGGCCGACATGATCGGTTTGGACGTGTGCTTGGCCGTGATGGAGGTCTACCTCAACGAATACGGCGACAGCAAATACCGCCCTTGCCCACTGTTGAAAGAAATGGTGGCCGCGGGCCAATTGGGCCGTAAAACGGGTCGTGGCGTTTACGCCTACTAACCGGTTCTTCAACGGACTGACGACCGCCTAGTGCCATGAAACTGGCCCTGCTCTCGGACCTACACAGCAACTTGCATGCGCTAGACGCATGCCTGTCGCATGCCCAAGCGCAAGGGGCCGACCGCATCGCCGTGCTGGGCGATTTGGTGGGCTACGGGGCTTTTCCGTCAGAGGTGGTGGCACGTTGCCAAGCCTTGCAGGCGCAAGGCGCCATCGTGCTGCGGGGCAACCATGAAGAATGGGTACAACGCCACGCGGGCATGACACCTGAGTCAGACCTCTCAAAAAATCAAACACTGGGCAGTCAAACATCGGCGTGGACACACGACCAGCTGTCTCCCGCCCAGCGCTTTTGGCTAGAAATCTTGCCCCTCACGGCGCATTTAGAGCAAACCTTGCTGGTGCACGCCAGCGCCGACGCGCCGGAAAAATGGCGCTACATCACTGACGAACGCCTCGCCGCATTGAGCTTAGATGCCGCTTGTGTGAACCCCGCTGTGCGCTACGTGTTTGGCGGGCATGTGCACCACCCGTCGCTGTATTACCGTGGCACGGGACGCCAGTTGATGGCATTCAAACCCACCGCAGGCGTGGCCATTCCAACCCCAGCGCACCGCCGCTGGATTGCCACGGTCGGCTCGGTGGGGCAACCACGCGATGGCAACCCACGCGCCATGTATGCGTTGTTTGACAGCACTGCTGGCAAGCTCACGTTTCACCGCGTGGCTTACGACCACATGGCCGCAGCCCGCTGCGTCCGCGAAGCCGGTTTGCCTGAGTTTTGTGCACACCGGTTGGAGACGGGGCAATGAAGCGCCTAGAAGCTGGCACCCTGCTTAATGGCTTTCGCGTGGGCGCCTGTCTGCACGCAGGCGGCATGGCCCACATTTATGAAGTGACTTACGCCGACCAGCGCACCGCCCCCTTTGCGATGGTGATGAAAGTGCCCCGCATGACAGCGGGCGACGGTGCTGAGAACATCGTCAGCTTTGAGGTCGCGCATCAAATCTTGCAAGCGCTGCAAGGCAAGCATGTGCCGCGCTTTGTGGCGGCTGGTGACTTGGTGACTTTGCCTTACTTGGTGATGGAGCATGTGCAGGGCCAAACCTTGCAACAAAAACTCGACCATTTCACGCAACAGCACACACGCCCCAGCGCCACTGAGACGGCTCAAATTGGCGCAGCTGTCGCCCGTGCGCTGCACAGCCTGCATCAACAAAACGTGTGCCACCTCGACCTCAAACCCGCCAACGTGTTGATGCACCCTGACGGCCACGCCGTGATGCTTGACTTCGGTTTGTCCTGCCACGCGCATTACCCCGACTTGCTCGCCGAAGAGTTGCGCAAAGCCGTGGGCTCGCCTGCATGGATCGCGCCCGAGCAAGTGGTGGGCGTGCGAGGTGACCCGCGCAGCGACGTCTTCGCACTGGGTGTCGTGCTGTACGAGTTGTCCACGGGCGAGTTGCCTTTTGGGAATCCACACACAGACGGTGGCATGCGTCAGCGCTTGTGGATGGCTCCCAAGCCACCGCGGCAATGGCGCGCCGATTTACCTGAGTGGCTGCAAGAAGTGGTGCTGCGCTGCCTGGCCCCTGAAGCGGACCAACGCTACCCCTCGGCAGCCCATGTGGCGTTTGATCTAGAAAACCCAGAAGCCGTTCTGGTCACGGCGCGTGGCCGTCAACTGCAAGGCACGTCTTTTTGGACGCATCTCAAACGCTGGCTCAAAGCAGCAGGCATGCACTACCAACCCAGCGCCATGCCCACGCAACAAATTGACGAAGTGCCGATCGTTATGGTGGCGGTGCCGCACCATGAAGCGAGTGACGCCGCCCTCTACGCATTGCGCCAAGCCGTGGCCCGTGTTTTAAAAAATCGACCCGGCGCGCGTTTGACCGTGGTCACCGTGATTTCAACCAACCAAACCAGCGCGACGGAGAGCGCCAAAAGCGAGACGTCGCTTCATCGCCAGCACCTGACCCAGTTGCACCAATGGGCGCAGCCACTGGCGCTTGATGAGCATCCCACATCGTTCCATGTGCTGGAAGCGGGTGACGTGGCGCAGGCCCTGCTGCGCTACGCGGAAGGCAACCATGTGAGCATGATCGTGATGGGCGCGGCCACGCATGGCTTGCAAATGCAACGGTTTGTCACGACCGTGCCCATCAAAGTGGCCATGGAAGCGGCCTGCACCGTGATGCTGGTGAAACAGGCGCTACCGTTTGAGGCGCTCAGTCGACCTTAGCGCCCGAAGCCTTGACCACTTGTGCCCACTTCTTGTGCTCGGCATCGATGAACTTGGCAAAGTCGGCCGGCGTGTTGCCCCCAGGAATAGCACCTTGCGACAACAGTTTTTCTTTGACAGCTGGTGAATTCAAGGCCTTCGCCACTTCTTGCTGAATGCGAAGCACCACATCTGGCGCGGTACCTGCGGGTGCCAACAAACCAAACCAGGAGCTGGCATCAAAGCCCTTCATGCTAGGGCCACCGGCTTCTTCCACCGTGGGTACATCGGGCACAGCGGCTGAACGCTGAATGCTCGTGACGGCCAAGGCTTTTAGCTTGCCCGATTTGATGTGCGGAATGGATGACGGCAGGTTGTCGTACATCACGTCCATCGAGCCACCCAACAGGTCGAGCAAGGCGGGGCCGGATCCCTTGTAGGGGAAGTGAACCATGAAGGTTCCGCTCATGCTTTTGAACAACTCACCCGACAAGTGAATCGATGTGCCGTTGCCGCTAGACGCCATGTTGAGCTTGGCGGGGTTGGCTTTGGCGTACGCGATGAAGTCGGCCATGGTGTTGATGTTGCGCGATTTGGCCACTTCGGCGTTGACCACCATCACGTTGGGCACACCGGCCACCACGGTGATGGGGGCGAAGTCTTTGATCGGGTCAAACGGCAGCTTGTTGTAAAGCGCGCGGTTGATGCCGTGCGTGCCCACCGTGCCCATGAGCAGGGTGTAACCGTCGTTGGGGGACTTGGCCACGATGTCGGCACCCAAGTTGCCACCTGCACCGGCCTTGTTGTCCACAAAGAAGGTTTGACCAAACGCTTTGCTCAACTCAGGCGCCATAGCGCGGGCCAAGATGTCGGTGGTGCCACCGGGTGCAAACGGCACCACGATGCGCACGGGCTTGGCAGGCCATGCTTGGGCTTGTGCGTGCAATCCCGTCAAAGCAGCGGCGCTCAAGACAGCCGCTTGAAGGCCAAAGCTCAAGAAATGACGACGTAAAAACATAGGTTCTCCAAAAGGAATTTTTCTGCTCGCATGATGCCATCATGTGCGTCGCTTCACGGTCACCTAAGTGAAAGCTTGCCAAGTGAATACCCGCAAAAAAGCCACCCCTTGAGGTGGCTTTTAATGAGATCAAGCAGATGCGCTATCAATCAGTCGGCGTAAACACCTGCGGCCTGAATGATGGGGCCCCACTTGGCGATTTCTGAGGCCACAAATTTCTTGTGCTCAGCGCCATCCACGCGCTTGTCGGTGACGATGACGGCACCCAAGGCTTCTTGCTTCTTGATGAACTCTGGGTCTTTCAGAGCCACCTTCAAAGCAGCGTTGATTTTGGCGGTCGCGTCGGCTGAAGTACCTTTGGGCGCGTACAGACCATGCCAAATGGTGACTTCAAAACCTTTAACGCCAGCCTCTTGCATCGTTGGCAAATGCTTCAAAGCGGGCGTGGTCAAACGCTTGGCGGTCGTCACAGCAAAAGCCTTCACGGTTTTGCCTTCGATTTGGCTGGTGGTGTTGGTGCTTTGGTCACACAACAAATCAATCTGGCCACCCATCAAGTCGTTCATCGCAGGCGCTGTGCCTTTGTAAGGCACGGTGGTCATGTCGGTTTTGATGGCGCTTTGGAACAACAAACCGCACAAGTGCGACGCAGCACCCAAGCCTGCGTTGCCCAAATTGACCTTGCCTTTGTTTTGCTCAATCCAAACGGCCAACTCTTTGTAGGTGGTGGCGGGCAATGTGGGACGACCGATCAAGGTCATGGGCACTTCGTTAACCATGCCCAAGTACTCAAAGTCTTCCAAGGTGTTGTAAGGCATCTTGCGGTACAGCGCAGGCGATGTGGCCATGCCGATGTGATGCAAGAAGAGGGTGTGGCCGTCTTGTGGTGCCTTGGCTACTTTGTTGGCGCCAATGGTGCCGCCTGCGCCTGCCACGTTTTCAACCACCACGTTGGCACCCAAAGGCTTGCGCATAGCTTCAGCCAAATCGCGTGCCACGCGATCGGTCGGACCGCCTGCCGTGAAGGGCACCACGATGGTGATCGGCTTGTCTTTGATGGGGAAATCAGCCGCATTCGCGCCAGTGATGGCGGCAAAAGCCAACAGGCTCAGAGTGAACAGTTTTTTCATGGATGCCTCTTCTAATTGAAGGCCCCATACTAAAGCACTATTGACAATTTTGCTATTTCGGTATTTACGTAGGAACTTTCCTTGTTCCGCATCCATTGAAAGTGCTTTGCGTTTTTTATTGGTACGTTCGTGCGTCCTCAATCACTTTGCCATCGTTGGGCAAACTGCCAAGGGCCACCAAAGTGACGTCAGCGCGCAGCTTGGTGATGTCGCGTACGGCGTCCCCAATTTTTTGGACCAAACCATCGACCTCTGCGGCTTCAACCTTCAAGCTCATTTGGTCGTTGGCCATCTCGCCCGTCACCACCAATCGGGCACGCTTGATTTCAGGGAAACGCTTGACCACCTCGGCCACTTGGCCAGGGTGCACAAACATGCCGCGCACTTTGGTGGTTTGGTCGGCACGGCCCATCCAGCCTTTGATGCGCACATTGGTGCGACCTGTGGGGCACTGCCCCGGCAGGACGGCCGACAAGTCGCCTGTGCCAAAACGGATGAGCGGGTAATCGGGGTTCAGCGAGGTCACCACCAACTCCCCCACTTCGCCCTCAGGCACGGGGTCACCCGTGCCGGGGCGCACGATTTCAACAATCACACCTTCGTCCAACACCAAGCCTTCGCGGGCTTCGGTTTCGTAGGCAATCAAGCCAAGGTCCGCCGTGGCGTAGCACTGGTAGCCGGCAATGCCGCGTGCCGCCAACCAGTCGCGCAAGCTGGGGGGAAAGGCTTCGCCAGACACCAAGGCCTTAGTGACGCTGGGTAAGGCCACGCCCATGTCTGCGGCTTTTTCGACAATGATTTTTAAAAAGCTGGGCGTACCGATATAGCCCGCAGGCTGCAACTCGGCCATCGCACCCACCTGCTGCTCGGTTTGACCGGTGCCACCCGCAAACACGGTGCAGCCGATGGCGTGTGCGCCGGTTTCCATCATCGAGCCTGCAGGCGTGAAGTGGTAGCTGAAGCAGTTGTGAATCAACTCAGTGGGCCGAAAGCCTGCCGCATAAATCGCGCGGGCCATGCGCCAGTAATCGGGGCGTGCGCCTTCGGGCTCGTAAATGGTGCCCGGACTGGCAAACACGCGCGGCATAGCTTTGCCAAAACCAATCGCAGAGAAGCCACCAAACACATTGGTGGCGCGCTGGGCCTGCTGTTGCGCCAGCAGTTCGTATTTGCGAATGACGGGGAGTTGAGCCAAGGCGGCTCGGCTGTTGACACTGGCCGCATTGATGCCCGCCAAAGAGGCCGTGAAAGCGGGTGAGTTTTTTTGCGCATGCGCCACTTGCAGAGGCAAGGCCGCCATCAACGCGGCTTCGCGTTCAGCAGGGCTGCGGGTTTCGAGGGCGTCGTAATGTGGAGAGGTCGTCATGACTTGCATTCAAGGTGTGTGAAGTGACGTATGGCGTTAAGCCAACCAACGCTTGCGGCGCTTGTAGCTCTTGGCATCTTTGAAGCTCTTGCGCTCGCCGCCGCCCATGCCAAGGTAGAACTCTTTCACGTCTTCGTTGTTGGCCAAATCAGATGCAGCACCGTCCATCACGATGCGGCCCGACTCCATGATGTAGCCGTAATCGGCGTACTTCAGCGCCATGTTGGTGTTTTGCTCGGCGATGAGGAAGGTGACTTTTTCTTTGTCGTTCAAGTCTTTGACGATGTTGAACACTTCTTCCACGATTTGTGGCGCCAAGCCCATCGAGGGCTCATCGAGCAACACCATGTTGGGGTTGGCCATGATGGCGCGGCCGATGGCGCACATTTGCTGCTCGCCACCGGAGGTGTAGGCGGCCTGAGACGTGCGACGTGTTTTCAAACGTGGGAAGTAGTTGTAGACCTTCTCCAAGTTGGCCGCAATCTCGCCTTTGTCGCTGCGGGTGTAGCTGCCCGTGAGCAAGTTTTCTTCGATGGTCAAGTGGGCGAAGCAGTGACGCCCTTCCATGACCTGCACCACACCGCGCTGCACCAAATCGGCAGGTGTGAGGTTTTCAATGCGCTCACCACGAAACTCGATGCTGCCTTTGGTCACCGCACCGCGCTCGCCTTGCAGCAAGTTCGAAATGGCGCGCAAGGTGGTGGTTTTACCCGCACCGTTACCGCCCAACAAAGAGACGATGCTGCCTTCGGGCACTTGCAGCGAGACGCCTTTCAAAACCAAGATCACATGGTTGTAAATGACCTCGATGCCGTTGACGTTGAGAACGATGTTGTTGGCGCTCATAACTTACCTTGCTAAAAAAACGTTGCTGGTTGAACCAAACCTCAAACCCAAACGTAACGGGTGAATTTGAGGTTTGGCGGCTCGCAAGAGCCACCAAAGGATCAGCCACAAGGGCTGATCTAAGTCAGATTAAGACTGGCAGTCCGCAGGGGTGCGGCGTGTCAGCTTTTTCTCTGCGGCGTACTTGTCAGCGAACTGCTTGACCAAAGGCTTGATGATGGATTCGTCGGCCTCCACCCAATCAGAGCTGTACACCCACTTCTTGCCGTCCCAAGTGTGCAGACGCGCAGAGCGTGAACCTTCGTGGTCCAAGCAAGAGGTGCTGATCGGCTTCATCACGGTGCCCAGGCCGAGCTTGTCGAGGGCTTTTTGGTCCAGCGCCAAGTTCTCCAAGCCCCAACGAATTTGCTCGCCGGTCATGACCTTGCCTTTGCCGAAACGCTCTTGCGCACGACGCACACCTTCCACCGCCAAAGCGGCGCTGACCAAACCACGGTTGTAGAGGGTGGTGCCCACTTCTTCGACCGGACCTGTGCCTTGCTTTTTGCCATGAACCACCGACTTGATGTCGTTCATGACTTTGCCGCCTTCGCCCGTAGCGACCAAACCGTTGTAGCCCTTGGCAGCTTCGCCCACGTCTTTGACGTCTGGCTCAGCAGCTGACCACCACACGCCGTACATTTTTTCGCGTGGGTAACCGGTGGCGACTGCTTCTTTCAAAGCCGCAGAGTTCATCACACCCCAGCCCCACAACAACACGTAGTCAGGACGGGCTTGACGCACTTGCAACCAGGTGGCTTTTTGCTCCACGCCAGGCGCGGTCACGGGCAAGAGTTGCAAGTCGAAACCCTGAATTTTGGCGCGCTCTTGCAAGAGAGGAATAGGCTCTTTGCCGAATGGGCTGTCGTGATAGACCAAGGCAATTTTCTTGCCCTTGATGTTGCCGCCTTCTTTTTTGGTGATCAGCTGCATGATGATGTCAGCACCCGACCAATACGTGCCTTGCAAGGGGAAATTCCACTTGAACACTTGACCATCGCTGGACTCTGAACGGCCATAGCCGCCAGTGATCAGTGGGTTTTTGTCCGACGGTGCTTTCTCGGTCAAGGCGAAGGTAATGCCGGTAGACAAAGGCTGGAACACTGCCCCTTGCGACTTGCCTTTCAGGCGCTCGTAACACTCCACGCCACGGTCTGTCGCGTAGGCGGTGTCGCACTCTTCATAGGTGATCTTGACGCCGTTGATGCCGCCATCACGCGCATTGATCAGCTTCAGATAGTCCACATAGGCGTTACCCCATGGCACACCGTTAGGGGCGTAAGCGCCTGTGCGGTAAGGCAGCACAGGGAAGAACTGCTCTTTGGCTTGTGCCTGAGCGGAGGTGGTGACCAAGGCGCTGGTCATGCCTGTGGCCGCTACTGCAACAGCCAACATGAGGGAACGAATTTTCATTTTGAAGTCTCCTTAGAAAAATTTATGCAAACACCAGAAAAACAAATCAGTGTGGGAAAGGCCACAAGCGCAGCTTTTGCTTGCCCATGCTCCACAACTTGGCCAAGCCGTGCGGCTCGACGATCAAGAACCAAACAATCAAAGCACCGAAGATCATTTGCTCAGCATGAGTGAGCGCAGCGGTGCTGACGGGGATGCCCACCAAGTCACCCAACCAAGGCAAGGCGTGGTTGATGATCACCGGCAAGATCACAATGAAGCCGGCACCAAAGAAGCTGCCCATGATGGAGCCCATGCCGCCCAAGATGACCATGAACAGCAGCTGAAACGAACGGTCCACCGAGAATGCAGCGGGCTCCCAAGAACCCAGGTAAACAAAGGCCCACAACGCGCCAGCCACACCCACGATGAACGAGCTCACCGCAAAGGCGCTGAGCTTGGCGTACATCGGGCGGATGCCGATCACGGCCGCCGCCACGTCCATGTCGCGAATGGCCATCCACTCCCGGCCCACCGCACCACGCACCAGGTTTTTGGCCAGCAGCGCAATCACGCTCAAAATCACCAAACAAAACAAATACCGCGAT
>CANBRM010000054.1 GCA_947371915.1 Comamonadaceae bacterium | reverse complement strand
ATGCGCGAGGTTGATCATGTCCATGATGCCAAACACGAGCGTCAAGCCCGCGGCCAGCAAGAACAACATCAACCCAAACTGCAAGCCGTTGAGCGACTGCTCAAACAGCAAAATCCCATCCATGTTTACAGGCTAGGCATCTTGCAGCTAGCGGCATACGCATCCGCATGGGCTTTGAACACGGGGCTCAAGGTGCGGTTGGTCACACGGCCTTTGGCGTCTTTGGTGATGACGCGCAAGTAGTAGTCTTGAATCGGGAAGTGGTTGCTGTTGAACTTGAACGCACCACGCACCGAATCAAACTTGGCAGCTTCGAGCGCTTTGCGCACAGCAGCTTTGTCATCGAGCTTGCCTTTGCTGTCACGCACGGCGGCTTCAATTAAACGTGCGGCATCAAAACCTTGCGCGGCGTAGAGCGTGGGCAAGCGGCCATAGGCCTTCTCGAACTCGGCCACAAACTTTTTGTTGGCAGCGTTGTCCATGTCGTGGCCCCATTGCGAGGTGTTGAACATGCCCAACATCGGATCGCCCACCGCTTTGATCACATCTTCATCGCCCGAGAAGCCGGGGCCAAACAAGGTGATGTCTTTCGACAAACCTGCGCCCACAAACTGCTTGATGAAGTTGATGCCCATGCCGCCGGGCAAGAAGATGTACACAGCGTCAGGCTTGGTAGCACGCAGCTTAGACAGCTCGGTGCCGTAATCGAGTTGGTTCAAGGTGGTGTAGGTCTCTGACGCCACTTCGCCCTTGAAGAAACGCTTGAAGCCAGCAATCGCGTCTTTGCCTGCTGGGTAGTTAGGCGCAATCAACGCGACTTTCTTAAAGCCTTTGTCCGTCACCACTTTGCCCACGGCTTCGTGCATGTTGTCGTTTTGGTAGGACGCGCTGAAGAAGTATGGGTTGCACTGCTCGCCTGCGTATTGCGAGGGGCCTGCATTGGCGCTGATGTAAAAGGTTTTCGACTGAAACGTGGGCGAACCCACGGCCAGCATGACGTTAGAAAACACGATGCCCGTCATGAAGTCGACCTTGTCGCGCTTGACCAAACGGTCTGCCGTTTGACGACCCACATCGGGGCTGGCTTGGTCGTCGGCCACGATGACGTCCACCTCTTTGCCGCTGAACTTGCCACCCGAGAGCTTGACCGCCAACTGAAAGCCATCACGAATGTCCACGCCCAAACCGGCCCCAGGGCCTGACAAGGTGCTGAGCAAACCGACCTTCACAGTCGCGTCGTTTTGCGCAAAACCAGATGCGCAGGCCAAGCCCAAACTCAGGGCAATCAAAGAACGGCGAAAAGCGTGCATGAACGTGTCTCCAATAATGAGACTCAGATTTTAAAACCTACACCAGGTTCGAAATGGAAAACACGCAGTTCATTTGGGTCGAATCGGCCGTTGAGCGCTCACTTTTGTGCTGCGAATCAAGGGTTGGCACCAAAGCCCGCATGGCCAGGTAACTCACCCCCAGCTTGAATGGCCACCGCGCAGTATTTGAATTCGGGGATTTTGCCGAACGGGTCAAGCGCGGCATTGGTCATCAAGTTGGCAGCAGCTTCGTAGTAAGCAAATGGCACAAACACAGACCCTTGTGGTGTGCCGTCATCACGGCGCACACGCAACGTCACCTGTCCACGGCGTGAGGCGATGGTGATGACATCTCCCGCACCCACCTCTAAACGCTGCATGTCTGCACCGCACATCGATGCGGTGGCCATGGGCTCAATCGCATCCAACACGGTGGCGCGGCGCGTCATGCTGCCGGTGTGCCAATGTTCGAGCTGACGCCCTGTGATCAACACAAAGGGGTAGTCGCTGTCAGGGCGCTCGTTGGCAGGGATGATGTCAGCAGGCACCAAATGCACACGGCCATCGTCGGTCGCAAAGCTGTCAATGAACACCGTGGGCGAGCCGGGGTCTTCAGCGCTGAAGCAGGGGTAGGTCACGCTCGACTCGCGCTGCAAACGCTCCCAAGTGATGCCGCTGATGGCGGCATGCATGGCTTGTCGCATTTCGTCGTACACCTCGGCCACGCCGTCGTGCTCGCCTTGGTAGTTCCAACGCAGGTCAACACCTTTGGCAATTTGTTGAATGATCCACAAATCGGGCTTGGCTTGACCGGGGGGATCAATGGCTTGCTTGCCCAGCTGCACCATACGGTCGGTGTTGCTCACCGTGCCTGTTTTCTCAGGCCATGCGGTCGCAGGCAACACCACGTCAGCGAGCCATGCGGTCTCGGTCATGAAGATGTCTTGCACCACCAAATGCTCCAGCGATGCCAAGGCATGGCGGGCGTGGTTCAAGTCGGGGTCGCTCATGGCGGGGTTCTCACCCATGACGTACATGCCGCGAATTTTGTGCGGGTCACTGTCGTCGGCCAAGGCTTTGTGCATGATTTCGACGACCGTGTAGCCGGGTTGATCGTCCAGCGGTGTGTCCCAAAACTTTTCAAACCAATCGTGCGCCGCCTTGTTGGTGACGCGTTGGTAGTTGGGGAACATCATCGGAATCAAGCCCGCATCGCTGGCACCCTGAACGTTGTTCTGGCCACGCAGTGGGTGCAAGCCGGAGCCGGGCTTGCCGATTTGACCGGTCACCGTCACCAACGCAATCAGGCAACGCGCGTTGTCTGTGCCGTGAATGTGCTGGCTCACGCCCATGCCCCATAAGACCATGGAGCCTTTTGAGGTGGCGAACTCGCGTGCCACTTCACGCAACGTTTGTGCAGGAACACCGCAAATCGGGGCCATCGCTTCGGGGCTGTGGCCTTTGACGTTTTCTTTCAAGGCTTCGTAATTGCTGGCACGGTTTTGGATGAAATCTTCGTCCACCAGACCTTCGTCAATCACCGCGTGAATGAGTGCGTTGAGCATGGCCACATCGGTGTCAGGCTTGAACTGCAAGGTGCGCCAAGCGTGTTTACCGATGTCGGTGACGCGAGGGTCGGCCAGCACAATTTTGGCGCCACGCTTGGCGGCATTTTTCATCCAGGTGGCAGCCACAGGGTGGTTGGCGGTTGGGTTGGAGCCGATGACAAAAATCAGGCCGGCATGCGCCACGTCATTCACTTGGTTGCTCACTGCGCCAGAGCCCACGCCCTCCAGCAGCGCGGCCACGCTAGACGCGTGGCACAAGCGTGTGCAGTGGTCCACGTTGTTCGAGCCAAAGCCGGTACGCACCAACTTTTGGAACAAATAGGCTTCTTCGTTGCTACCCTTGGCTGAGCCAAAACCCGCCAATGTTTTTTTGCCATGGGTGTCGCGCAGTTCTTTGAGCTTGCCACCGGCTAAGGCCAAGGCTTCTTCCCACGTGGCTTCGCGAAACACCTCAGACCAATCGGCTGCATCGCGGTTGAGTTGATCAATCGACGCTGGATCTTTCGGTACGCCAGGTTTACGAATGAGCGGCATGGTCAAACGCTGGGGGTTGTGGATGTAGTCAAACCCAAAGCGGCCCTTCACACACAAACGGTTGTGGTTAGCCGGGCCATCGCGCCCATCCACGCTGACAATTTTGTTGTCCTTCACGTTGTAGGTCAGCAAGCAACCCACGCCGCAGAACGGACACACCGAGTCCACTTTTTTGTCCACCACTTGTGAGCCGATGTGCGTCTTCGGCATCAGTGCGCCCGTGGGACACGCTTGCACACATTCGCCGCAAGCCACACACGAGCTGTCACCCATGTCGTCGTTCAAGTCAAACACGATTTGGCTGTGTGCGCCGCGGTTGGCGTAGCCAATCACATCGTTCACCTGTTCTTCACGGCATGCGCGCAAGCAGCGGTTGCATTGAATGCAAGCATCCAAGTTCACCGCCATCGCGGGGTGAGACACATCACAGGCAGGTTGCTCGCGCCGGAGTGCATCTAGCTCTGGACGGACTTTGACATCCAGACGAGCAGCCCACTCGCTCAACTCGCCGTGTTGTCCTTCATCGTTCCATTTGTAGCCCGTATCAGGCATGTCAGAGAGCAGCATCTCCAAGACCATCTTCTGGCTCTTGACCGCACGCTCACTCACCGAGACCTCAAGCCCTGCCGTCGCCGTGCGGCAGCAGCTGGGGGCCAACGTACGCTCGCCTTTGATCTCGACCACACACGCACGGCAATTGCCATCCGGACGCAAGCCGTCTTTGTAGCAAAGGTGCGGAATATCCACGCCATGGCGCTGTGCGGCTTTCAGAATGGACTCGCCTTCATAGGCTTTCACAGGCTGATCGTTGAGCTTGAACTCCACCGTTTGCGGCATCAAGTCAGTGGGTTTGATCGGGGCGTTCATTTAAACGATCTCCTCTGAAAAGTACTTTTGCACACAACGCACGGGGTTGGGCGCGGCTTGGCCCAAACCACAAATCGAGGCATCGGTCATCACTTGGTTCAAGTCTTCTAAGGTGGTGTTGTCCCACACCTTGGCCTGCATGAGTTGCGCCGCCTTGGCAGTGCCCACACGGCACGGTGTGCATTGGCCGCAGCTTTCGTGTGCGAAGAAGTTCATCATGTTGATGGCCGCGTCACGTGCTGAATCGTGTTGGCTCAGCACAATCACCGCCGCTGAACCGATGAAGCAACCGTAGGGCTGCAAGGTGTCAAAGTCGAGTGGAATGTCGTTCATGCGCGCGGGCAAGATGCCGCCCGATGCACCACCAGGCAAATACGCGTAGAGCTGATGGCCGTCGAGCATGCCGCCACAATACTCGTCAATCAACTCTTGAATGGTGATGCCTGCAGGCGCCAGCTTGACGCCCGGCTGCTTGACGCGACCGCTCACGCTGAAACTGCGCAAACCTTTGCGGCCATGTCGGCCAAAGCCACTGAACCAGTCCGCGCCTTTTTGCACGATGTCGCGCACCCAGTACAGCGTTTCAAAGTTGTGTTCGAGTGTGGGCCTGCCAAACAACCCCACTTGCGCAATGTAGGGTGGGCGCATGCGGGGCTCGCCACGTTTGCCTTCAATGCTTTCAATCATCGCGGACTCTTCGCCGCAGATGTAAGCCCCTGCACCACGGCGTAACTCGATGTGCGGCAAGGGGCATGGTGGGTTGGCTTGCAACTGCGCCAACGCTTGCGTGAGCAGCTCACGACAGCCGTGGTATTCGTCACGCAAATAAATATAAACAGAGTCAATGCCCACAACATGGGCCGCCACCAGCAGGCCTTCTAAAAAGCGATGCGGGTCACGCTCTAAGTAAGCGCGGTCTTTGAATGTGCCGGGCTCGCCCTCGTCAATGTTGACGGCCATCAAACGTGGCGCGGGTTGCTCACGCACGATGCGCCATTTGCGCCCTGCCGGAAAGCCTGCGCCGCCCAAGCCACGCAAGCCTGAATCTTCCATGGCCTTGAGCACGTGCTCGGTATCTGATTTGCCATTGTGCAAGTCAGCCAACAAGCGGTAGCCGCCATCGGCCACATAGTCATCCAGACCGACATGCTCGGTCATGGCTTGATGCGTTTGTTTGGCAGCCACAGCCGCCGCCACCAATTCAGGCGTGGCATGTGGCACAGGGTTTTGATGCACCACGGCAACCGGCGCTTGCTCGCAACGGCCCACGCACGGGGCAGCATTCACACGCACATCGCCACCGCCTAGCAACGCTGGCAATTTGTCTAGCAACTGTTTGGCACCCGCAAGCTCACAACTCAAACCATCACAAACGCGCACGGTCAGGCCTGGGACTGCATCATCGCCACGCACCACCTCAAAGTGATGATAGAAAGTAGCCACTTCAAACACCTCAGCCATCGGCAACTTCATCTCTTTGGCCAAAGCCACCAAGTGGCGGTCGTGCAAACAACGGTACGCATCGTTGAGTTTGTGCAAATGCTCGATCAACAAGTCACGGCGATGCGGTGCTTCGCCCACCAAGGCGCGAACTTCTTGCATCGACACATCGTCGGCTTGTCGGCCTTTGAGTTGGCCTTTGCGACGAATCGTCTTGCGCATCTCGTCCACTGTGGCGACGACAACGCTGGGTACTGAAGGTTTTGAAGCTGAATGGTTCATGGTGCAAAAACAAAACATCCGTGCCGCACAAAAGCAGCACGGATGCTTGTTCGTTTCAAAAATTAATTAAAGAACTTACCCACACTCAAGCCCGTGCGATAAACGCCCCAAGCCAATGGAATACCTACAGCGGCCCAGGCCAACCAAACCAATGCCGCTTTATTTTTCTGAAAAGCAGCGTCGCTGGTGCCCACCTCGGTCGCAGCGGCACGTTCTTGTGCCAGTTTCTTCTCAACAGCGAGTTCGTCTTGAGTCATGAAGTATTTGTCATCCACGGGTTTAACCAGCAAGTTGCACACCAAGCCAATGACCAACATGCCCACCAAGATGTACATGGTTTGGTTGTAGACCTGCTCGCGTGGAATGCCCAAGCCTAACTGGTAGTCGCGCATGTAGTTGACCACCACGGGACCCAAGATACCGGCGGTTGCCCAAGCAGTCAGCAAACGACCGTGAATCGCACCCACCATTTGCGTGCCAAACAAGTCGGCCAAGTACGCAGGCACTGTGGCAAAGCCACCGCCGTACATGCTCAAAATCACGCAGAACGCAGACACAAACAGCATCTTGCTACCGGCACCTGCGCTGGCAGGAATGCTGGCGTACAACAAACCACCCAACACGAAGAACACGATGTACGTCATCTTGCGGCCGAGCTTGTCAGAGAAGCTGGCCCACACAAATCGGCCACCGATGTTGAACAAGCTCAGCAAGGCGGTGAAGCCCGCAGCCACGCCCGCGATGGCGGTGAGTTGCGCTTTGTCGAGTTCGCCAAACTTGGCATCGATGCCAATCAAGGCACCGCCAAACACTTCTTGCAACATGGGGCTGGCCATGCCGATCACGCCAATACCGGCGGACACGTTCATGCACAACACCATCCAAATCAGCCAAAACTGAGGGATGCCCCAAACCTTGCTCACATGCACATGACCATGGGTGATCATGGCGTTAGCACCTTGGGCCACGGGCGGTGTCCAGCCGCGTGGCGTCCAGCCTGTGGCGGGCACACGGTAAGACAAAGCGCCGCCCATCATGAAGACGAAATACACACCCGCCATCACGATGAAGGTTTGTGTCACACCCACATTGGTGTCGGTCGCAAACAGCTTCATCAGCTCAGCCGCCAGTGGCGAGCCGATCATCGCGCCGCCACCAAAGCCCATGATGGCCATGCCCGTGGCCATGCCGCGACGGTCTGGAAACCACTTGATCAAAGTGCTGACCGGTGAGATGTAGCCCAACCCAAGCCCGATGCCACCAATCACCCCCGAGCCCAACAGCATGAGCCAGAACTGATGCAAGTGAACCCCGAGTGCTGAAATCAACATGCCACCGCACCAACAGAAGGCACTGACCACACCCGCTTTGCGAGGGCCTGCACGCTCCAACCAACCGCCCCACAGCGCAGCCGACGAGCCGAGCAACACAAAGAACAGGGTGTACATCCAACCGAGCGTGGAAATTTTCCAATCGCATGAGGAGATGAACAACTCTTGGAAGAACCCAATTTCAGGTCCGCACTTGATGGCTTCTTTGATGCCCAATGCTTTGGACAATGGCAACCAAAACACCGAAAAGCCATAGGCCATGCCGATGCACAGGTGAATCGCCAATGCGGCCGGAGGCACCAGCCAACGGTTAAAACCCGGGTGCGCAATGATGCGTTGCTTCGACAAAAAGCTGCCATGCGTCTCGGCGTGTTCTGCGTGAACATCTGTCGTCATGTTGTCTCCTTCATAATGTTATGTAAGCCCATCAAAAAGAAATCGAAAGTTCTACCTCTTTAATTGGCTGCGCGGAGTCTAGGACAAACTACAAGCGATAAAAATAAGCAAGTTCGAACATAAGGGGTATTCCCCATCCTTTCTAGTCACAGAAGAGACTTTTTATTCATGAGATTGTTAACTTGGCCTGTCCCCGCCCTGCTCGCTTGGGGCTCATCGTGGCTCATCTTTAAAGCGTTACAAACTACCGGACTGAGCGAAACCTTGGCCTTGGTCACTGCCGCATTTTGGGGTGGTTTTTTGAGCAAGTTTGGCAGCACGACCATGCGCAAAGCGTTGATCGTGTTGGGCTTTCCGCTGTCGATGATGGCGTCATCCAGCACCTTGCATATGCCGCCATTGGCGTGGCTCATGCTGCTGGGGCTGATTGTGTTGGTCTACCCGCGCAAGGCTTGGCGCGATGCGCCCTTGTTCCCCACCCCCAAAAAAGCGCTAAAACAGTTACCAGACCACATTCCCCTGTTGAGCGGGGCGCGAATTTTGGACGCAGGCAGCGGCATGGGCGATGGCTTGATTGCTCTGCGTGACGCCTACCCACGTGCCGATTTAAATGGCCTAGAGATGAGCTGGCCGCTGCGTCTGTTGAGCGCCCTGCGCTGCGGTTTTGCACGCATTCGCCAGGGCGACATTTGGCTGGCCGATTGGAGCAGTTATGAACTGGTGTATCTGTTTCAACGCCCAGAAAGCATGCCCAGAGCCGTTGAAAAAGCACAAGCCGAACTGCGTCGTGGCGCGTGGCTGGTGAGCTTAGAGTTTGAAGCCCGTGAACTGGTGCCGCACGCCGTGCTGGACACAGCCCATGGCCGCACCGTATGGATTTACCAAGCGCCGTTCAAACGACGCGGGTAACCAGCAGTTTGTCGATGCGGCGGCCATCCAAATCGACCACCTCCAGCATCCATTCACCGCATTCCACCCGCTCAGCCACCGTGGGCAAATGCCCCGAAATGGCCATCACCAAACCGGCCACGGTGTTGTAAATGCCTCGGTCTTCATCGGGCAGCTCGCGAATTTGCAAACGTGCTTTGAATTCGCTGACTGGCATCAGGCCATCGATCAACCAACTGCCATCGGGCCTTGGTGTGGCCCAAGCCTCATCGGCCGAGGCGGCATGCAACAACTCACCCGTGATGGCCTCGAGCAAATCGCGTGGCGTCAACAAACCTTGCACCACGCCGTACTCGTCGACCACCAGCACCATGCGCCCATGCGCAGTGGCCCGCTCGGCGGGACGGCGAAACTGCTCTAACAAATCTAAGCCGCTCAGGGTTTCAGGCACAAACGACACGGGTTGCGCGAGCCGGTCCACCGTCATGTCGGTGTTGGGCGGCAAGCGCAGCAGTTGCGACACGCTGATCGCGCCCACCACATCGTCCAAACCACCACGACACACGGGGTACCACGAGTGCGCACCTTCAGCCCCCACCTGCGCCAGCGCCTGCGGCACCGAGGTTTTGGCGTCTAACCACTCAATGTCTGAGCGGTGCACCATGATGGAAGTGAGGGTGCGTTCGTCGAGGTTGAACACGTTTTGCACCATTTGGTGTTCGTGTTGTTCAATCACACCCGCATCCACGCCCTCGACCAAACTGGCCGTGATTTCTTCTTCAGTCACGGTGCGTGCGCCATCCACATCGATGCGCAAGAGCTTCAAAATGGCGCCCGTGCTGGCAGACAAGAAATACACAAAAGGCTTGGCCACGGTGGCCAGCGCCAGCATCAGCGGCGCAGCCACGCGAGCCACGGCCTCTGGAAACAATTGGCCGATGCGCTTGGGCACCAATTCGCCAAACAAGATGGTGCTGAACGTGATCAGCGTGACCACCAAGGCGGTGGCCAAGCCTTCGGCAAATCGCTCGGCCACGCCGTGGTGCGCCAGCCAGACCGACAAGCCATTGCTGAACGCAGCCTCGCCCACGATGCCGTTGAACACCCCAATGGACGTGATGCCAATTTGCACAGTCGATAAAAACTGCGTGGGCTGCGCCATCAAAGCCAAGGCTGCGCGTGCGCCGCTGTCGCCCGCCTCAACCAACGCGGCCAAGCGCGCCTTGCGGCTGGACGACAACGCCATCTCCGACATGGCAAACACGCCATTGAGCAGCGTCAGAAAAACGATGAGAAGAACATCCATGCTCGGCACTACAAGATTAAAAATTGAAGACGGTTCACCCCTGTCACTTTACTTGATTGGTCGCGGGCAAACCCGCGCATTAAACTCGCGCCCATCGATGAAGTTTGAGACAGGATTGCTATGTCGGATATCACGTCAACCCAGACAGCCTCTGACCTGCTTGTGCGCCATTGGCAAGCGGGCACCACCTTAGAGGCCTTGCCGCCCGCACTTCGCCCAGCGAATCGCGAAGAGGGCTATGCGGTTCAGGCGCACTTAGAGGCCACCAGTCAGCACCCACTCTTTGGTTGGAAAATTGCAGCGACCAGCACAGCAGGCCAACAACACATCGGTGTAGACGGACCAATGGCAGGCCGCCTGCTGGCCGAGATGGTGTACCGCGATGGCAGCGCGGTCCCCTTGGGTGCCAACCGCATGCGCGTGGCCGAAGCAGAGTTTGCCTTTCGCATGGGCCGCGATCTGCCGCCCCGTGCAACACCTTACGAAGTGACCGACGTGCTCGGGGCGATAGCTGACCTTCACCTAGCAATCGAAATTCCTGATTCCCGTTATACAGATTTCGCCACCGTGGGCGCGCCGCAACTGATCGCTGACAACGCCTGCGCCCACCAGTTTGTACTCGGTCCCAAAGCACCTGACCTATGGCGCGAACTCGACTTGGCCTCGCACCGCGTCGTTGCCAAAGTGGGCGCGCGGTACACGCGCGATGGCATTGGGTCTAACGTGTTGGGGGACCCGCGTGTGGCCCTGACTTGGTTGGCCAATGAACTGTCCAAGCTGGGCATCACCTTGGCCGCTGGCCAAGTCGTCACCACCGGCACCTGCGTGGTGCCTTTAGAGATTCAAGCCGACGACACGGTGACTGTCGATTTCGGCGTGCTGGGCCACGTCAGCTGCACATTGCCCCAGGCTTAAAACCTTCGCTAGTAAACCATGGCACTTTATTTAATTGGCGACATCCAAGGCTGCGACGAAGCTCTGGAGCGCTTGCTGGCACACGTCGCGTTCTCCCCCAGCCGCGACACGCTCTATGTGTTGGGCGACTTGGTCAACCGAGGTCCCAACAACGCGGGCGTGCTGCGCCGTTTGATGGGCTATGGCAGCAGCGCGCAATGCTTGCTGGGCAACCACGATTTGCATTTGCTGGCCGTTTCGCGCGGCGTGCGTAAACCCAACAAGCAAGACACCATCCAAGACATCTTGACCGCGCCTGACAGCGCCGAGCTGCTGCACTGGCTGCGCCACCAACACTTGGGCCTACAAGTGGGCAACGTGCTGATGGTGCACGCGGGCGTGCTGCCGCAATGGACAGCGGCGCACACCCTAGCGCTGGCGGGCGAAGTCGAAGCCGTGCTGCGCAGCGACGACTGGGTGCACTTCATGCCGCAGATGTATGGCGGCCTGCCCAATGTGTGGCGTGATGACCTAGCGGGTGCAGACCGCTTGCGCGTGATCGTCAACGCCCTCACCCGCTTGCGCTTTTGCGATGCTCAGGGCGCGATGGATTTCAGCGTGAAAGAAAGCGCAGACAAAGCGCCCGCGCATTTGATGCCGTGGTTTGATGTGCCGGGCCGATTGACGGCCGATGTGCGCATTGCCTTTGGGCATTGGTCTACCGTGCAGATTGAAGACCGCACAGATGTGGTGTGCTTAGACGATGGGTGTGTGTGGGGTGGGTGCTTGAGTGCGGCGAAGCTTGAAGCCTCAGACACGCATTTGGACGTAACTGAGGCTCCTGCATGGGAACGTCTGAGTGTCAAGTGTTCACAGACCTTGGACCCGCTGGCTTGATCAAACTAATTTGATCCAGAGGGGCTGCTCAATTGCCCCTTCCAAGCAGCGACAGTTTCTTTGATGAGCTGAGAAACAATTCGACTAGCTTGTGTGAAATGGCCTTGTTTCGGATGAGCAAGTGTGACAAAGCGCTTCAGGTCTGGGCCGATGACCTTTGCGGCTTGCAATTTTCCAGTACGCAACTCATCGTCAACAGTAAACGGCCCAAGCAATGCATACATGTGTGGGTTGGATGCAATGATTTCCTTTTGAACGCGCAATGAATCAGCCTCCACTTCAGCCAGCAAACTAAACCCCTTACTTTTTGCCGTTTCATCCAAGATTGATCGCCAATGCGAGGGACGTCTTGGTAAAACAAGCGGAAGACCTTGAAGGCGTTTGAAGTCAACGGTATCTGAATAGGTCAATGAAAGGCCAGGACACGAAACAAGATATGTATTCACCGTGGACAGCAGTGTCTCATCGCTACCAGTTGGTTTTTCATATCGAAACAAGATCGCCATATCCACAGCACCTGTATCCAGTAACGCATCTAGTTCGCTACCTTGCCCCTCACGAATATTCAGTTTGATCTTTGGATACTCGTGGTGCAGGCGTTTGAAGATCTGGGTCATCAATGGATGCGCAGCTGACGGTAGAACGCCAATCCTCACTTCCCCCATGGGTACTTTGGACGTTTGACGTATATCGGAGAAAAGTTCATCGCAGTCTTTGAGCCACCCTCGCACACGCTGCTGAACATGTTCGCCAAATTCGGTCAACACAACACCTCGGCCCGTTCGTCTGAACAGCGCTCCACCGCAGGTTTTCTCAAATTCACTGATTTGTCTGCTGATGTGCGACTGCACGGTGTTTCTTTGCACAGCAACTTTCGTGAAGCTGCCAAGCTCAGCGACCTCGATGAATAGCCGTAAATCATTAATTTGCATAGACATCTCTTAGATATGCCATTTTAGTCATATCTGAAATCTCAGAAAACATCCTATACAGATGGTTTATCCATCCATAAACTCGCGCTCATTGTTCAGAGGCACCGATAGTCGGTGCTGTAAATCAAAGGAAGAACGATGAGCTTTGTCAGTTTTGAAATTGCCGGTCAACAGACCTATGGGCTCTGGGAAGATGAGAGCAACTGGATACAAGTGCCTCAAGTATTTCAAGCTGAATATCCAGATTTGAAGTCAGTCATTGCTGCCAACAAACTCGATGAATGTGAAGCCTTGACACGCCAAAGCGGCAAGAGCGTGACTGCATCGCAAGCGCACCTATTGCCGGTGATTCCTAATCCCAGCAAAATTTTCTGCATCGGCTTGAACTACAAAACTCACGTCGCTGAAACCAAACGCGCAGATAGCGACTACCCCGCCATCTTCACGCGCTTTGCTGATAGCCTGACCGCACACAACGCCCCTTTGCCGCATCCTAAAGAAACAAAGCGTTTTGACTTTGAAGGTGAATTGGCAGTCATCATTGGCAAAGGTGGTCGCAACATCACGCAGGCTCAAGCGCTTGATCACATCGCTGGCTACGCCTGCTTCAACGATGGCACAGCGCGCGATTGGCAGCGTCATACGCACCAATGGATTCCCGGTAAGAACTTCCCATCAACAGGCCCACTCGGCCCATTCATGGCCACTAGCAAAGAAATTCCAGACGTGAACCAACTCACCTTGGAGTCTCGCTTGAATGGCGAGGTCATGCAGCATGCGAGCGTGGCTGATTTGATTTACACCTTACCCGTGATCATCGAATACCTCTCTGGATTTACCAACCTCTCACCTGGTGATGTCATCGCTACCGGCACACCTGGTGGCGTGGGTGATCGTCGCGAACCCCCTGTTTATATGAAAGCTGGTGATGTGATTGAAATCGAAATCACTGGCTTAGGCACCCTACGCAACGTGGTGTCAAACGCCGCTTAAAGGAAAAATAATGTCTGAATCAAAAAACTCTTTACGAATTGCGGTCGACATTGGCGGCACA
>CANBRM010000053.1 GCA_947371915.1 Comamonadaceae bacterium | reverse complement strand
TGGCGCGCACCTCGCTCACGTTGTCGGTGGTGCCCGATTTGTCGCCTTTGCAGCGCTACGCCTGGATTGCCGATGCGCTGGAGCAGTTGCCGGGCTCCGGCATCATTTATGTGTTGACGGTGGCCGAGGCCGAGCGATTGACCGCGTTTTTGCGCAGCTGCGGCCACGCGGTGGATGCTTACACGGGGCAGATCGACGCGGACACTCGCTTGAAGGTGGAAGACCGCTTACGCTACAACCAAGTCAAGGCGGTGGTGGCCACGTCGGCGCTGGGCATGGGCTACGACAAACCCGACTTGGGTTTTTGCGTGCATGTGGGCTCGCCCTCAACACCAGTGGCTTATTACCAGCAGGTGGGGCGCGCGGGCAGGGCGGTGGCACATGCCGAAGGGGTGTTGCTGCCGTCGGACGCCGACGAACGCATTTGGGATTACTTCGCCACCGCGTCGATTCCGGACCCTCAAACTGCTGCCAAGGTCTTGCACAGTTTGGGCGATATGGATGGGGTTGGCCGCAGCCTGATTGAGCTGGAAGCCGACACCGGTGTGCGTCGTGGTCGGTTGGAAGCGCTGCTCAAAATTCTGGCCGTCGAAGGTGTGGTGAGCAAAGACGGCTCGGCCTGGCATGCCACGGGTGTGCCTTATGTGCACGACACCGCCAAATGGACGGCGCTGGCCCAAGTGCGCCAGCAAGAGGCGGGCATCATGCGCCAGTACGCGCATGGCCAGGGTTGCTTGATGGCGTATTTGCAGACCGCGCTGGACGACCCGTCGCCCGCGCCTTGTGGGCGCTGTTCGGTGTGTACGGGGCATTTGCCGTTCCCGGGGCTCACGCCCTCACAAGACAAGCTGATCGCGGCGCGTGACTTTTTGCGCGGTGTGGACGTGGACATTGAGCCGCGCAAACGCTGGCCCAGTGGTGTCGGGCGCAAGGGCAATATCCAAGGTTTTGCGGCTGGCCGTGCCGTCGCGTTTGCTGACGATCCGGGTTGGGTGGCGGAGTTACAGGCTTTGAAAATGCAGGCATGGAGAGCGCAGCCTCACAACATGGCTGACACGTCGCGCCATGCCGAGTTGGGCGAGGTGCTGCCTGCTCTGCTGGAAGGTGCCGTGGCTACCTTGGGCCGTTGGGCCAAGAACTGGCCCGCTCGCCCTGTGTGTGTGGTGCCTTTGCCCGCGCCTGATATGGCCTTGAACCGAAACTTGGCCGCGCACATTGCGCGGCGCGGCAAATTGCCCCTGCACGATGTGTTGCGCTGGGCGGGCGGCCCCGCGCCGGATGATGCAGCGTCCACGCCCGTGGTGGCGCATTTAGAGGCCGCAATTCAGTGGGGGACTGAGGCAGATGGGCACGATGATGCCCAAACCTTGCCCTCTGGGCCCGTATTGCTGGTCGCCAGCCATGTGCGCACCCGCTGGGCCGCGACGGTGGCGGCAGCGCTGTTGCGAGAGCATGGTGCTTCGCAAGTGCTGTTGCTCGCCTTGCACTTGCAGCCCTGAACTAGAGTTTCAGGCCCGTTGTCGCCTTAATGCTAGGCCAGAAAGTTTCGCCGTATGGCGGGTGAGCGTGTGTTGTCTCAGGCTCTGTCAAGGCGGGCACAGCTGCCTAGCGGAAGCAAGGTCAAAATGGGTCGCACAAAAAACAGGAGACACCCCATGAACCGCGACACCAACCGTGTTTTGGCCCACACCGGCGCCCGTTACCCCATCTTGCAAGCGCCTATGGGCTGGATTGCCCGCAGCACCTTGGCCTCCGCCGTGTCGCGCGCAGGGGGGCTGGGCATCATCGAAACCTCATCGGGCGAGACGGCCAATTGCCAACGCGAGATTCAGGCGATGGTGGACAGCGGTTTGCCTTTTGGCGTCAACCTGCCCATTCGGTTCTTGAAAGACGAGGCCATGCTGCGTTTTGTCTGCGAGTCGGGCGTGCGATTTGTCACCACCTCGGCGGGCAGTCCGGCCAAGTTCATCGCCCCGCTCAAGGCGGCGGGCATTGTGGTGTACCACGCGGTGCCCACGTTGGAGACGGCGCTCAAATGCGTGGAGGCTGGGGTGGACGGCTTGGTGGTCGAGGGGGCGGAGGGCGGCGGTTTCAAAAACCCAGAAGAAGTCAGCACCTTGGTGTTGCTGCAAGCCATCCGTGAACAGGTGGACGTGCCCTTGATCGCCGCCGGCGGTATTGTGGACGGCCGAGGGATGGCTGCTGCGTTTGCGTTGGGGGCTGAGGCGATTCAGATGGGCACGCGTTTTGTGGCCAGCGCCGAGAGTCCGGTGCATACGCATTACAAAGAGGCCATCGTGTCGGCCAGCACCACGGGCACTTGGATGCTCAACACCCGCTCCACGCCCTGCATCCGCGCGCTCAAAACACCGTTCACCCAGTCCATCCACGAGGCCGGACTGATGGGGCCGGAAACCTTCAACGGCATTCAAGGCGTGTATTTTGGTGGCGACATGAACGCCGCACCGGCGCTGGCTGGGCAGTCGGCGGGGTTGGTCGACGAGGTGAAAACCGCGCAACAGATCATCGACGAAACCGTGGCCCAGTTCCATGCCATCACGGCACGGTTGGGCGCCATGGCCGCTGCACGCCAATTTGGTTGACACCTAGCATCGTCAATCAGAGCCCCTCATGCGCACAGACAACTCTCATCTTCAACCTTGGCAAGTCATCGTCGGCGGCATGTGCGGCTTGGTGTTGACCATCGGCTTGGCGCGTTTTGCCTACACGCCGCTTCTGCCCAGCCTCCAAGCGCAAACCGGCTTGACCGATGCCGCAGCCGGTGGCTTGGCCGCCATCAACTACGCGGGCTACATGACGGGCGCTTTGGCTGCCGCTTGGATTGACGATGTGCGCTGGCGTCATCGCCTGTACAGCGGTGGGTTGTGGATGGCTTTGCTCACCGTGGCGTTGATGGCCGTGTCTACCTGGATGCCCGTTTGGGCGCTGGCCCGCTACGTGGGTGGTTTGTGTGGCGCGACCGGCATGCTGCTGGGCTCAGGCTTGGTGCTGGGGTGGTTGATGCGTCAAGGCCGCAGGCCTGAGTTGGGCTTGCTTTTCATTGGTTTGGGGCTGGGCATTGTGGTGTCTGCCGCCGGTGCTTGGGGCTTGTCACAGCTGTGGTCGGTGTGGTCAGACCAGTGGCTGGCGTTTGCGGTACTGGGTTTGGTGTTTTTGTTACCGGCCTGGGTTTGGCGTCCGCCTGTGCCGCCGCCTGTGGCTGCAGCCTCCCAAGTTGGCGGCGCGGCAACGGCTTCTCGTCGTTGGACGTGGACCATGCTGACCAGCTACTTTGCGGCGGGTTGGGGCTTTGTCATCAGCGCCACCTTCACTGTGGCCATCGTGGAGCGCGAGCCCGCATTGGCAGGACAGGGCGCTTTAGCTTGGGCGATGGTGGGTCTGGCCGCTATGCCCGCTGTTTTTATTTGGGACCGCGTGGCGCGTCGGTGGGGCGACAAACAAGCGCTGCTGTTGGCCTTTGGCTTGCAAACGCTGTCGGTGGTGTTGCCCGCCTTGTCGGGCTCTTTGTGGGCGGCGTTGGCTGGGGCATTGGGTTACGGCGCGACGTTTATAGGCATCGTCAGCCTGACGCTGGCTTTGGTAGGGCGGCGCTCGCCCAACAACCCGGGCAAAGCCATGGCCCGCTTGACCCTCAGTTATGGCGCTGCACAAATGCTGGCGCCTGTGGTCGCGGGCTATATGGCGCAGGCCACGGGCACCTTCAAAGGGGCTTTGTGGTTGACGGCGGGGGTGATGCTGGCGGGCATGGCCTTGCTGGCCACGTTGCCTCAAGAGGATTGAGCGAAAACCCCAAGTTCTGAGGTCCCGTCAGACCCCTGACAATAGGCCTCTGCCCAAATGGGCCTAGTTATTTTCTTGTCGCTGTTTTTCGTTTTATTTATTTCAAGGCGACACCCGTGCCCACACTCAGTTACATCCCCGGCAAAGACGCGCCGCTCGAAGCCACCATCAACAGCATGCAGGCCAAACTGCAGGCTTTGGGTTTTCACATCGAAGAGAAGAGCTGGCTCAACCCAATAGACGGTATTTGGTCGGTGCACATCCGCGACCGCGATTGCCCCGCCTTGTTCAGCAACGGCAAAGGGGCCACGCGCATGGCGTGTTTGGCCAGCGCCTTGGGGGAGTTTTTTGAGCGCTTGTCGACCAATTACTTTTGGACCCACTTCTATTTAGGCCCCGACACGGCGGACGCGCCGTTTGTGCACCACCCGCAAGAGCGCTGGTTTGACTTGACCGATGACGGCAGCTGGCCCGAGGGCTTGCTCAACCCCGCCTTGCACAGGTTCTACAACCCCGAGCGCAACATCGACTGCGCCAATTTGGTGGATTTCAACTCGGGCAACGTCGAACGCGGCATTTGCGCCTTGCCCTACGAGCGTTTGCGCGATGGCGTGACCACGTACATCCCCGTCAACCTCATTGGCAATCTGTATGTGAGCAATGGCATGTCGGCGGGCAACACCGCGCCAGAGGCCCGCACGCAAGCGTTGTCTGAGATTTTTGAGCGTCACATCAAGGCCAAGATCATCAGCGAGGGCATTTGTTTGCCCGATGTTCCCGAGGCTGTGATCAACCGCTACCCGCGCATTGCGGCGGGCATTGCCGCCTTGCGTGCCGCAGGCTTTGGCATTTTGGTGAAAGACGCCTCTTTGGGCGGCAAGTACCCCGTGATGAACGTGACGCTGCTGCATCCCGAAGACCAAGGCTGCTTCGCCAGCTTTGGCGCGCACCCACGTTTTGAGGTGGCGCTGGAACGGGCTTTGACCGAGTTACTGCAAGGCCGTGCTTTGGACACGTTGGTCGGTTTCCCGTCCCCCACGTTTGACTTGGAAGAGGCGGCCAGCGCGACCAATATTGAGATTCACTTTGTCGACTCCAGCGGCGTGGTGCATTGGGAGTTCTTGGGCGAGATTCCTGACTACGTGTTTGTCGATTGGAACTTTGCCACCAACACCGCCGAGGACTACGCGTATTGCGTGAAGCGCATGCACGACGACGGCTTTGACATGTATGTGGCCGATTTCGAGCACCTGGGCGTGTACAGCTGCCGCATCTTGGTGCCGGGTATGTCCGAGATTTACCCGGTGGACGACCTCGACTTCGAGAATAACAGCATCGCCAACGGCATGCGCGAAGCGATTTTGAATTTGACCGACCTCGACAACGAGGAGTGCGCCGACTTGCTGGAAACTTTGAACGCGTCCAGCTTGGCCGACGAACGCCCGGTGGCCGTTGTGATTGGCATGGCCGCCGATGCGGGTAGCTTTTGGGCCGATTTGCGTGTGGGGGAGCTGAAAACCTTGCTGGCCTTGGCCATTGGCGACGAGGCGGCCACGGTGGAGGGCTGCGAGTGGATTCGCCACTTTGACCAAATTCCGCAGCAACGCCGTTTGGTTTACGCCTGCATTGAAACCTTGGTGCTGCTGAGCGACCGAGGCGACACCGCGCCGTTTGTGGGTGCGATTCGCCAGCTGTATGGCGCGGGAGTCTTTGCGCAGGCCCATGCCCTGATCATGCAAACCGATCGCTTCATGGGTATTTCAGCGCCCGGCTTGATGATGGAAGGCTGCGACACGCACCAGAAGTTGTGGGCCGCTTATGCCAAGGTTCAGAAACACAAGAGGTAGGTTGCAAGAAGCTGTGCCGCAAGCTGGAGCCCTGAGCTTAGGCTTCCAGTTCGAGCCGCTAGCTTCTAGCCCCTCTTTAAATCCCCAAACTTTCCAGCGTGACGAGGCCCTTGGGCGTGTGCAACGTGGCTTTGAGGTTGGCAGGGCCTTCGCTCACGGTCACGCGTTTCAGTTCAATTGCGGAATAGGCTTCTTGCAATTTCTTGGCGCTGGGGTGGGTGACTTCTAAGCTGTTCAGCGTGACGCCCGAGCGCGGCAGCGTGTTGCGGGGGTGCAGCTTCAAGGGCTCGGTGGCGTCGGGCTTGCCCCATTGAATGACGGTGGGCATGGTGCCATCAAACAAACGTTGGCCGTCGGCACGCACCGAGATTTGCCAATTGAGCACGCCTTTGGAAGTGCGGCGGTTGCCGTAAATGGCGGGGCCGCGGTCAATGGCTTCCATGCGCAGGGCCATGCGGGCGGCTTTGAGGTCGGGGGTGTTGACCACAAAGTGCACCAAACGGGGCTCGATGGCCACGGCTTTTTGCAGGGCGGGGTTGTCCATGTCGAACCAACGGGTGGGGCTGGCTTTTTTAGGGCGCACGGCGTTGGGGTCGATGGCGATGATTTCCAAATACACCATGGGGTTCGCGGGCGTGGCGATTTTTAACAGGCGGTTGTGCGTGCCGTAAAGCGCGTGTTCGCCGCCGGGGCCAGGCGTGACGCCCAGGGTTTCTTCGCACCATTGCACGCCTTGTTCTAGGGTTTTGGCAACGATGACGAGATGATCGAGTTGTGTATGCATGGGGCAGGACCTTACCACCTCAAACTGTGGGAGGATGCACCCCCTATGAATTTCAGTCACTCATCGCCCGAAGGCGAACGTTTGTCCAAACGCGTCATGCAACTGCGCAGCTGTTCGCGCCGTGAGGCCGAGCAGTACATCGAAGGCGGGTTCGTGCGCGTCGACGGCACCGTGGTCGAAGAGCCGCAGTTTCGTGTGAAGCACCAAGCGGTGACGATGGACGCACACGCCAGCTTGCTCAACCTCACGCCCATCACCTTGATCATCAACAAGCCTGTGGGCTTTTCGGATGGTCTAGAGGCCTTGCCCGAAGAGCGCCCAGCGCCTGCAGGCCGAGGCGGCCCCGTGCGTCGCCCTGTTAAAAAAGGCCCGCAAAACGTGCGCGCTTTGCTCACGGCCGCACAGCACAGCGCCCACGACTTCAGCGGCGTACGCATGTTGAAGCGCCATTTGATGCACCTCGATGCCAGCGTGCCTTTGGAGCAAGCGGCCAGCGGTCTGGTGGTGTTCACACAAGATTTCCGCACCCAACGCAAACTGATTGAAGACATGGCGTTTGTCGAGCACGAGCTGATCATTGACGTGCGCGGCGAGGTGACACCCGACGACTTGCGCCCAATTGAGCGCGCCATGCGTGACGAGCGCTTGCGCTTGCCCGCTTTCAAAATCAGCGTGGGCAGTGCGACGCCTGAGCGCAGTAAATTGCGCTTGGCCGTCAAAGGGGCGCACCCGGGTTTGTCGGCTTATTTGTGCGAAATCGGCGAATTCGAGATCTTGGGCTTGCGCCGCACCCGCTTGGGGCGCGTGAGTTTGGGTGAGTTGGAAGAGGGCGGCTGGCGCTTTTTGGCCGACGGTGAGCGGTTTTAAAACCACGGAGCGTCTACATTAAATTGTGCAAAAATTGAGAACTATTGATAAGGTGCATGCAATGAAAATTTTGGCTTTTGCGTTGGTTTGCTTGGGGTTACAAGGTTGTACGGTGGTGGCCGTGGCTGATGCCGCTGCGTCGACCGTGGTGTACGGCGTGAAAACCGCCGTGAACGTGGTGGACGCCATCACGCCAGACATTGTGAACAAGAAGAAATAAGTCACGCCAGCGTCAGCGTTCTGATTCAAAACGCAGACCCGCTACGCCAGACTGCACATACAAAAAGCCGTTGATTTCAGCGGCTTTTTTGTGGTCGTTTCCTTCAAGGTCGGAGGCGTTTTGCTCAGTTGTTGAGCGATTCGCCTTTGTTGTCCACGCGGCGTGCACCGGTGAAGCGACGTTCCCAATAGGCTTGGCGCATGTCATCTACACGCACTTGTTGGCCGGGCTTGGGGGAGTGGATGAACTTGTTGTCACCCACGTAAATACCCACATGACTGAAGGTTTGGCGCATGGTGTTGAAGAACACCAAGTCACCGGGTTTGAGGTCTTGTTTGTCGATTTTTTCTGTCACGGCTGCTTGGTCGCTGGCGCGTCGGGGCAGTACCTTGCCGACCGATTGCTCGAACATCGACCGCACAAACCCACTGCAGTCAAATCCCGTGCTGGCATTGGTGCCGCCACGGCGGTAGGGAACGCCCAAAAACCCCATCGCATCGAACACCAAGCTGGACGCGGTGTCGCCCACCGATTGGCGGACTTGTTCGAGTTGGGCGGAAATGCCACGTTCGGCCAAGTAACGCTCAATGTCATCGGCTGCGTTGTTGGACGGCGCCGCATGGGCGCTGGCAACACAGCAGAAGATGAGGAGGGCGCGTTTCAACATGGCCGTCATTCTAATCGATCGATGCTTCGGCATGAGGTAGCGCGCCTAAGTTGTTGATTCTGATGAATTTAGTACAAAAGTGGGTGGATGTTTTCCAACATCGTCGATACTTCAGCCCTTCACTTATTTTTTCGGATCTCTCTGCATGTTGCTCGACGACCAAGACTCCCAACTCGTGTTGGTGGATTACCAAGCCCGCCTAATGCCCGCTATTTTTGAGGGTGAATTGGTGCTGGCCAACGCCATGCGCTTGGCCCAAGCCGCGCATTGGATGGAGGTGCCGACGTTTGGTACCGAACAAAACCCGGACAAATTGGGCACCAACCCCGCCGCCTTGCGCGAGTTTTGCCGTCGCACCTTGCCCAAAATGAGCTTCAGCGCTTGTGCCGATGGCTTGATCGAGTTGCTCAAGCCCGCCGCGCGCGCGCCGTCTGGGAACGCCCGCAGCTTGCCCAAGCATTTGCAAAAGGCGGTACCCAAAGAGTCCAACCGCAGCAGCATCGTGATCGCGGGTGTGGAAGCCCACATTTGTTTGTTGCAAACCGCCTTGGATCTGCTGGAAGAAGAGTTTGACGTGTGGGTGGTGACCGACGCTTGCGGCTCACGCACCGAGCGCAACCGAGATGCTGCCTTTGACCGCTTGGCTGGCGCGGGCGCTGAATTGGTCACGACAGAGATGGTCTTGTTTGAATGGCTGCGTTCTGCGGACGCCGACCCGTTCAAAGAAATACAAGACTTGATTAAATAATCACAAAGCGCTGAAAAAGTCAGCTTGCTGCAAGTCCGCCATTCTCATAATTATGAATTCAGTACATGAGTACGAATTCACAATTAGGAGATGTTTGAATGGTTGCTTACGCAGATTTTCACCGTCGGTCCATCGAAGACCGTGACGCTTTTTGGTCTGAACAGGCCAAGTTGATTGACTGGCAAACCCAGCCCCAACAAATCTGCGATTACAGCAACCCGCCTTTCGCCAAATGGTTCGTGGGCGGCACGACCAACTTGTGCCACAACGCCGTGGACCGTCATTTGGCCGATCGCGCCGATCAAGCGGCGCTGATCTTTGTATCGACCGAGACCGACCAAGAACACACCTACACCTACCGTGATCTGCACGCCGAAGTGCAGCGCATGGCGGCGATTTTGAAAGCGCAGGGCGTCACCAAAGGCGACCGCGTGTTGATTTACATGCCCATGATTGCCGAGGCAGCGTTCGCTATGTTGGCGTGCGCCCGCATTGGTGCGATTCACTCGGTGGTGTTTGGTGGCTTTGCCTCGCATTCCCTGGCGACCCGCATTGAAGACGCGACACCCAAGGTCATCGTCAGCGCCGACGCGGGTTCGCGCGGTGGCAAAGTCATTCCGTACAAGCATTTGTTGGACGAGGCGATCAGCTTGTCCAGCCACAAGCCAGCCAAAGTGTTGATGGTCGACCGCAAGTTGGCCCCCTTCACACCCGTGGCTGGCCGTGATTTGGATTACGCCACCGAGCGCGCCCAACACATGGACGAGGTGGTGCCTTGCGAGTGGGTCGAGTCCACCCACCCCAGCTACACGCTTTACACATCGGGCACCACGGGCAAGCCCAAAGGCGTGCAACGCGACACCGGTGGTTACACCGTGGCGTTGGCGTCCAGCATTCCGCACATTTACCAAGGCAAGCCAGGCGGCACCTTCTTCTGTACCAGCGACATTGGCTGGGTGGTGGGTCACAGCTACATCATTTATGGCCCGTTGATTGGCGGCATGGCCACCATCATGTACGAAGGTCTGCCCATTCGCCCAGATGGCGGCATCTGGTGGAGCTTGGTTGAGAAGTACAAAGTCAACGTCATGTTCAGCGCGCCCACGGCCATCCGTGTGCTCAAAAAGCAAGACCCTGCGTTGTTGAGCAAGTACGACTTGTCCAGTCTGCAAGCCTTGTTCTTGGCTGGCGAACCGCTCGACGAGCCAACCGCCAAGTGGATTTCAGAAGGCCTGAACGGCAAAGCCATCATTGACAACTACTGGCAAACCGAAACTGGCTGGCCAATTCTGACCATCTGCAACGGTGTGGAAAAAGCACCTAGCAAGTTTGGTTCACCCGGCAAGGCTGTGTATGGCTACAACGTCAAGTTGGTCGACGACCAAACCGGCGAAGAGCTCACAGGCGCTAACCAAAAAGGCGTGTTGACCATTGAAGGCCCACTGCCTCCCGGCAACTTGCAAACCATTTGGGGTGACGACAACCGTTTCGTCAACACCTACTGGAACACGGTGCCCAACAAGCTGGTTTACAGCACCTTCGACTGGGCGGTGCGTGACGAAGACGGTTACTTCTTCATCTTGGGTCGCACCGATGACGTGATCAACGTCGCCGGTCACCGCTTGGGCACCCGCGAGATCGAAGAGAGCATTTCCAGCCATCCCAACATCGCCGAAGTCGCGGTGGTGGGCGTGGCCGATCAGCTCAAAGGACAAGTGGCCATGGCGTTTGCCATTGTCAAAGACACTTCTGGTTTGACCGACGATGCGGCTCGTTTGAAGCTCGAAGGTGAAGTCATGAAGGTGGTGGACTCGCAGTTGGGGGCCTTGGCCCGTCCTGCGCGTGTGTTGTTTGTCACGGCCTTGCCCAAGACACGCAGCGGAAAATTGCTGCGTCGTGCCATTCAGGCGGTCTGTGAGAAACGTGATCCGGGCGACTTGACCACCATCGACGACCCCACGGCCTTGACGCAAATTCAAGACCAAATCTCCTAAGAACTATAAAAACGCAGCGATGCTGCGGATCGCATGGCACAATCTTGGGTGTTACTAGGCCTCCTTCCAGCCACAGTCGCATCCGCCAACCGGTCCAGCCGTGTCGCGGAAGGTTTCTTTCAACCAACTAATGTTCCCTCAAGGGGAGCGAAGGTCAAGCGCAATGAGTGAGACAAACGTCTTTCAAGCCTATTCAGGCAATACCTATCTGTTCGGTGGCAACGCTCCGTACGTCGAAGAGATGTATGAGAACTACCTCGCCAATCCCGGCAGCGTCCCCGATTCTTGGCGCGAGTACTTCGACGCACTGCAGCATGTGCCTGCCGTCGACGGTTCCAACGCCAAAGACGTGCCCCATTTGCCCGTCATCAACGCCTTTGCAGAACGCGCCAAAGCCGGTGGCACCAAAGTCGTCATGGCCAGCGAAAACATCGAAATGGGTCGCAAGCGCACCGCGGTGCAGCAGCTCATTGCGGCTTACCGCAACGTCGGCCAACGTTGGGCTGACCTTGATCCTTTGAAGCGCACCGAGCGCCCCAATATTCCTGACCTCGACCCAGCGTTCTACGGCTTCACCGATGCCGACCAAGAAATCGTGTTCGACACCAGCAACACCTTCTTCGGCAAGAACAACATGTCTTTGCGCGAGTTGCTCAATGCACTGCGCGAAACCTACTGCGGCACTTTGGGTGCCGAGTTCATGTACACCTCTGAAATGGGTGAAAAGCGTTGGTGGCAAGAGAAGCTGGAAAGCATCCGCAGCAAAGCCAACTTCAATTCCGACAAAAAGAAAGCCATTCTGGAGCGCCTGACCGCTGCTGAAGGCTTGGAGCGTTACCTCCACACCAAATACGTGGGTCAAAAGCGCTTCTCGCTCGAAGGTGGCGAAAGCTTCATCGCCGCGATGGATGAACTGATCCAACAAGCCGGCCTCAAAGGCGTGCAAGAAGTGGTGATCGGTATGGCCCACCGCGGCCGTTTGAACGTATTGGTCAACACCATGCGCAAGTTGCCCGCCGACTTGTTTGCCGAGTTCGACCACACCGCCCCCGAAGAGTTGCCCTCGGGTGACGTGAAGTACCACCAAGGCTTCAGCTCTGACGTGTCGACCGTGGGTGGCCCTGTGCACTTGTCGCTGGCCTTCAACCCCTCACATTTGGAAATCGTGAACCCTGTGGTCGAAGGCTCTGTGCGCGCTCGTATGGACCGCCGCGCTGACCCACATGGCAAGCAAGTGTTGCCCGTGTTGGTCCACGGTGACTCCGCCTTCGGCGGTCAAGGTGTGAACCAAGAAACTTTGGCTTTGGCTCAAACCCGTGGCTACACCACAGGCGGCACGGTGCACATCATCGTGAACAACCAAATCGGTTTCACCACCTCTGACCCACGCGACATGCGCTCTAGCGTGTTCTGTACCGACATCGTCAAGATGGTCGAAGCGCCCGTGTTGCACGTCAACGGTGACGATCCTGAAGCCGTGGTTTTGGCCACGCAACTGGCCCTCGAATACCGCATGGCCTTCAGCAAAGACGTGGTGCTCGACATCGTGTGTTTCCGCAAACTCGGCCACAACGAGCAAGACACCCCCGCGCTGACTCAGCCGCTGATGTACAAAAAAATCGCCGCTCACCCTGGCACCCGCAAGCTGTTCGCCGACAAGTTGGCCACCCAAGGCTTGGGCGAGACCTTGGGCGACGACATGGTCAAGGCTTACCGCGCCGCGTTGGACGCTGGCAAGCACACCGATGATCCTGTTTTGACCAACTTCAAGACCAAGTTCACCGTGGACTGGTCACCCTTCATGGGTAAGAAGTGGACCGATGCGGGCGACACCGCGATCCCGATGTCTGAGTGGAAACGCTTGGCTGAAAAGATCACCACCATCCCCGCATCCGTCACGCCTCACCAGTTGGTGAAAAAGGTGTACGACGACCGTGCAGCCATGGGCCGTGGCGACACGCCAGTGGATTGGGGCATGGGCGAGCACATGGCTTTCGCCTCGTTGGTTGCCAGCGGCTACCCCGTGCGTTTATCGGGCGAAGATTGCGGCCGTGGCACGTTCACACACCGCCACGCTGTGATTCACGACCAAAAGCGTGAAAAGTGGGACACCGGTACTTACGTCGCCCTGCAAAACGTCACCGAAAACCAAGCCCCGTTCGTCGTGATCGATTCGATCTTGTCGGAAGAGGCGGTTTTGGGCTTCGAATACGGCTACGCCTCGAACGACCCCAACACCATGGTCATTTGGGAAGCCCAGTTCGGCGACTTCGCCAACGGCGCCCAAGTGGTGATCGACCAGTTCATCGCCTCGGGCGAAGTGAAGTGGGGCCGTGTGAACGGCTTGACCTTGATGCTGCCACACGGCTACGAAGGCCAAGGCCCAGAGCACAGCTCGGCACGCCTCGAGCGCTTCATGCAATTGGCTGCGGACACCAACATGCAGATCGTGCAGCCCACCACGGCCAGCCAGATCTTCCACGTGTTGCGCCGTCAAATGGTGCGCGACTTGCGCAAGCCATTGATCATCTTCACACCGAAGTCGCTGTTGCGTAACAAAGACGCGACATCGCCTGTGTCTGAATTCACCAAGGGTTCGTTCCAAACCGTGATTCCTGAGAACAAAGCGCTCAAGGCCGACAAGGTCAAACGCGTGTTGGTCTGTTCGGGCAAGGTTTACTACGACTTGGTGAAGAAGCGTGAAGAGTTGGGTGCTGACGACGTGGCTATCTTGCGCGCCGAGCAGTTGTACCCCTTCCCACACAAAGCGTTTGCCGCTGAACTCAAGAAGTACCCCAACGCCACTGAGTTGGTGTGGACGCAAGACGAGCCACAAAACCAAGGCGCATGGTTCTTCGTGCAGCATTACATCCACGAAAACATGTCGTCGGGTCAAAAGCTCGGTTACTCGGGTCGTGCCGCTTCTGCGTCGCCTGCCGTGGGTTACTCACACCTGCACCAAGAGCAGCAAAAAGCGCTGGTCGAAGGCGCATTCGGCAAGCTCAAGGGCTTCGTGCTCACCAAATAAATCGTTCATACCGACTACCGAAATACTGAAAGAATAAAAATGGCCATCATCGAAGTAAAAGTTCCTCAGCTGTCCGAATCCGTGGCTGAAGCCACCATGCTGCAGTGGAAAAAGAAAGTGGGCGAGTCCGTCGCCGCTGACGAAATCTTGATCGACATCGAGACCGACAAAGTCGTGCTCGAAGTGCCCGCCCCA
>CANBRM010000052.1 GCA_947371915.1 Comamonadaceae bacterium | reverse complement strand
AACATGACAACTTTAAACAACAAACAAACTGCAATTTTAGCCATTCTTTCAGCCTACTCAATGTTGACTGAATCAGCTATTGAACAACTTATTTTAGCTACCAACGAAATCGGTGGCGTTTCATTCGTTTCAATCAAAGGTTATTCATCTGACAAATCAGGAAATACAGAGGTTGCAAACCAACTTATCAATGTGGGTGCATCATAGGATGCCGGCTTGAAGATCCTTGACGAAGTGCGTCGCCAACTGCACCTGCCCATCCTGACCGATGTGCATGACGAGTCGCAGGTCAAAACCGTGGCCAGCGTGGTCGACGTTTTGCAAACCCCTGCCTTCTTGTGCCGCCAAACCGACTTCATACGTGCCGTGGCGCAATCGGGCAAACCGGTGAACATCAAGAAGGGCCAGTTCTTGGCCCCTTGGGACATGAAAAACGTCATCGACAAAGCCCGCGACGCCGCACGCGAAGCTGGCCTGCCCGAAGACAACTTCTTGGCCTGCGAACGCGGCGTGAGCTTTGGCTACAACAACCTTGTGGCCGACATGACCAGCTTGGCAGAGATGCGCAAATCCGGCGCGCCTGTGGTGTTTGACGTGACCCACTCGGTGCAAAAGCCAGGCGGCCAAGGCACGGTCAGTGGCGGCGCTCGCGAGATGGTGCCCGTGTTGGCACGCGCAGGCGTGGCTGCAGGTGTGGCTGGCCTGTTCATGGAAACCCATCCCTGCCCTTCAGAGGCTTGGTCCGATGGCCCCAATGCCGTGCCCTTGAACAAGATGAAAGCTTTGCTGGAAACCTTGGTTGAGCTCGATGCCGTGACCAAAAAACACCCTTTCTTAGAAAACAACTTTGAGGCCTGAGTGCTTTGCACACAGCCTCCAACCCTTTTTAAAAACTTGAAATAGGAAAACACAAATGAGCGCTATCGTCGACATCGTCGCCCGTGAAATCTTGGACAGCCGCGGCAACCCCACCGTTGAATGTGATGTGTTGTTGGAATCCGGCACCATGGGCCGTGCTGCTGTGCCATCAGGCGCTTCCACAGGCAGCCGCGAAGCCATCGAATTGCGCGACGGCGACAAGAGCCGCTACCTCGGCAAAGGCGTGTTGAAAGCGGTTGAGCACATCAACACCGAAATCTCTGAAGCCATTTTGGGCTTGGACGCTTCTGAGCAAGCGTTCCTCGACAAAACCTTGATCGACCTCGATGGCACTGACAACAAGAGCCGCTTGGGCGCCAACGCTTTGTTGGCTGTGTCCATGGCTGTGGCCCGCGCTGCCGCTGAAGAGTCTGGCTTGCCTTTGTACCGTTACTTCGGTGGCATGAATGGCAACCAATTGCCAGTGCCCATGATGAACGTCATCAACGGTGGCGCACACGCCAACAACAACTTGGACTTGCAAGAGTTCATGATCATCCCAGTTGGCGCCCCCACCTTCCGCGAAGCCGTGCGTTACGGCGCTGAAGTGTTCCATGCCTTGAAGAAAATCATCCACGACAAAGGCATGAGCATTGCTGTGGGCGACGAAGGTGGTTTCGCACCTAACGTCACCAGCCACGAAGCGGCCATTCAAATGATCTTGGACGCAATTGCTGCTGCGGGCTACACCGCGGGTGAACAAATCGCCATCGGTTTGGACTGTGCGGCCAGCGAGTTCTACAAAGACGGCAAGTACCACTTGTCTGGCGAAGGCTTGCAATTGACCGCCCAGCAGTGGACCGACATGCTCGCCACTTGGTGCGACAAGTACCCCATCATCAGCATCGAAGACGGCATGGCCGAAAACGATTGGGACGGCTGGAAAGTGTTGACCGACCGCTTGGCCAAGAAAGTGCAAATCGTGGGCGACGACTTGTTCGTGACCAACACCAAGATCTTCAAAGAAGGCATCGACAAAGGCATCGCCAATTCGATCCTCATCAAGATCAACCAAATCGGCACCTTGACCGAAACGTTTGAAGCGATTGAGATGGCCAAGCGCGCTGGCTACACCGCCGTGATCAGCCACCGCTCTGGTGAAACTGAAGACAGCACCATTGCTGACATCGCTGTGGGCTTGAATGCCGGTCAAATCAAAACAGGTTCGATGAGCCGTTCTGACCGCATGGCCAAGTACAACCAACTCTTGCGCATCGAAGAAGACTTGGGCGACGTGGCGGTGTATCCAGGCCGTTCTGCCTTCTACAACCTGCGTTAAGCCTCACCTGTGCTGCGCCCCCTGCACTTGATTTTGTTGACTTTGCTGCTCGTGCTGCAAGGTCAACTGTGGCTGGGTCGCGGCAGTGTGCCCGACGTGATGCGTTTGCGCCAAGTCCTCAAAGACCAAAAGCAACAAAATGCGGCATCACGTTTGGCCAACGACCGACTAAGCGCCGAACTTCATGATTTGAAAGACGGGCTGGAAATGGTCGAAGAGCGCGCACGCTCTGAAATCGGCATGGTCAAGCCGAACGAAATTTTCGTGCAAATCGCACGCTGACCCCATGCGCATCGCCATCCTTGGCGCGCCTCAAACGGGCAAATCACAGCTCGCACACGCCTTCACTGCCTATTTCACGACACGGCAAATTGACTTGGCCGTGGCTGACGCCCCCTCCCCCGAACAGATCGCCCTCGACGACATCGTGTTGCTCTGCGGGCTTGACTTCACGCCAGCAGCGTCTCTGGCACAACACCGAGCTGATGAAGCGCTGAGGCAAGTCCTAGCGCATCAAAACATTGCATTTCAAGTGGTGTATGGCCAAGGTGCTGAACGCTTCACACACGCGCTGTATGCGGCGGCACTACGGGCACAGGCCATGGGTTTCGAGGCCTTGGCGGCACATATCCGGCAAACGCAACCGGTACGCTGGACAGGGGCCTGCGAAAACTGCGCGGACGCAGACTGCGAGCACCAGCTGTTTAGCCAGTTGCTCGCGAAAAAATAACTTACTGCAGCGAAGTCGGTGCAGGGGGTTGCTGCACGGGTGGGGCAAAAATGTGCGCAGCATCGACAGGGTCGTAGCGATATTGCTGACCACAGAAATCGCAACCCACTTCAATCTCGCCGCGCTCGGCCAAGATGCTTTCGGCCTCCTCCACGCCCAAGCCGCGGATCATATTGCTCACGCGTTCACGGCTACACGAGCACGCAAAACTTGGCGTCAAGGGTTCAAAGCGCACCAAGGTTTCTTCCCAGAACAAGCGACGCAAGATGGTGTCGGCATCCAGGGTCAGCAACTCTTCGGGCGTTAATGTGCCGGCCAAGATGGCGATGCGGTTGTAGTCTTCGTTGCGACCGATTTCGTCTTCGTCTTCCATGCTGGCTTTGGCCGCCAAATTGCCTTGCCCTTTGATGGGCAAGCGCTGAATCAGCAAACCAGCCGCGGTGGTGTCGTTGGCGGCTAGCACTAAGGTGGTGTCGAGTTGCTCGCTTTGCAGCATGTAGTGCTGGAGCACGTCGCTGAACTTGCTCAGCTTATTGCGCTGGTCATCAAACAAAGGCACCACGCCTTGGTAGGGCTGCTGGCCGGGCATTTTGGTTTGCGGGTCCAGCGTGATGGCGCAGCGGCCTTCGTTGTTCACGTTCACCATCTCAGGCAAGGTACTGGCCTCGCCCAAATCACCCACCACCTTGGCGGTCGCACGCAAGCTCAGGTTGGGTTGCACCTCGACCACGGCCAATTTGAGTGGCCCATCGCCAAAAATCTGCATCACCAATGCGCCGTTGAACTTGATGTTGGACTGCATCAGCACGGCAGCCGCCGTCATCTCACCCAGCAAATGACGCACAGGCTCAGGGTAAGCGCCCGTGTCCCCATTCGCCTCACGGCGCTTCAGCACCTCTTGCCACACATCGGTGAGCTGCACCAACATGCCACGCACGGGCAAACCATCAAACAGAAATTTATGCAATTCAGACATCAAGCAATCTTCTTCAAACCCGCTTTGAAGCGGTGAGCGTTTTCAACATAGTGCTGCGCGCTGCGGCGCAGACCTTCAATTTGTTCGGGGGTAAGTTGGCGCACCACCTTAGCGGGGCTGCCCAAAATCATGGAGCCATCGGGAAACTCTTTGCCTTCGGTCACCAAGGAGCCCGCACCCACCAAACAGTTCTTGCCAATTTTCGCGCCATTGAGCACGATGGCACCGATGCCGATGAGGGACTCATCGCCCACGGTGCAGCCATGTAACTGCACCATGTGTCCTACCGTCACGTGTTTGCCCAAGGTCAAGGGCATGCCCACATCGGCATGCAGCACGCTGCCATCTTGCACGTTGGTACCTTCACCGATGGTGATCTTGGCCGAATCGCCACGCAAAACGCTGCAAAACCACACGCTGCTGTCCGCCGCCATCTCCACCTCGCCCATCACTTGGGCGCTGTCGGCGACCCACGCGGAATCCGCAATTTGGGGGGTGTGCACATCGAGTTGGTAAACGGCCATGAAAGTCTCCTGTGTGGTTTTGAAATTTTTACAATTGTAGGTATGCAACTTCGCCCCCACGCCCTCACCGCCCTTTGCATTAGCAACCCACAAGAAAAAGTACAGGCGGTGCAAGCCCTGTGGCAACAGCACCGCACATTGACGCTGTCTGTTCACACCCAACCCGAGCCCGGTGCCACAAACACCTTGCCTGGTCGCCCAGAGCGCCCTCGGCTGATCCCTGCAAAGCAAGTTCCCTTCCGTAAACCTTTTACGCCCGAAGGCTTGGCTGCCTTGATACATGCGGTGTGCCACATTGAATTCAATGCCATCAACTTGGCGCTGGACGCAGTTTGGCGCTTCAACGACATGCCCGAGCCTTATTACGTCGACTGGCTGCGGGTCGCGTTTGAAGAATCACAGCACTTTGACTTGCTGCACACGCATCTGCAAAGCTTGGGCTACCACTACGGCGACTTCGACGCGCACGACGGTCTGTGGCAAATGTGCGAAAAAACAGCGGACGATGTGCTCGCCCGCATGGCGCTGGTGCCGCGCACGCTGGAAGCGCGTGGGTTAGACGCGACACCGCTCATTCAAGACAAACTACGCAAAGTGGCCAGCCCAGCCGCCATTCGGGCGGTAGAAATTTTGGACGTGATCTTGCGCGACGAAGTGGGCCACGTGGCCATTGGCAACCACTGGTACCGCTGGCTGTGCGAGCAACGCGGGCTCGACCCCGTGACGCTGTATGGAGAACTCGTGCAACGCTACGACGCACCGAAACTCAAGCCGCCGTTTAACACCGCGGCGCGCAAAAAAGCGGGTTTCACCGACCTTGAACTGGCGTACTTGCTGGCCTAACTCAGCCAACACGTTGGAGGACATGAGGCAAAGGACCGACGTGACTCATCCGCGTGGATGGTGCGATGCATGCAAGGACTTCAGACGCTCACGCGCAATGTGGGTGTAAATCGTGGTGGTGGAAATATCGGCATGCCCCAACAGCATTTGCACGGCACGCAAATCTGCACCGTGGTTGAGCAAATGCGTCGCAAACGCATGGCGCAAGGTGTGCGGAGAAATGGACTGCTGAATGCCTGCTTTGAGCGCATAGCGTTTGATGAGCTGCCAAAACATGGCACGGGTCATGGCCTCACCGGCATGAGCCCCGCGTGAGGTGACAAACAAGGCGTCGGTTTGATGTCCGCCCAACAACGCAGGACGTCCTTGCGCCAAATACCGCTGCAACCCCTCACGCGCCACTTCGCCAAAGGGCACCAAACGCTCTTTGCTGCCTTTGCCCATGATGCGCAGAACGCCGTCATTCAAGCTGACGTGCAAGGTTTTGAGCCCCACCAACTCGCTCACGCGCAGGCCGCTGGCGTAAAGCAACTCCAGCATCGCACGGTCACGCTGGCCCAAAGGACTGGTCACATCGGGCGCGGTCAAGAGCCGCTCGACCTGCACCTCGGTCATGGTTTTGGGCGAGCGCATGGGTTGTTTGGCGGTCAAAAGCTTGAGCGTAGGGTCTGCGACCAGCAAACGCTCCCGCAACGCCCAGCGGTAAAACCGTTTAAAAACGGTCAAACGACGGTTGGCACTGGTGGCTTTGGTCTCGGCGTGGCGGTCTGCGAAGTACTGCTGCAAATCCAGCTCGCGGGCGACCAAAAGCGAGGTATTTTGGGCGTGAAGCCACGCCGACAGCAAATTCAAATCGCGGCGGTAAGCGGCCAAGGTGTTGGCCGCCAAACCGTTTTCTAACCAAAGCGCATCGACAAAAGTATCGATGTTGGCATCAGGCACTGCCGCCTGAGCCGTGACAACAACTGCCAAAGAGCAATCAATCCAAAGTCAGTTTTTGCTCAGTCACCACGCGCTTGTAGACCTCAAACTCCGCCTTGATTTGGGCGGCGAATTGCTCAGGTGTGTTGGCCACAACGAGAGAGCCTGTGTCTTCGATGCGCTTACGCACAGCAGGATCTTCCAGAGCCTTGCGCACACCCGCATTGATTTTGTCGACGATCTCTTTGGGCATGCCCTTGGGTCCGTAAATGCCGTAATAGGCCATGCGGTTCACAGGCTCCAAGCCGACTTCTTTGAACGTGGGCACGTTGGGCAACACGGCCAATCGCTGGGGCGCCGCCACCACGATGGGCACCAAGCGGTTGTCTTTGATGAAAGGCAAGGCCGAGGGCAAGTTGTCAAAAATCATAGGCACTTGGCCTGCGACCGTGTCGTTCAAAGCGGGGCCACCACCTCGATAGGGAATGTGCGTCACAAAGGTGTGGCTCAAGTTTTTGTAGAGCTCCATTTGCAAATGACCAATGCCGCCCGTGCCCGAGGAGGAGTACGAATATTTACCCGGTGAGCGCTTGACCTCAGCGATAAAGCCTTTGTAGTCCGTAGCAGGAAACGAGGGGTGCACGGCAATCACGTTGGGGGTGGCGGCCACGTTGATGATGGGGGTGAAGTCAGTCAACGGGTTGTAGGGAATTTTGGCGTTGATGGCCGGATTCGCTGCCGTGGTCGAGACCGTGGCCATGCCCAGCGAGTAACCATCCGGAATGGCCTTGGCCGTTTCGTTGGCCCCCACCACGCCGCCGCCGCCTGCTTTGTTCACCACCACCACGGTTTGGCCTAAGGCTTTACCCAAAGGATCTGCGATGACGCGGGCCACGATGTCAGTGGTACCACCGGGCGCAAAAGGCACCTGCAACTGAATCGTTTTAGTGGGGTAAGCCTGTGCAAATGCAGCGCCTGCGCAAGCGGCGAAAGACAGGGCGACCCAATGACGATGTTGCATACGCGAACTCCTTTTTTGAAAATGAAAAATCTTTAACAGTACGTTCAAGTCGCATCCTATACGCAAGAACGGGTGCACGAATTGAACAGCGGTTATTCTCTGTCGTGTGAATTACCTAGAGTTACTTTTCCCCGATTTTTCGCTCATTTTGTGTGGCTATTTTTTATGCCGCTATACAGCGCTCAATCGCAGCGTGTGGGAGCCTGTCGAGCGCTTGGTTTATTTTTTCCTGTTCCCAATTCTGCTGTTCCACTCCATCGTGCGTTCGCCTTTGGACTTGCAAGCCGCGTCGCACCTGATCATGGCGGGGCTGGTGCTGGGGTTGTGGAACATTGGCATGTCTTACGTACTGCCTCATTTGCCATGGATTGGCCACCGTATTTCCCCACGGTTGCATGCAGGCAGCGCGCAAGTCGGCTTTCGCTTCAATTCATTCATTGCTTTGGCATTGGCCGAACGTGCAGCAGGCCCACAAGGCCTGTTGCTCATTGCCGTTTTGATCGGTGTGTGTGTCCCATTGTTCAATGTGGCCGCCATTTGGCCCATGGCCAAGCATGCGCAAAAAAGCTTTTTAAGCGAATTGGTACGCAACCCGCTGATCATTGCCACCTTGTCGGGCTTGGTCGCCAACATCCTCGGCTTTCAACTGCCCGACTGGGCGATTCCCAGTGTGCAGCGCATCGGCGGGGCCTCATTGGCCTTGGGACTCATGTCGGCAGGCGCTGGCATGCAATTTGGCAAACTATCAGAAGCCAAAACACTCAGTCTTGCGCTGCTTGGCATTCGACACTTTTTAGCGCCTGCGGTGGCGTTTGGTTTGGCGAAATGGTTTGAACTCGATCGCGTGCAAACCACCGTCTTAATGGCGTTTTCAGCCCTTCCCACCGCCTCGACTTGCTATGTGCTGGCTGCACGCATGGGCTACGACGGGGCGTATGTGGCGGGTTTGGTCACGCTGTCCACACTTTTGGGCTTAATCAGCCTACCTTTTGCATTCAGTCTGCTGGGCTGGTCGTGAGAATGGTCTAGGGTTGTGGCACAATAGCGCGTTTTGCGGAAAGTGCGCCGAAATAGGTCGACGTGGCTACCGCAGCTGCTAAGGAAGAAGACGATGAAAGAAGGCATTCACCCCAACTACCGTGAAATCTGTTTCATGGATATGTCAAACGGGTTCAAATTTGTGACACGTTCGTGCGCAAACACCAAAGAAATGATCAAGATGGAAGACGGCCGCGAACTGCCGTTGTACAAGCTGGATACCACCAGCGAATCTCATCCTTTCTACACAGGTACACAGAAGTCTGTTGACAACATGGGCGGCCGCGTCGAACGCTTCCGCAACAAGTACGGCAAGACCATCGCCAAGTAAGCCAAGCGCTCACTTCTCAAAAGGCAGCCCGACATCGGCGCTGCCTTTTTTCATTTGGAAATCCTTTTTTCTGACCCCATCCATAGCCCCTCAAGCCCGTGACTGACCCCACCCCCGCCATCGTTGCCCAGAGTGCCGTGCGCCGCCTCCCGCGTTTGGCGCTGTGGTTGTTTTGCGCCGCCTATGTGTTGCCAGGCTTGCTCGGACGTGAGCCTTGGAAGGGCAACGAATTCACGGCATTTGCCCAAATGCTGGCCCTCTCCGAAGGTGCAAGCAGCTGGCTCAACCCAACTGTGTGGGGACAGGCGCCCGACCTAGACGCCTTGCTGCCCTATTGGCTGGGTGCTTGGGCCATTCAAATCGCTCCCGACTGGATGTCAGCAGGCTTGGCCTCGCGCATCCCGTTTGCGCTGCTGCTGGGCGTGACGCTGACGAGCACATGGCACGGTGCCTATTACTTGGGCCTCAGCCCACAAGCCCAGCCTGTGGCGTTTGCTTTTGGTGGAGAGGCCAAACCCAAAGACTATGCGCGCACCATCGCCGATGGCGCTGTCTTGGCATTGATTGCTTGTCTTGGGTTGTCCTTGCTTTCTCACGAAGCCTCGCCCATCTTGGCGCAACTGGCTTTTGTCGGTTGTGCGTTTTATGGCGTGGCAGCCCTGCCCTATCACCCGCGTTACAGCCTGAGTGCTTTGAGTTTGGGTTTGCTGGGCTTGTGCCTGAGTGGCGCTCCCAGCTTTGCCGTCTTGATGGCGGTGGGTAGCGGCTTGCTGTGCCTGCTAGACCGTCAAAGCACGACGCCTCAAATTGGCCGTCAACATGCCTTATGGCTGTTACTCATGGGCGTGAGCGTCGCCGCCTTGGCCACCGCTTTAGACGTGTGGCACTGGCGCTTGATGCCTCTGCACAACGATTGGGCCGAATGGCGCAGTTTGCTGCGCTTGTTGGCCTGGTTCACATGGCCGGCCTGGCCATTGGTGCTGTGGACGCTTTGGCGCTGGCGTCGTCAATGGACCTCACTGCACTGGAGCCGTCACATGGTGCTGCCCATGTGGTTCGCAGGCCTGACCGTGAGCACCGCCCTGCTCACCCTGTCGGCAGACCGCACCTTGCTGCTGGCTCTGCCCGCACTGGCTACCTTGGCGGCCTTTGCCTTACCCACGCTGCGCCGCAGCATGGCGGCCTTCATCGACTGGTTCACCCTGCTCTTCTTCTCAGGTTGCGCCTTCATCATTTGGGTGGTGTGGATCGCCATGCAAACCGGTTGGCCCGCACAACCTGCGGCCAACGTGGCACGACTCGCCCCGGGCTTTGAACCCAGCTTCGGTTGGATGGCTTTTAGCGTGGCACTCTTGGCCACAGCGGCTTGGGGCTGGCTGGTGTTGTGGCGTGTTGGCAAGCATCGACAAGCGCTATGGAAAAGCTTAGTTTTGCCTGCTGGTGGCGCAGCCTTGTGCTGGCTCTTATTGCTCACCCTTTGGCTACCTTTGCTCGACTTCGCGCGAAGCTACGCGCCTTGGGTGCAACAAATTCGCCATGTCATGGCAGAAAAAACACCCATCAAGCCTGCCTGCTTGATGAGTTACGGATTAGACGTGGGCCAAATGACCGCCTTCCATTACCACGGTGGTTTTGACGTACAACCCCTGGATGAGGTCAGCACACCCCGACGTGCTGATTGCGAATGGCTGCTGGTGGACAACGATTTACGCCCCGGGCTCGCGCGCGTCGTTCGCTTGAACGAGTGGACCCGTGTACGCACTATCCGTCGTCCGTCTGACAACGATGAAGACGTGACGCTGTACCACCGTCGTCAACCTTGACGCGCCATGAACCCATTGTGAGCACCGAACGCACCACCATATTGCGCCACGCCGGTACGGTGGTGGTCGGGCAGCTTGCGGTCATGGCATTTGGCATCACCGACACCTTGGTGGCGGGCCACTTTGCAGACACCGCCTTGGCGGCGCTGTCGGTGGCCTCGGCCACTTACATCACCATCCACATTTCATTGATGGGTTTGCTGCAGGCCCTGCTGCCGGTGTGGGCCGAGCTGCATGGGGCCAATCGCCAAGCCGACGTCGGGCGCTCCGTTCGCCAAGCCTTGTACTTGTGCGCCATCACCGTGTTGATTGGCATGGGGGCGCTGTTGTTTCCCGGCCCCTTGCTGCGCTGGACGCAAGTACCTCTTGAGCTTCAAGCACAGGTGCAGGACTACCTCACCATCGTCGCCTTTGGCGTCCCCGCCTCTTTGCTGTTTCGCCTCTACAGCACCATCAACCAAAGCTTGGGGAAGCCTAAGCTGGTGACCTGGGTGCAAGTGGTCGCGCTGTGTGTGAAAGTGCCGCTCTCGATCGTGTTGGTATTGGGTGTGCCGGGCTGGTTTGGCCCCATGGGGTTGGTGGGCTGCGCGTGGGCCACACTGATCGTGAACTGCTTGATGCTGAGTTTGGCCGTGTGGCTGCTGCGCACGCAAGACTTTTACAAACCGTTTCAAATTTGGGCTCCGATGGAAGCGCCAAATGCGGCCACATTGATGCGCTTCCTGCGCTTAGGACTGCCCAGCGGCTTGGCCATTGGCGTTGAAGTGACCTCGTTCACCTTGATGTCGCTGTTCATCGCGCGCTTGGGCGTGGTGGCATCGGCCAGCCACCAAATCGTGGCCAACATGGCGGCTGTGCTCTACATGGTGCCACTGGCGCTGTCGATCGCCAGCAGTGCACGCATCAGTTACTGGCTGGGTGCGAACCAACTACAAAAAGCGCGACTCGCCTTGCGCACGGGATTAGGCTTGGTACTGCTGATGTGTTTGAGCTTGTCTCTTCTGCTGTGGACGCAGCGCATGGCCTTGGCCTCCATTTACACCCAATCCCCCGAAGTAGCTGCGCTGGCTGCCACCCTACTGACGTGGCTGGTGCTGTACCACTTTGCCGATTCCATTCAGGTGTTTTGTGTCTTTGCGCTGCGTTGCTACGGCGTCACCTTGTTGCCCTTGGTGACCTACACCTTGCTACTTTGGGGCTTGGGCTTAGCAGGTGGTTATGGGATCGCCTATGCTTGGCCTGAAGGTGTGGCGGTCGTGTCATGGTTGACACCTCAGTCACCTTTGGCGTTTTGGCAAACCAGCAGCTTGGCCTTGTGTTTAACCGCCGCCCTGCTGTTGGCAGTTTTATGGCGCGTGGCTTATCGCCAGCGCCATCACACACCACACCATTAACAGCCTAGCGCTGCTGCGAAGCGCTCAAGCGCCAACGCGTGCTGGGTAAGACCAAGGTGAAGGTTGAGCCCTGCCCCAACACACTGGCCACCACCAAACTACCACCATGGCGCTGCATGACGTGCTTCACGATGGCGAGCCCTAAGCCTGTACCGCCCGATTCCCGCGAGCGGCTGCGATCCACACGGTAAAAACGCTCGGTCAACCGTGGCAAATGCTCAGCCGCAATGCCTGCGCCAGAGTCTTTGACCGAGAGTTGCAGACTGCCATCGGTTTTCACGCAGGCATTGACGTGAATCGTGCCATCTGCGGGGGTGTAGCGCACAGCATTGCTGACCAAGTTCGACAAAGCACTTTGCAGCTCTCTCGGCTCGCCCAACAACACGGCCTCTGACAAACCTGCATCCACAACGAACTCAATCATTTGCGTACCAGCACCTTTGGCCATGGACTCAGACAGTCCCATCGCCTCTTGCTCACAAACCAGCATCAAATCTGCCAGCGATAACTGTGAATACACGCTCGGATTAGGGCTTCCTTCCAAGCGAGACAGCGTCAGCAAGTCTTCTACTAAGGTTTGCATCCGATGCGCCTGCGTGGCCATCAGCGCGAGATAGCGTTGTTGATCCTCAGGTGGCAGGCTTAGGGTTTGCAAAGTTTCCACAAAGCCGGACATCACCGTCAGAGGTGTTCGAATTTCATGCGAGACGTTGGCCACAAAATCCCGACGCACAGCTTCGGCCTGTTCCATCACTGTTACATCACGCGTGATCAGCAACTGTTTGCCCTCACCATAACGGTGGCGTTGCACGGACACGCGAAGCGGCCGGTTGGGTCGGTGGCTTCGCCCTTCAATCACCACCGACTCATCCGAGTCACCGCTTGCCATGAAGTTGGTAAAAATCGGGTCGCGCATGATGTTGCCAATACGTTGCAACTTGTCACGCTCGACATCAATGCCTAACTGGAGCGCCGCGGTTTGATTGCACCACTCAATTTGACTTTGCGCATCTAACAACAAAACTCCATTGGGGGAGGCTTGAATGGCCGATAAAAAATCTTTGAGGCGCTGATCGCTGGCTTGCATGGCGCGCTCTTGCTGACGCAGCAAGCGACAAGTCAGGTCAACAATATCGCCCCACAAGCCGGACAAGGTGGGCGCGCTGGTCAAATCGCCAGCCCCCAACCACGCCACGACACGCAGGCCACGCCAGCCATCTTTCAACCACCAAGCAAAACTGGCACTCAAAGCGCCCAATAAAAGGTAAACCCAAATAGATTTGGAATCTTGATACAAGCCCCACAAAGCCCCTGTGGCTGCGCCCGCACAGAGCGCCACCAACCAATTAAACGTTCGCCAAAGCACAGGACGAACTCAGGCCTTGACAACGGCAGGTGCCGTCAAGCGGTAGCCTACGCCGCGTACGGTTTCCACCAAAACGCCAGCCTCGCCCAATGCTTCTCGCAAACGTTTGACGTGCACATCAACCGTGCGTTCTTCAATGAACACATGATCGCCCCAGACACGATCTAGCAACTGGCTGCGGCTGTGAACGCGCTCGGCGTGGTGCATCAAATAATTGAGCAACTTAAATTCAGTCGGCCCCAGTTTGATGGCTTGGTCGTTGAAGCTCACACGGTGCGTGGCACCGTCCAGCTGCAAACCGCCCACGCGCACCACATCACTGGCTTGCTCGGGCGCACGGCGACGCAGTACGGCACGAATGCGCGCCAACAGCTCTTGGGTCGAGAATGGTTTGGTGATGTAGTCATCCGCCCCTGCATCCAAGCCTGCAATTTTGTCGGGTTCATCACCGCGTGCGGTGAGCATCAGAATGGGCGTGGTTTTGGTGCGTGCATCGGCACGCCAACGGCGCGCCAATTGAATGCCCGATTGCCCAGGCAGCATCCAATCGAGCAAGATGACATCCGGCAACACCTCGTCAATATGCGCCTGCGCAGCATCACCGTCGCCAGCCAGCACAGCAAGCATGCCGTGGTGACGCAAATTAACACCGATCAACTCGGCAATTGCCGGCTCATCTTCGACCACTAAAACGCGTGCAATCTTCATCTGAAAAAATTTCTCAGTTAGCCCATGGACGATTCAACATCGGCCAGGGGAGTGTGACGCACATCCTCACCTTTGACGATGTAGATGACAAACTCAGCAATGTTTTTGGCGTGATCGCCAATGCGCTCAATCGCTTTGGCAATGAACAACAAATCCAAGCTCGCGGAAATGGTGCGTGGGTCTTCCATCATGTAGGTGATAAGCTTGCGCACAAAACCATCAAACTCTTGGTCGATGTCGTTGTCTTCGCGCAAGATGCTCACCGCCATGGGAATGTCCAAACGGGCAAACGAGTCCAAGGCTTTGCGCAACAAGCCAGACGCCATGTCGGCTGAAACACGCAGGTCGGTCGAAGGCAAGGAACGGGGCGCGTTGCTTTCCACAATGGACTTGACCATGCGCGCAATCTTGGCGGCCTCGTCGCCCACGCGCTCTAAATTGGCCGTGGTTTTGGACATCGCCATCAGCAAACGCAAGTCACGGGCCGTGGGCTGGCGGCGGCCAATGATGGAGGCAATTTCGCGGTCAATCTCAACTTCGGCGGTGTTGACTTTGTTTTCAGTCACCAGCACATCGTCGGCCACTTCAGAACTGAACTGGGACAATGCATAAACGGCTTGGCGAATTTGTGACTCCACCAAACCACCCAACGCCATCACGTGTGAGGAGATGTTGTTGAGATCGGAATCAAACTGTGAGGAC
>CANBRM010000051.1 GCA_947371915.1 Comamonadaceae bacterium | reverse complement strand
CAGCTGGCGCGTTTGGAAGCCATCAAGATTGAGCAAGAGCTCAAAGAGTTGCGCGACGAACAAGCCAAGCTCGAAGACATCGTGGGCAACCCATCGGCGCTGCGCCGCTTGATGGTCAAAGAAATTGAAGCCGACGCCAAAACCTTTGCTGACCCACGCCGCACGCTCATTCAAGAAGAGAAAAAAGCAGTGGCCGAAGTCAAAGTGGTGGACGAGCCCGTGACCGTGGTGGTCTCTGAAAAAGGCTGGGTACGCGCACGCACCGGCCACGGCCACGAAGCCAGTGCCTTTGCCTTCAAAGCGGGCGACGGCTTGTACGGCACGTTCGAGTGCCGCACGGTCGACACCTTTATCGCGTTTGGCTCGAATGGCCGCATCTACTCGGTGCCCGTGTCGGTCTTGCCCGGCGCGCGTGGCGACGGCCAACCTGTGACCACACTGGTTGACTTAGAAGCTGGCACCCAACTGTTGCACTACGTGGCTGGCCCTGCAGGCGCGACGTATTTGCTCAGCAGCTCGGGCGGCTACGGCTTCATGGCCAACATCGAGCACATGATTTCGCGAAACAAAGGCGGCAAAGCCTTCATCACTGTGGGTGAGGGCGAAACCGTGTGCCGGCCATCACCTGCCAGCGGTGGCTCGGGCGCGCAGCCTGTGGCACCCGCCACGCATGTGGCTTGTGCATCCACGGGCGGCCGCTTCTTGACCTTTGAGTTGTCTGAACTCAAAGCCATGGAAAAGGGCGGTCGTGGCTTGATGCTGATCGACCTAGAAGCCAAAGACACCTTGGCCGGTGCGGCTGCGTACACACGCAGCGTGCGCATCGAAGGCATTGGCCGTGGCGGCAAAGTGCGCGAAGAAACGCTAGAAATTCGCAGCTTGAACAACGCCAAAGCGGCACGCGCTAAGAAGGGCAAAGTGGCTGATTTGGGCTTTAAGCCGAATGCGGTGGTGCGGGTGGAATGAGGCTACGTCCTCTCCACCAAAGCCCGATCCATCAACTTTCGCGCATGCGGTAACGCCAAGCTCCCCAAGGTGCCACGCCAATCACCCGTGAGGCGGCTGGCGCAAAAGCTGTCGGCCACGTCATGGGGGGCGTGTTTGAGCAGCAAGGCGGCTTGCATCAACAAGCCGATGCGCTCGGTCAAGCCGCGTGCAGCAGCCTCATCACAGTCTTGGCGGGGATGCATCAAGGTGGGGGCGAATTCGTTGAGGGCGGCATCGAAGGCCGCGTTCATGCCTCGCACGGCTTGCCATTCGAGCATCAAGGCATCCGCACATTGCGGACCTCGGGCCAACGAGCGCAGCACGTCCAAGCACATAACATTGCCTGAGCCTTCCCAGATGGAGTTGAGCGGGCTTTCTCTAAACAGTCGGGCGAACGGGCCTTCTTCGACATAGCCTGCACCCCCCATCACCTCCATGGCCTCCGCCATGAAGTGCGGGGTGCGTTTGCACACCCAATACTTGGCCGCGGGGGTGAGCACGCGGCGCAAGGCGAGTTCATGGTCATTGGCATCGTTGTCAAAGGTCCGTGCCAAACGCATCGACAGCCACATGGCCGCTTCGCTTTCGAGGGACAAATCGGCCAAGACCGATTGCATCAAGGGTTGATCGGCCAGTTTGCGACCAAAGGCACTGCGCAGTCGGGCGTGATGCATGGCTTGGGTCAGGCCCGCGCGCATGATGCCTGCCGCACCCAAAGTGCAATCCAAACGCGTGTGGTTGCCCATCTCCAAAATGGTGGAAATGCCTTTGCCGATGTCACCCACCAACCAAGCGCTGGCCCCATCGAATTCGACTTCAGACGACGCGTTGGACTGGTTGCCCACCTTGTCTTTGAGGCGCTGAATGCGTATGCGATTGCGCGTGCCGTCCGGCAAAACGCGCGGCAGAAACAGACAGGTTTGCCCTGCGGATGTGCCCGGCTCGGTTTGCGCGAGGATGAGGAACGCATCACACATGGGCGCTGAAAAAAACCATTTGTGCCCTGTGACGCGGAACTCTTGACCCCATTCGCTGTGGCCCACGGCCACGGCTTCGGTCGTGTTGCTGCGCACGTCCGAGCCGCCTTGTTTTTCGGTCATTCCCATGCCCATGGTCACCGCGCGTTTGTCGCCCACATGGGCCACGCCGGGTTGGTAATCTTGGGCCAACAGCTTCGGTAACCAGTCGGGGGCAATCTCACTTTGGCGGGCGATGACGGGCACCACCGCAAAGGTCATGGTGGTTGGGCATTGCACGCCGTTTTCGAGTTGACCAAACAGATGGTAGGCCGCTGCCCGTTTGACTTGCGCGCCAGGGCCCGGTTGTGCCCAAGGCGAAGCATGCAAGCCATGCTGCATGGCGAGAGACATGAGCTGGTGATAAGCCGGATGAAACTCGACTTCATCCACGCGGTGGCCAAACCGATCGTGCGTGTGCAGCACGGGTTTGTTCTCGTTGGCCTGTCGTGCCCAATGCTGCGCCTCGGCACTGCCGTAACGTGCACCTAAATCGCTCAATCGCGTGTGGGTGTCGCTGTCATCGCCAGCGAAGGCTTTGACGGCTTCGTGCAAGGACGGGTCGGCTTGGTAGAGATTGACATCCAACAATGGCGTGGACTGGTTGAAGACTTGATGCGTATCCGCCATGAGGTTCCCTGAATTGAATGGTGCGTATCTGCCTAACTTTGACTGCCAAGATAGGGTTGGTCAATCAACTGAAACCCTATCGGGCATCAATTGCCAAATTGCGGCGCTCTCTTCTCCACAAACGCCCGCACAGCCTCATGGTGATCTGTGGTCATGTGCGCAATCGCTTGGTAGCCTGCAGACAATTCCAACAAAGACTCCAAGGAGCTGCGTTCGCCTTCGCGCAGCAAGCGTTTGGTCATGCGCAGCACGCCACCGGGGTTGGCCACAATTTTGGCGGCGAGTTTGCGGGCTTCGTCCAGCAGGGTGTCGTGCGCAACCACGCGGGATACCAAGCCACAAGAAAGGGCTTCTTGTGCCGTCAAGGCCTCGCCGGTGAACGCCATTTCGCTGGCTTTTGAAATGCCCACCACGCGCGGCAGCAGCCACGCGCCGCCGTCGCCGGGCACGATGCCCACTTTGACAAAACTTTCGGCAAAGGTGGCTTTGTCGGAGGCGATGCGCATGTCGCACATGCAGGTCAAGTCCAAGCCCGCGCCAATGGCGGGGCCGTTGATGGCGGCGATCACGGGCACGTCCAAGTTGTACAGCGCTTTGGGCAAGCGCTGAATGCCGTTGCGGTATTCCTCGCGAATGGTGTCGGGTGTGAGGCTTTCTTTGAAATAGCGCTGCATGTCTTTGACGTTGCCGCCCGAGCTGAACACGGGGCCGGTGCCCGTCAAGATCACGCAACGGATGGTGGTGTCCAAACGAATCGCATCGCACGCGTCGACAAACTCTTGCACGGCAGTGTTGCCCGTGAGCGCATTGCGCGTCTCGGGCTGGTTCATGGTCAAGATCAAGACAGCGCCTTCGCGCTCGGTTTTCAAAAATTGTGTCATGGTGAATTTCCTGTGTGTTTATGCGGTGACATCGGTGGCGCTGCGGATCAAGTCCAGCACCAAGCCGCTGCGGTGGTCGACCAACTCTTGGCCCAACACGGTGTGCCAATAAGACTCAGCGCCGCCCGATTGACGCCACGCATGCAAGCGGCGGGTGAAGAGCTGCAAATCAAACTCATGCGTGAAGCCAATCGCGCCGTGGATGGAGTGGCTCAAGCTGGCAACTTCCAAGGCTGCTTCGCTGGTGCGCGCTTTGGCCACGGCCACACGCACACGTTCGGGCACGGCGGTGTCGCTGGCGCAGCCCAATTGGGCCGCCATGTGCGCCGCAAAACTGTGTTCGGCCATGACGCTGAGTTGGTGCTGAATGGCTTGGAACTTGCCAATGGCTTTGCCAAACTGCACACGGTCGTTGGCGTACTGCAAGGTGTTGTTGAACACGGCCAGCAAAGCGCCCGACAACTGCGCTGCATTGATGCAGCCCAGCAGCAAGCGCACATCGTTGTGTTTGGGTAGCTTCAAGCCAGCGGCGACGTGTTCGGCTGACCAACGCAAGTCGGCATCCAGCACAAAACTGGCGGGTGAGCTTTGCGCGTGTTGGGTAGACAGCAACCACGTGTGTTGGGCATCGCTGACCAGCACCGCATCGGCCACGCGACCCAGTTGCACGTTGGCACACACCAAGCTGCCGTCTTCCGTCAAGCGGCCTTGCGCGAGCGTGATGCTGCCTTTGACGGCACCCGCCTGAGCTGAATCAACCAGCCCCGCCACTGACAAACCCGCTTGCGCCAACACACTGCGTGCCATCATGGTTTCAGCCAAAGGCACGGGCACGGTGTAGCGGCCACACAGGGCCATCACACCCTGCGCTTCACGCAAGGACAAGCCTGAGCCACCTTGGGCTTCTGCCACCAACGCGTCTGCAAAACCCGAGTTGTCGAGGTGTGCCCACAGCGCAGTACCGTCGCCCGATGCTTCAATCTGGCGCACCACGGCAGGGGTGCATTGGTCGTCGAGGAGTTGACGCAAGGCGTCTGAAAAAAGATCGTCCATCACATGTCTTTCAACGGAGGCCTAAGCCGCGCGCGATCATGCCGCGCAAGATGTCACGCGTGCCACCGCGCAGTGAATACGAGGGCGCCACTTGCGTCACGTAGTTGAGGGTTTGCAGCAGTTCCAGCGGTATGTCTTGCGATTCGCGGGAGAACAAATCGTCGGCAATCGCAGCGGGAATGAGTTGCTCCACCCCGGTGCCCAAGTCTTTTACCAAGGCGGCTTCCACCACGGGGCTTTCACTACGGGTGAGCTTTTCGGTGATGGCCACCGACATGGCGCGCAAGGGCGTGAGTTGGCTGGCAATTTTTCCGGCCAAGCGCACGGCCTCGGGGGTGCGACCTTGAGGGGTTCGGATGAACGCCAACCATTGGTCAAACAACACAATGCTCGAATACAAACGCTCGGGCCCGCTGCGCTCAAAGGCGAGTTCGGCGGTGACTTGTTCCCAGCCTTGGCCCTCGGCACCAATCAAGGCATCGTCTTGGAGTTGCACGTTGTCGAAGAACACTTCGCAGAAATGGCTGTCGCCTGAGAGGTCGGTGATGGGGCGCACAGTCACGCCGGGCAAGGACAAATCGACAATCACTTGCGACAAGCCTTTGTGTCGATCTTCGGTGTCGCCCGAGGTGCGCACCAGCGCGATCATGTACTGGCAGTGGTGGGCGTTGGTGGTCCAAATTTTTTGGCCACTGAGCGACCAGCCCGTGTCGGTCTTGGTGGCGCGTGTTTTCACGCTGGCTAAGTCTGAGCCTGAGTTGGGCTCGCTCATGCCAATGCAAAAGAACGACTCGCCACGGCAAATGGGCGGCAGGTAAAACTGCTTTTGCGCTTCGGTGCCGTATTTCAAAATCAGCGGACCACTTTGGCGGTCGGCAATCCAGTGTGAACCCACGGGCGCACCGAAGTTCAAAAATTCTTCGACCAGCACAAAGCGTGTGAACGCATTGCGGCCACCGCCGCCATATTGCGTGGGCAGGGTGATGCCCAACCAACCGCGTTGGCCAAGCTGACGGCTAAAGGCAGGGTCGTAGCCCGACCACGACTTGGCCCGAATGTGGGCAGGCACGTCGCGCATGGCCTCGCTCAAAAAGGCACGCACCTCGCCGCGCAAGGCCTCATCGTCCGCAGGAATGCGGCTGAGGTTCAGTGAATCCAGAGTGCTCATGCCGGTAGGTCTCCCAAAACGCCTTGTTGTTGTAATTCGTTCATCGTCTGCTCAGACAGTCCCAGCACCTCGCTCAGCACGCTGCGTGTGTGTTGCCCCAACTGCGGGGGCGTGGTGCGGTATTGCACGGGGGTGTCCGACATGCGAATGGGGCTGGCAACCAGCGGTATGTCGCCCGCCACGGGGTGCGGCATGGTGAACTGCAAGCCACGCGCTTGCACTTGGGGGTCGGCAAACACATCGGCCAAGGTGTTGATCGGGCCGCAGGGCACACCCACTTGTTCGAACAGTTCAATCCATTCGCGTGTAGTGCGCATGACGGTGGTTTGTCGCATCAACGGAATCAAGACATCGCGGTGGATGACACGCGCTTGGTTGGATACAAAACGTTCGTCCGTGGCCCATTCTGGCTTGCCCACGGCTTGGCAAAACTTGGCGAACTGGTTGTCGTTGCCAATGGCCAAAATCATGTAGCCATCGGCCGTTGGAAAATCTTGGTAAGGCACCGTGTTGGGGTGCGCGTTGCCCATGCGGGTGGGCGACTTGCCGCTGTAGAGGTAGTTCATACCTTGGTTGGCCAAGCAGGCCACACCGACGTCCAGCAAGGCCAAATCGATGTGCTGGCCGCGTCCTGTTTGTTCGCGTGCGGCCAAGGCGGCCAAGATGGCGGTGCTGGCGTACAGGCCGGTCAAGATGTCGGTCAAGGCCACGCCCACTTTCATGGGGCCTTCGCCGGGTTGGCCGTCTGGACGGCCGGTGATGCTCATCAAGCCACCCATGCCTTGGATCAAAAAGTCATAGCCTGCACGGTGGGCATAGGGGCCGGTTTGCCCAAAGCCGGTGATGGAGCAATAAATCAGGCGTGGATTGATGGCTTGCAGCGAGGCGTAGTCCAAGCCGTAATGCGCCAAGCTGCCGACCTTGAAGTTTTCAATCACGATGTCGCAGCTTTTGACCAACTCGTGCAGCAGCTTTTGCCCAGCGGCTTTGGTGAAGTCCACCGCGATCGATTGCTTGTTGCGGTTGGTGCACAGGTAATAGGCCGAGTCGCGTGTTGGGTTGCCTTCGTCGTCTTTCAGGAATGGAGGGCCCCACAAACGCGTGTCGTCGCCCGTGCCAGGGCGTTCCACCTTGATCACATGCGCGCCCAAATCGCCCAAGGTTTGCCCTGCCCACGGGCCTGCCAACACGCGGGAGAGGTCCAGCACACGCACATGCGACAACGCGCCTCTTGGCGTGATAGGCGCTTGCTGGGCTTGCGATGCGTCAAGTGGTGATGCGCTATTGACGCTCATTGCTGCTCCACCTTGGCTTTGGTGACGATGCGTTTCCACAACTGAATCTCAGCGCTTTGGAAGGCCCGCATTTCTTCTGCACCACCCCGCATGGTTTCGGCCCCCAGCTTTTCATAGAACTCACGTGTTTCAGGCATGGCTTCGATCTTGCCCATGAGGGCCGCCAACTTGTCGGTTTCGGTTTTTGGTGTTTTGGCCGACACCATCGCGCCCACCCAGGTGTAGGCGGTGAAGCCTGGCAAGCCTGCTTCAATGGCGGTGGGCACGTTGGGCACTGCAGGCACGCGTCGATCACTGGCCACAGCCAAAGCGCGCAGCTTCCCGCCTTTGACCAACTCGGAGGCACCCGTGATGTCGGCAAAGGCCATGTGAACGGTGCCTGAGGCCACAGCCGTCATGGCTTCAGAAGCGCCTTTGAAAGGCACGTTGAACAACTGCACACCCGCCACGTCGTTGAACAACTCGGCCATCAGTTGATAACCTGCGGAGCCCGAACCGTAGTCGAGCTTGCCAGGCTGAGCTTTGGCCGCTGCAACCAACTCGCTGACTGAGTTGTAGTTGGACTGCGCTGGCACCACCAACAGGGCCGGTGCGCGCATCATCATCGAGAGCGGCGCAAAATCTGTCACGGGGTCATAAGGCAAGCTTTTGAACAAGGCCACATTGACCGCCAAGGTGGAGTTGCTGCCCACAAACACGGTGTAGCCATCGGCAGGTGCGCTCAACACGTTGCGCACGGCAATGAACCCATTGGCCCCCGGCTTGTTGTCCACCACCACGTTTTGACCCGTGAGTTCTGTGAATTTTTTGGCAAAGTAACGTGCCGACGTGTCGGTCCCACTGCCAGGTGGAAAGGGCACCACAAATTTGACGGGTTTGGAAGGAAAGTCTGCCGTCTGCGCCAAGGCTGAGGTGGTGCCCAAAGTGCCGATGACCGACACACAGGCTGCCACCATGGTTTTGAAAAAGTAAGAACGGTTCATGCGAAGTCTCCTGAATGGGGGGTCAATCTAGAGAAGCGCCGGTTTGCTTGACCACACGGTCCCAGCGTTCTAACTCGGCTTTGATGTAGTTGCCGTATTCGGTTGGCGTCGAGCCCAAGGGCTCCGCACCTTGAATCGCCAATTTGGCACGCACATCTGCCGAACCCAAAGCTTTGACGACTTCGGCATTCAAGCGTTTGATGATGTCGGGCGATGTTTTGGCGGGCACCAACACGCCTTGCCAAGCACCCACTTCAAAGTTGGGCATGATGGTTTCGTTGAGCGTGGGCACATCGGGCAACACGCTGGTGCGTTTGAGGCTCGTCACCGCCAAGGCTTTGAGGCGCTTTTCCTTGATGAAGGGCAGGGCCGAGTTGATGGTGTCGGTGGTGAATTGGGTTTGCCCAGCCACCAAATCGGTCAAGGCGGGGGCGCTGCCTTTGTAGGGCACATGCACGGCGGTGAGGCCTTTGTCTTGCAAGATCATGTAGGCGCCGAGGTGGGTGATGTTGCCGTTGCCCGCCGAGCCGTAGCTCAGTTTGTCGGGGTTGTTTTTGGCGTACTGCACAAACTCTTGCACGGTGTTGACGGGCAGTGACGGATGCACGGCCAGCACCAGGGGAATGACCGCGGTCAGAGCCACGGGGGCAAAGTCGGCCCGCACGTCGTAGCTCATTTTTTTATACAGCGCAGGGCTCAAGGCCACGGCGGAGGTGTTGTAGAACAAGGTGTAGCCGTCTGACGGCGCTTTGGCCACCAACTCTGCCGCGATGTTGCCATTGGCGCCGGGTTTGTTGTCGACCACCACCGACTGGCCCATTTGTTCCGTCAGTTTTTGGGCCAACACGCGCGCAACCAAATCGGTGGGGCCGCCAGGTGGAAACGCGATCACCAAACGAATGGGTTTGTCGGGGTAGTTGGCTTGCGCCATGGCTACACCCGAGGAGAGGGTGGCCATGGCCAGGACAGAGGCTAAGACGGTTCGGCGGGTGGTGATTTTCATGTTTGTCTCCTGTTTTAATGTGTGTGTTTTTGAGGCTGAATGGATGACTTTATGTTGGACGACCGGCGAGCAAACGCGTGGCGGTGTAGGTCATCACCAATGTGCCGCGCTGGTTGAACACGCGAATGTCAGAGGTCACGATGGCGCGGTTTTTGGTGGAGGTGGGGCGCACGCCCGTGACTTCGATCTCAGCGTGAATGGTGTCGCCCACCACCACGGGTGCCAAGATTTTTTGCGTCAACTCCAGCATGGCCAAGCCCGTGCCTTGGATCATGGTTTGCAAAATGAAACCTTCGATCAAGGTATAGGTCAAAGCGCCGGGCACGGGGCGGCCTTGAATAGCACCGCCTTCGTAGCCTTCTTCAATGAAGATGGCTTCCAACATGCCCGTGCAGGAAATGAAGTTGACCAAGTCGGTTTCGGTGATGGTGCGGCGGAAGGTGTCGAACTGCTGGCCAACCGAAATGTCTTGCCAATAAAAGCCTTGGCCTAAGCGTGTGGGTTGAGGTGTGTTTTGGGTTGTGATTGGGGGTGTGGGCAATGCCATGAGAGTCTCAGACCTTACTTGTGTGAATGTTTGAATTAGGGTGCGGGCATTTTTTGCGCTTCATGCGCCTTGACAGCCCCGCTGGCCACCCAAGCCGACACGGTGTCGGCCGACACGCCCGCTTGCGCAAACACATCGTGCGTGTGCTCGCCCAGTCGCGGCACCGAGGTCACGGGTGGGCGCTCACCGTCAAACAAAACGGGCACGCCGGGAAAGCGTAAAGCGCCCATGGCGGGGTCATCGAGTTCGGCAAAGAACTGGGTGGCTTGCAAATGCGGATCGGTTTTGAGGTCGGCCAAGGTGTTCATGCGCGCCGCAGGAATTTCTAGGCGTTCACACAGCGCTAACCAATACGCGGTGTCGTTCTGTGCCACGATCTGACCGGTGATTTCGTACAAAGCTTCGATGTGTTGTGTGCGTGCGGGCATGCTGGTGAAGCGGGCATCACTCGCCAATTCGGGTTGGCCCACGCCCTGAAAGAACTTCTGCCAGTGCGCGTTGGTGTACGGCATCATGCACACGTAGCCGTCGCTGGTGCGGTAGGGCCTGCGCCAATCGGCCAACACGCGTGGGTAGCCGGGGGCTGACAAGGGCGGCTCAAAGTGTTCGCCGTAAAAGTTCTCGACCAAGTTGAACGCCACCATGGTTTCAAACATAGGCACCTCCACCATGCCGCCCACACCTGTGGCTTGGCGCTTCATCAAGCCCGCCATGATGGCCATGGCCGCTACCAAACCGCTGGTTTTGTCGGCCGCGATGCAGGGAAAGTAGCGGGCCACGCCGCTTTGCTGTTCCATCAGTGCAGCGCTGCCAGACAGGCCTTGGATGATGTCGTCGTACGCGGGCTTCCCGCCGTAAGGGCCCGATGCCGTGAAACCATGCAAGCCCGCAAAGACAAGCTTTGGAAATGCGGCCAGCAATGCATCAGGGTCGAGGCCGACCGCACCCAGTTTTTGGGGGCGCATGCTGTGCATGAACACATCGGCGGTGGCAATGAGTTGGCGCAAGGCCGCTGGACCTTCTGGTTTTTTCAGGTCAATCACCACGCTTTTCTTGTTCCGGTTCACACCCAAAAACAACGCTGACATGCCGTTTTCGTGGCCGGGTCCGGTGTAGCGCGTGGAGTCACCTTCAGGCGATTCCACTTTGATGACCTCGGCTCCTAAATCGGCCAACCACTGACTGGCGTACGGGCCCATCACGACGACGCTGGCGTCGACGATGCGAATGCCTTGAAGCGGCAACTGGCTCATGGGTGGGTCTCCTTGGTTAGATCTTTTCTGAGCCTGAATTTAGTGTGCCGTCATAATTGAGTCCAATATTAATAATTTGCAAACCAATACTCAAACGGTATCAGTGTGAACCTACGGCAACTTCAACAATTCGTCGCGCTGGCCGAGACCGGTAACTTTCACAAAGCGGCCGAGCGCATGCACATGGCACAGCCGCCGCTGTCGGTGTCCATCAAAAAGCTAGAAGACGAGTTGGGCGGGCCCTTGTTTCTGCGTTTGTCCACCGGCGTGCAGTTGACGCCTGCGGGGCAAGCCATGTTGGCTGACGCACGGCAGGCCATTTTTCACGCCCAACAGTGTCAGCAAGCGGTGACAACTGCGTTGCAGGGGGAGGGCGGTGTGTTGCGGGTGGGGTTTATCGGGTCGGCCACGTACTCGCTGCTGCCGCGATTGATTCCGAGTTTCAGAAGGCGTTTTCCCAAAGTGGAGTTGACGCTGGATGAGTCAACCACGGCCAACATCTTGACGCGACTTGAGGCCAACACCTTGGACCTAGGGCTGGTGCGCTTCCCCGTGTTGCATGCGGGTGACTTTGAGCTCACGCCGGTCGAGAGCGATGAGTTTGTACTCGCTGTTCCTGCTGATAGCCCTTGGGCCAAACAGGCGTCCGTGGCGTTGTCTGAGTTCTCGCAAGAACCGTTCGTGATGTACACCGAAGCGTCGGTGCCCAACTTGTTTGCGGTGGCCATGTTGCGTTGTCAGCAATCGGGCTTCACACCCCGTATTGCCCAAGATGCGGTGCAGGTGCAAACCATTGTGAGTTTGGTTGAAAGCGGTTTGGGGGTGGCGCTGGTGCCTGGCGTGGCGCGGCGTTATAGCAACAACGGCGTGCGATTTTTAAGCCTCTCGGACAACCCAGACAAACTCAACATTGGCATTGCTTTGGCTACGGTTCGTCAATCGGGTAACCGCTTGGTGGCGCGGTTTATTCAGCATGCCAAAACTGAGCAAGCGGAGTTCGTGCGCTGATTGGGTCATGTTTGAAATGCCAAAACTCATAAAAAAAGCGACCCATCGAGTCGCTTTTTTGAGTGGAACTTCAGCCTTTAAGCTTTGGTTTCTTCTTTGGTCGCGGCCACGGGTTCAGCCTCTTTCTTGGGAGGACTGCAATCGAAGCAGACAAACATGGACGAACCCAAGATGCGTTTGAACGAGCCGTTGTTGCGGGGCTTGTGGACGCCGCACTTGATGCAGCTCATGGTGTCGCCGGTACGGCCAAGGCCTTCAAATGGAGAACCGCCCTTTTTTGACTTGTAGCGCAATCCATCGTTGGAGATTTCAGTTTTTTCTGGGCGTGACATTCGTTTGAGTTCTCGGGGCAAAGAACATATTTTCGCAAATTTATCAACCGATCAGACGACCTATCCACAAAAAGCCCAAAAATCACCGTAAAAAACGTTTTGAAAGCTTCAAAACGCTGGGCCCAATGCGTTTGGAGATGGCTTGGCGGTGTTTGGCAAACCACACATAAGCGGGCTGAAGCAGCGGTTGCAGCCAAGATCTTGACAAAATCCAGGCTAAAAATGGCAATTTTGCTAATTTGTAAGCCAAGGCAAACACGGGCACGCCGACCAACACCTCGCCGCTTGCCATGCGCCCATGGATCTGCGCCATGGCCAATTCGCACGAAATAGCGTGTGCGTTAGGGTCAAAGTTGCTGTGCGCCACATCCACAAAACCCAACTTGCCCTCGGCGTTGCGTGTTTGCAAAAACTCAATCTCGGCCACGCACAAGGGGCATTGGCCGTCGTAATAGAGCGTGAGTTCGGGTGCGCTGGGCATGACAGGGGCGTTTAGTAAAAGCATCAATAATTGAAGTCAACGAGGCTATCACACGAGGAATTCCCAATGTCCGACACGTTTTCTCACACCACGTCCGAAGCTTGGGTGACACGCAGCTTGCAACAGGCCCACGGCGAGGCGGCACAGCATGTGTTCACCCATCTGTTCACGGAGCAAGCCTTGGCGCAAGCCCGTGCGGCCGATGCCGCTCGCCAAGCTGGCGCGCCTTTGGGCGCTTTGCATGGCCTGCCTATCACGCTCAAAGACAACTACGACATGGCCGGCCAGACCACGATGGCGGGCACGGTGGTGTGCGAGGGCGAGCCTCCTGCGGCACACGACGCGGTGGCGGTGACGCGCTTGCGCCAAGCCGGTGCCGTGATCGTGGGTAAAACCAACATGAGCGAGTTCGCGTTCTCAGGCGTGGGCATCAACCCGCACTACGGCACGCCGCGCAACCCGTGTGATGCCGCAGTCGCACGCGTGCCCGGTGGCTCGTCGTCGGGGGCGGCGGTGTCAGTGGCTTTGGGGCTGGCGGTGGCGGGCTTGGGCTCAGACACGGGCGGCTCCATTCGCATTCCGGCGGCCCTGTGTGGCTTGGTCGGGTTCAAAAGCACGCAATCACGCATTCCTTTGCAAGGGGTGATGGAGTTGTCGCGCACACTTGATACGGTGGGCGCGATCACCCGCAATGTGCGTGACAGCTTGGTGGTGGAGGGCGTGTTGTCGCAGCAGCCGTTGCAGACTGAGGCGGCGGATTTGCGCGGAGTGCGATTTGCCGTGCCGCAAACTTTGTTTTTGGACGAGCTGGACCCCGAAGTGGCCCAAGCGTTTGCGCGCGCGCTGAGTCGCATTTCGGCGGCTGGAGCTCAGGTGGTGGAGTTGCCTTTGTCGGCATTGAGCGAGATCGCGGCACGCAGCCAGCCGGGCGGTTTTTCGCCCGTTGAAGGCTTTGCAGCACACCATGCGCGTTTGGCAAGGGCCCCAGAGCGCATTGATCCGCGTGTGGCGTTTCGTATGGCGCAGGGCGAGGGTATCAGCGCGCTGGACTATTTGAGCTTGCACAACCGTCGGCATGCGTGGATCGCTCACATGGAGGCGGAGCTGCAGGGATTTGACGCCATGCTCAGCCCGACGGTGGCGTTGGTCGCCCCGGAGTTGGCCCCTTTGGTTGCTGATGACGACGCATTTTTTAAAGCCAACCGCCTGTTGCTGCGCAATCCTGCGGCCATCAACTATTTGGATGGCTGTGCGTTCAGCTTGCCTTGCCAAGCCGATGGCGAACTGCCAGTGGGCTTGATGGTGTCGGCGCTGCGGGGGCACGATGCCCGTTTGGCTGCCATTGCTTTGGCCTTGGAGCCTTTGCTGACGGCCGCATGAAGCACGTTTGCATCGGCTTTACACAGCGTGAGCTCGACATGGCGAGTCGGCGATGGACAATAGCGGTCAATAGAGGAGAACGGACATGAACTTCAATCGACGCATCCTTGGTTTAGGCTTGGTTTTGCTCCTGTGCCTGAGCGCGGCCCAAGCCCATGGCCCTTACCGAGGCGGTTATCGCCACGGCGGTGGTTGGGGCTACAACGGTTGGTGGGGCCCTGCGCTGGTCGGGGGGGCCATGGTGGGCACGGCGGTGTATTTGTCGCGTCCTTATCCCGATGTTCAGCCTTCGACGGTCATCATCACCAACCCACCATCTGTGGTGGTCACCAACCCTCAGCCTGTGTATGCACCACAAGTGGTGGGCATGCCAGCACCTGCTCCGGTTGAAGCGTACTTTTGCCAAGAAACGCGTCAGTACTACCCGCAGGTTCAAACTTGCGCCAGTCCGTGGTTGGTGGTGACGCCGCGTTAATCGATCGGGAACTTTTCAGGGGCTGGCCAGTTCGTTGTCATCCGACAGATCAAGCCGCGCGTTGTGATCTGGACCGCAAGGTCTTTGATCGCAACTTTTGCAAAGTGAGTTCCCCATGAAACGTCTTCCCCAACTCTTGCTGTGTGTGTTGGCTTGTGTGAGCGCTGTTCCCGCCCTGGCGGACGGGCATGGCCATGGCGGTTGGCACGGTGGCGGCGGGTACGTGAACCACTACAACGGCGGTCATCACGGTGGTGGCTATGGTTATCGTGGTG
>CANBRM010000050.1 GCA_947371915.1 Comamonadaceae bacterium | reverse complement strand
CGCGGGCGCGTGAGGGGCGGCAGGTGCCGCAGCGGGAGCAGCATTGGGTGTTGCAGCAGGCGCAGGCTTGACCGCCTCGCGTTGCGTCACATGGCTGGACTGTTGACCCATGGACTTGCCACCGCCCAAACGTTTGGCGGCCTCAGCATGCATCGTGGCAAAGGCCATGGCCACCACAAAAATGGCTGTCAAAAGTTTTTTCATCTCGTTGTCTCCTGTTATCTCAATCACTCAGCACTTGATTCCAACATGAAGCGCGACCACACCGGCGCTCATGTTGTGAAAGTCCACATGACCAAAACCACTTTGTTTCATGAGGGCTTTGAGCTCTTCTTGGCCGGGGTGCATGCGAATCGACTCGGCCAAATAGCGGTAACTCGCGTCGTCACCCGCAATCATTTGGCCCAACTTGGGCAAGATGTTGAAGGAATACCAGTCGTACGCCTTCTCCAACGGCTTGGCCACTTTGGAGAACTCCAACACCAGCAACTTGCCGTTGGGCTTGAGGACACGGCACATTTCTTTGAGCGCCGCATCTTTGTGCGTCATGTTGCGCAGGCCAAAAGCCACGCTGACCACATCAAAGTGGTTGTCGGGGAACGGCAGTTTTTCGGCATCACACACCAAGGTGGGCAACACAAAACCGTGGTCGAGCAAACGATCTCGACCGGTGCTCAGCATGGCTTGGTTGATGTCGGTGTGCACCACGCGGCCGGTTTTGCCGACCTTTTTGGCAAAAGCCATGGCCAAGTCGCCCGTGCCGCCTGCGATGTCGAGCACTTGCGAGCCTTCACGCAAGTCGGCCACCATGACGGTGTAACGCTTCCACAGGCGGTGCAAGCCGGCGGACATGAGGTCGTTCATGACGTCGTATTTGGAGGCGACCGAGTCAAACACGCCACGCACGTGTTTGGCTTTTTCTGTTTCCTCGACGGTTTTGAAACCGAAATGGGTGCTACTCATAGTTTTGACAATTTTATCAATGTGCGTGACTGCTACAGCCCGCGCCCGCCTTTTCAGGCATGGGGGCGTCGCGGCTGGTGCCCGCTTCGCTCAAACGGCGTTCGTAATCGGTCCAGAGTTGGTCTTGCTCGGAACCTAAGAAATACAGGTATTCCCAAGTGAACAAACCGCTGTCGTGGCCGTCACTGAAGGTGGGCTTCACGGCGTAATTGCCCACAGGCTCCAAACCTTCCAGCCCCACCTCGCGCTTGCCGGTTTGCAACACCTCTTGGCCGGGGCCGTGGCCCTGCACTTCGGCGGAGGGGCTGTAAATACGCATCAACTCAAACGGGATGCGAAACGTCGCGCCGTCTGAAAAGCTGATTTCAAGCGCGCGCGAAGCGCCGTGCACCGTGATGTCTTGCGGGGTGGGGGTATGTTTTTCGAGACCTGCCATGGCTGTCTTTCTGGTTAAACCAACACGCGCTCAATGCCACCGGCATTGGCTTGGGCCACGTATTCGGGCATCCACTGCTCACCCAAGATCTTGCGCGCCATCTCGACCACGATGTAGTCGGCTTCGAGCAAACCATTTTGCAAATCGTCGCCGTAACGGGTCAGGCCTTGCAAGCAGCTGGGGCAGCTGGTGAGGATCTTCATATCACCTTTGGCTTGACCCGTCATGGCACGCAAGGCGACTTCGTCTTTTTGCAACTCGGCTTCTTTGCGGAAACGGACTTGCGTCGAAATGTCAGGACGCGTCACACCCAAAGTGCCCGACTCGCCGCAGCAGCGATCACTCTTGACCACTTGATCGCCCACCAACGCTTTGACTGTTTTCATCGGGTCTTGCTGCTTCATGGGGCTGTGGCAAGGGTCGTGGAACAAATAGCCCGCTTGCTGTTCGGCATTGAGCTTGATGTCTTTTTCGAGCAAGAACTCGTGGATGTCGACGATCCGGCAGCCGGGGAAGATCTTGTCGAACTCGTAGCCTTGCAACTGGTCAAAACACGTGCCACAGCTGACCACCACGGTTTTAATGTCGAGGTAGTTCAGCGTGTTGGCCACGCGGTGGAACAGCACTCGGTTGTCGGTGATGATCTTGTCGGCCTTGTCAAACTGACCTGAGCCTTTTTGCGGGTAGCCGCAGCACAGGTAGCCCGGCGGCAACACCGTTTGCACGCCCGCGTGCCACAGCATGGCTTGTGTGGCGAGACCCACTTGGCTGAACAGGCGCTCCGAACCGCAGCCGGGGAAGTAAAACACCGATTCGGTCTCTGAGGTCGTGGCCTGCGGATTACGGATGATGGGCACGTAATCTTTGTCTTCAATGTCCAACAAGGCGCGCGCGGTTTTTTTGGGTAAGTTACCGGGCATCTTTTTGTTGATGAAGTGAATCACCTGCTCTTTGATGGGCGCGGTGCCCACGGTAGCGGGCGGGGCCTTGGTTTGTTTGCGCGCCATCACGCCCAACACATCGTGCGCCACGCGCTGCAACTTCATACCCACATCCACCATCGCGCTGCGCGCAAACTTGATGGTTTCGGGGTTGGTCGCGTTGAGCATGAACATCGCCGCGGCATTGCCGGGGCGGAAGCTCTTTTGGCCCATCTTGCGCAACAAGTTGCGCATGTTCATCGACACGTCGCCAAAGTCGATGTTGACCGGGCAAGGCGTCAAGCACTTGTGGCAGACCGTGCAATGGTCGGCCACGTCTTCAAACTCTTGCCAGTGTTTGATAGACACGCCACGGCGGGTTTGCTCTTCGTACAAGAACGCTTCCACCAACAAGGACGTCGCCAGAATTTTGTTGCGTGGGCTGTACAACAAGTTGGCGCGTGGCACGTGGGTGGAGCACACGGGCTTGCATTTGCCGCAACGCAAACAGTCCTTCATGCTGCCGGCGATGGCACCAATGTCTGACTGCTGCATGATGAGCGATTCGTGGCCCATCAAGCCAAAACTTGGCGTGTAGGCTTGGCTCAAATCGGCGTGACGCACCGTGGCATCAACGTCGGCATGGCGCAGCAATTTGCCTTTGTTGAAACGGCCTTCGGGGTCGACGCGGGCTTTGTAGTCGGCAAAAGGCTTGAGCTCAGCGTCGCTCATGAACTCCAGCTTGGTGATGCCAATGCCGTGCTCGCCTGAAATCACGCCGTCCAACGAACGCGCCAGCACCATGATGCGGGCGACCGCTTCGTGGGCAGTTTGCAGCATGGCGTAGTCGTCGCTGTTGACGGGAATGTTGGTGTGCACGTTACCGTCGCCAGCGTGCATGTGCAACGCCACCCACACGCGGCCTTTGAGCACGCGTTTGTGAATGGCATTGCACTCGTCCAAGATGGGCAAGAACTGAGCGCCGGTGAAGATGTTTTGCAACATCGCACGGATTTGCGTTTTCCAGCTCGCCCGCAAGCTGTGGTCTTGCAACTGCGGGAACAAACCATCGCAGTCACGCAACCAGCCTTGCCACAGGCCACGCACGTCCTCAATCAGGGCGCGGGCTTGCTGCACACGGGCTTCCATCAACTCAGGGGTGGGAATGTCCGCGGCCTCGTCCGACTTGCCCAGCGGCAAGTTTCCTTTGGCAAAAAACTCGTCCAAGGCGTCGCACAAGGCAATCTTGTTGCGCAAGCTCAGCTCAATGTTGATGCGCTCAATGCCATCGGTGTACTCGGCCATGCGTGGCAGAGGAATGACCACGTCTTCGTTCACCTTGAAGGCATTGGTGTGGCGGCTGATGGCCGCTGTGCGTTTGCGGTCCAACCAAAACTTCTTACGCGCTTCGGGACTGACCGCCACAAAGCACTCACCACTGCGCGAGTTGGCCATACGGGCCACTTCGGAGGTGACGCGGGCCACGTCATCGGCGTTGTCACCGGCAATGTCGCCAATCAGCAGCATCTTGGGCAAGCCACCGCGCTTGCTCTTGGTGGCATAACCCACGGCGCGCAAATAGCGGTCGTCCAAATGCTCCAAGCCGGCCAACAACACGCCGCTGCGTTTTTGCTCGGCAAACATGAAGTCTTTGATCTCCACGATGCTGGGCACCGCGTCTTTGGCATTGCCAAAAAACTCCATACACACCGTGCGGGTGTGCGCGGGCATGCGGTGCACGATCCAGCGGGCGCTGGTGATCAGGCCATCACAGCCTTCTTTTTGAATGCCCGGCAGACCGCTCAAAAACTTGTCGGTCACGTCTTTGCCCAAACCCTCTTTGCGGAAGGTCTTGCCGGGGATGTCGAGGCGCTCTTCGCGGATGGGCGTCTTGCCATCGGCTTCGAAATAGTTCAGCACAAAGCTGGCCATCTCGGCATCGTGAATTTTGCCGAGGTTGTGCTGCACGCGGGTGACTTCCAGCCACTGCGCGTCCGGCGTCACCATGCGCCAGCTGGCCAAGTTGTCAAGCGCAGTTCCCCACAACACAGCTTTTTTACCGCCCGCGTTCATGGCGATGTTGCCGCCAATGCACGAGGCTTCGGCAGAGGTCGGGTCCACCGCAAACACAAAACCACCGCGTTCTGCGGCATCGGCCACGCGTTGCGTGACTACACCGGCTTCAGTCCAAATGGTGGGCACGGGCTGGTCCAAGCCCGGCAAGTTGCGAATTTCCACCTCGGTCATGGCTTCGAGCTTTTCGGTGTTGATCACCGCGCTGCGCCATGTCAGGGGAATGGCACCACCGGTGTAGCCCGTGCCGCCACCACGCGGCACGATGGTCAAGCCCAAATCGATACATCCCTTGACCATGCCGGCCATTTCGGCCTCGCTGTCAGGTGTGAGCACAACGAAGGGGTATTCCACGCGCCAGTCGGTGGCGTCGGTCACATGCGACACGCGAGACAAACCGTCGAACTTGATGTTGTCGCTGGCCGTGAGCTTCTTCAAAAGGCGTGTGGTCTTTTTGCGCAAATCGGCAATGGTGTCGAACTGCGCGTTGAATTCTTCAATCGCACGGCTGGCCGCCTGCAACAACTGGCCCACCAAGGCATCGCGTTCGGCATCGTCTTTTGGCGTGCGGCGACGGGCCACTTCGCCCAAACGGTGGTGCAAAGCCTCGACCAACTGATGGCGGCGCTTGGGCGTGTCCAACAAATCGTCTTGCAAATACGGGTTGCGCTGCACCACCCAAATATCGCCCAACACCTCGTACAACATGCGGGCAGAGCGTCCAGTTTGACGCTCTTGACGCAGACGCAAGAGCAACTCCCAAGCCTCCACACCGAGCAAACGGATCACGATTTCGCGGTCAGAAAACGAGGTGTAGTTGTAGGGGATTTCGCGCAGCCGAGGGCTTTCAGGGGCCGTGGCGAGCAAATGGTTGAGCGAGGTGGGAGCGTTCATAGATCAAGGGGCGCGTAGACGGCGCTTAAGGTTCGCTTATTGGACATGAATGGTACTGCAGGGTATGTCCCTAGCATTGGGCCGTCTCAGAGAGAACTTACGCTCAAAGTGGATGCTTCAGCGTCGCCAGCCTTGGCACATCAGCCATTGGGCGGTGGCACAGACCAACACCAACGCGCCGTAGGTGGCCATCTTGCCGTCTGCGCCCCAGAGCCACAAACCGCCGACCAACACGACCGTGCCCAACACACCGCCCCAAAACGTCTGTTTCAACACGCTCCAGCGTGAGGCCGAGAGCCAGCCAGGCAGCGCAAAGCGGGCCAACAAGGCACAAAACAAAGCCAACCACCAAGCTGGAGCAATGAAGTTAAAAGTGTGAATGACGTGTTCTAAAGGACCCATGCGCGTAAATTTTATAATCTGAGGATGGCAGTCTGGGCTTTGGGCCTCAATCACAACACAGCTCCGCTCGACTTGCGGGGAAAATTTGCGTTCGCCCTCGAACAAATGGCGCCCACATTGAGCGCTTTGCGCCTGAGCCATACCCAAGACAGCGAGGTGGCCATTTTGTCCACCTGCAACCGCACCGAAATTTACGGCGCGGGAGACGCCACCCAATTGCAACAAACCTTGGCTTGGCTGGCCCAATCGGGCGGCGTGTCGCCCGATGCGCTGCACGGCCACACCTACGCCCTGCAAGACGACCAAGCCGCCCGCCACGCCTTTCGGGTCGCCAGCGGCCTCGACTCCATGGTGCTGGGCGAGCCCCAAATCTTGGGCCAAATGAAAGACGCGGTGCGCGCCGCCTCTGAAGCCGGGGCCTTGGGCACCACCCTTAACCAACTGTTTCAGCGTTCTTTCGCGGTGGCCAAAGAAGTGCGCAGCTCGACAGAGATTGGCGCGCACTCCATCAGCATGGCAGCCGCCGCGGTGCGGTTGGCCAGCCAGCTGTTTGAAGACCTGAGTGAAACTCGCGTTTTGTTTGTGGGCGCAGGCGAAATGATTGAGCTCTGTGCCACCCATTTCGCGGCTAAAACGCCCAAAGCCATCGCCATCGCCAACCGCACATTGGAGCGCGGCGAAAAACTCGCCACCCAATTTGGCGGCGAAGTGATGCGTTTGGCCGACCTGCCCGAGCGCCTGCACGAATTTGACGTGGTGGTGAGTTGCACCGCCAGCACCCTGCCCCTGATTGGCTTGGGTGCCGTCGAGCGTGCACTCAAGCAACGCAAACACCGCCCCATGTTCATGGTCGACTTGGCCGTACCTCGGGATATTGAGCCCGAAGTGAAGTCGCTCGAAGACGTGTATCTCTACACCGTGGACGATTTGTCGGTGGTGGTGCAAACCGGCCAAGCCAACCGCCAAGCCGCGGTGGCGCAAGCTGAAGCCATCATTGACGCCGGTGTTCAAAGCTTTGCCAATTGGCTGGACCAGCGCAGCAACGTGCCGCTGATTCAGCAACTCAACAGCCAAGCTGACGAATGGCGTCAAGCCGAACTCGCCCGTGCCCGCAAACAACTGGCCAAAGGCGACGACGTGGAGGCAGTGCTCGAAACCCTGTCACGCGGCCTGACCCAAAAAATGTTGCACGGCGCCATGGCTGAGCTGCATGCTGGCGACGTCACCGCCCGCGAGAACGCCCGCCGTGCGATTGAGCACTTCTTTTTGCGCGGCAACCGCTAGGCTAGTCCATGAAAGACTTCTTACGCGCCCAACTGGCGCGCTACACGCAACGCTTGGCCGAGCTCGACTTCTTGCTGTCTCGCGAAGACATCATGAAAGACATGGCGCAGTTTTTGGCCCTGTCCCGCGAACACACCGACGTGGCCGCGACCGCCAGCCGCTTCACCCGCTACCAACAGCGCGAAGCCGACCTGCAAGCCGCACAGCAGATGCTGCAAGACGTGGGCGACGATGACGAAATGCGCGCCATGGCCGACGAAGAAATCGCCAGCGCCCAAGCCGAGTTGACGCAGTTAGAGGCCGAATTGCAGCGCATGCTGCTGCCCAAAGACCCCGACGATGCGCGCCCCGCCTTCATTGAAATTCGCGCTGGCACCGGCGGCGACGAATCGGCCCTGTTTGCCGCCGATTTGCTGCGCATGTACATGCGCTACGCCGAGCGCCAAGGGTGGCGCTCGGAGATCGTCAGCGAATCACAAAGCGAGCTGGGAGGCTACAAAGAAGTGGTGGTCCGCATGGACGGCGGCTCAAGCGGCGGCGGCGTTTACGGCTGGCTCAAGTTTGAGTCGGGTGGTCACCGCGTGCAACGTGTGCCCGCCACCGAAACCCAAGGCCGCATTCACACCAGCGCGTGTACGGTTGCGGTGCTGCCCGAGCCAGATGAAGCTGAGGCCATCAAAATCAACCCGTCCGATTTGCGCATCGACACCTACCGCGCCAGCGGTGCGGGCGGCCAGCACACCAACAAAACCGACTCTGCCGTGCGCATCACCCACTTGCCGACAGGCATCGTGGCCGAATGCCAAGACGGCCGCAGCCAGCACAGCAACAAAGCGCAAGCACTGAAAGTATTGACCGCTCGCATTCAAGAAAAAGACCGCTCAGAGCGCGCCGCCAAAGACGCGGCCATGCGCAAGGGTTTGATTGGCAGCGGCGACCGCTCGGACCGCATTCGCACCTACAACTTTCCTCAAGGGCGTTGGAGCGACCACCGTATCAACCTCACGCTCTACAAACTCAACTTCATCATGGAAGGTGATTTGAGCGACGCACTGCAGGCCCTGCGTCACGCGCATGAAGCCGAGCAATTGGCAGCGCTGGAAGTGGGTAACTCATGAGCGAGCACGCGCTCACCATCCAGCAAGCCCTCACTGCGGCGCAAGCCTTGGGCCTGCCGCGCCTTGACGCCCAAGTGCTGCTGTTGCACGCCTTGGGCCGCGAGCCGCATGACCGCGCTTGGCTGTTGGCCCACAACGACGATGTATTGCCCCCAACCGTACAAGCCGTTTGGCACACCTTTGTGCAGCGACGACTGGGCACCGAGCCCGTGGCCTACATCACCGGTCACAAAGAGTTTTTCGGCCTGCGCTTGCACGTCGACGCCCGCGTGCTCGACCCGCGTGCCGACACCGAAACCTTGGTGGAATGGGCCTTGTCTTGCCTCGCCGATACGCCTGCCCCCTCTGTGGTGGATTTGGGCACCGGCAGTGGTGCCATTGCCTTGGCCCTCAAGCACGCGCGCCCCGATGCCCAATTGAGCGCCGTCGACGCCAGCGCTGACGCCTTGACCGTGGCCCAAGCCAACGCCCAACGTTTAGAACTGGCCGTCACGTTTCACCACGGTTCTTGGCTCGCGCCCTTTGAAGCGCCCCACGCTGGCCAACCCGTTTTGTTCGACGCCATCGTCTCGAACCCCCCCTATGTGGCCAGCGACGATGCCCATTTGGCCGCCTTGACACACGAGCCTTTGTCCGCCCTGGCCTCAGGCCAAGATGGCTTGGACGACATTCGCCGCATCGTGCGTCAAGCGAGCCAACACCTCAAACCCGGCGGCTGGCTGCTGCTGGAGCACGGCTTTGACCAAGCCCATGCCGTGCAGACGTTGCTGAGCAACCAAGGCTTCGAAGCGGTACAAAGCCGCCCTGACATCGCGGGCATCCTGCGCTGCACGGGCGGACAATGGCCAACAGTGAAATAATTAACTTTTGATTTGGAGAGTGACCCATGAGCGACGCACAACAACGTATTGATGAACTGGTGAAGGGCAACGAGGTGTTGCTGTTCATGAAAGGCAGCGCAAGCTTCCCCATGTGTGGGTTTTCTGGCCGCGCCATTCAGATCTTGAAAGCTTGCGGCGTGGACGCCAAAGCCATCAAGACCGTGAACGTGCTGGACGACGCCGAAATCCGTCAAGGCATCAAGGAATACAGCAACTGGCCCACCATTCCTCAGCTCTACATCAAGGGCGAGTTCATCGGTGGCTCGGACATCATGATGGAAATGTATGAGTCCGGCGAGTTGACCCAAGTGATCAACGGCTAAGCCCTCGCGCTTTCATGCCAAGCCCGCTTTCAAAGCGGGCTTTTTTCATGGTGGCGTTGTGACGATCGGCTCAACGGCAGGCACTGGGGTCGGTGCTGGGGTGGCGGGTTTGCACTCGCCATTGCCGTAACGCTGTATGCACATGCTTTGTGCGCAGGCACTGATGAGGCTTTTGCGGGGCTCTTCGTTGCGGTCCACGATCACGGGCTCCATCGTCGTGATGGGCCGCGTGTAGGTGATGGGCGTGCACACCGTTTGTTTGACGTTACCCGCGTTTTGAACCGCGACACAACTCATTTGCCCCGTGGCCACCTGAATCAAGCGTTGCCGCATTTCAAACGTTTGAACTTTGTCTTCCGGGTATTGACTGAACGCCCCTGGCGAACACTCCGAATACGCGGCCTTGTACTCCGGCGTGGCGCAACCGCCCAGCGCCAAGAGGCCTGCACACAGACACGAAAAAATAAAAGTTTTCATTGCCATGTCATTTTGGCTGAGATGACGGCATTGGGATAGTCCATGCGCCCTCGGCTGCCGTTATAGCGCCCCAGCGCCAGGGCCAAATGCCCGTTTTCGAGGTCGAGGTAGTGGCGCAAGATCACACAGCCAAAGCGCAAATTGGTCTGCGCTTGAAACAGCACCGACGCGTCGTCATGCGCCAAGACGCGCGTCCAAAATGGCATGACCTGCATGAAACCCCGCGCGCCTGCACTGCTGATCGCAAACTTGCGAAAACCGCTCTCAACTTGAATCAAACCCAAAACCAAGGCGGGCTCTAAACCTGCGCGCTGGCTTTCGTACCAGACGGTCTGCAAAAACTCGCGGCGCAGAGGCGCGCTGGCTAATTCATGCGCCAAGACATCAGGTGCGCCGTTGGGGCTGTTGGGGGCCTCGGCAAGGCCTAAGTTGACCGGTGTGGGGCTGGCTTTACGCCGCTGTAATTGCTTTTCTAAACGCGCCTCAGCGTGCATCAGCCACTGCTGAAAGGCTTGCGCGGCTTTGGCGTCGGCATGCACCAAGGTCGGTGGGCCCGACTGATGCACGGCCGCACTGAGTGCGGTGCGCACCGAGTCGATCAAGGGCTCTTCGCGTTGGCTGCCGGCGTGTGCCGACGCCATGAACAACGCCACAAACAAAAGCGGCCCCAAACAGGGCCGCCATGCAGCAGTCGCTAAAGGCGCACGCCACACACGACTGAACAGACGTATGCAGCGGGCCATGAGCATCACAAACCGAGCTTGGCTTTCACATGCGCCAACACGTCGGCCACAACCACTTTGGTGGACTCGGCGTCACGGCGGTGTTGGTACTCGACCACGCCGTCTTTCAGGCCCTTGTCGCCAATGGTCACGCGGTGTGGAACGCCAATCAGTTCCCAATCAGCAAACATCGCGCCGGGGCGCTCGCCACGGTCATCCAAGATGACGTCCACGCCCAAGGCCAACAGCTCTTTGTAGAGCGTGAAGGCCGCGGTTTTGACGTCTTCGCTGCGGTCCATGTTGACGGGGCAAATCACGACGGTGAATGGCGCAATGGCGTCGGGCCAGATCATGCCGCGCTCGTCGTGGTTTTGCTCAATGGCAGCCGCAGGCAGGCGGGTCACGCCGATGCCGTAGCAACCCATTTCCATGAATTGCGGTTTGCCGTTCACGTCCAAGAAGGTGGCGTTCATGGCTTGGCTGTATTTGGTGCCGAGGTAGAACACATGACCCACTTCGATGCCGCGCTCAATGGCGAGCACGCCTTGGCCGTCTGGCGAAGCGTCGCCTGCTACCACGTTGCGGATGTCAGCCACCAAATCGGGTTCGGCCACGTCGCGTCCAAAGTTGACGCCGGTCATGTGGAAGTCGACCTCGTTAGCGCCGCAAATCCAGTCGGCCATCACAGCCACATCGCGGTCAGCCACGATCTTCAATGGCTGCTTCAAGTTGACGGGGCCGAGGTAGCCGGGCTTGCAAGCAAAGTGGTCATCGATCTCACCGGTGGTCGCAAAGCGGAAGCCACCTTCAAAGCCGGGCAGCTTGCCCACTTTGACTTCGTTCATGTCGTGGTCACCGCGCAAGAGCAAGAGCCACACTTGGGATTTGATGACTTCGCCTTTGTCGTTTAGCGTGTCAGTGGCCAGCACCAATGACTTGACGGTGGTGTTCAAAGGCACGTTCAGCAGGGCAGCCACGTCTTCGCAGGTGCTCTTGCCTGGCGTTGCGGTTTTGGTCAGGGCCTGCGTGGCTGAACCGCGCGTTTGCGCAGGCGCCAAAGCCTCGGCCTTTTCCATGTTGGCGGCATAGTTGCTGGTGGGGCAATAGACGATGGCGTCTTCACCCGTGGCGGCAATCACTTGGAACTCTTCGCTCAAGTCGCCACCAATGGCGCCGCTGTCTGCAGCCACGGCACGGTAGGTCAAGCCGAAGCGGTCAAAAATCTTGCGATACGCATCGGCCATGACTTGGTAGCTTTGCTTGGCCGAGACTTGGTCACGGTCAAAGCTGTACGCGTCCTTCATGATGAATTCGCGGCCGCGCATCAAACCAAAACGGGGACGACGCTCGTCGCGGAATTTGGTTTGAATTTGGTAAAAGTTCTTAGGCAACTGCTTGTAGCTTCGAATTTCTTGGCGGGCGATGTCGGTCACCACCTCTTCGCTGGTGGGTTGCACCACAAAGTCACGGCCGTGGCGGTCTTTGATGCGCAGCAGCTCGGGGCCCATCTTGTCGAAGCGACCGGTTTCTTGCCACAGCTCAGCGGGTTGAACAACGGGCATGGTCAGCTCGATGGCACCGGCCTTGTTCATCTCTTCACGCACGATGGCTTCGACTTTGCGAATGACGCGCAAGCCCATGGGCATGTAGTTGTAAATGCCAGCGCCGAGCTTTTTGATCAAGCCCGCGCGCATCATCAATTTGTGGCTGACCACCTCGGCATCAGCGGGGGCATCTTTGAGGGTAGAAATGAGAAACTGGGAGGCTTTCATGCGGGCAATCGAATCGTCAATTTAGAGGGAAATTAAGGCAAATTCTGAGTGAAGTGCTGCAGCTCTGTGCATAATCAACTCAGTTTAAAAATTTGAGGTTTGATTATGCTTGACCGAGAAGGGTTCAGACCCAATGTCGGCATCATCTTGCTCAACCAGAGAAATCAGGTTTTTTGGGGCAAGCGCATTCGCACCCACAGCTGGCAGTTCCCGCAAGGTGGCATTGACCGAGGCGAAACGCCCGAGCAAGCCATGATTCGCGAATTGCACGAAGAAGTGGGGCTCAAGCAAGAGCATGTGCGCATTGTTGCCCGTACCCGTGATTGGTTGCGCTATGAGGTGCCAGACCGGTTCATCCGCCGCGATGCGCGCGGGTTTTACAAAGGCCAAAAACAAATTTGGTTTTTGCTTCAGTTGGTTGCGCCCGATCATCATTTGAATGTGCGTGCCACCGATCACCCAGAGTTTGATGCTTGGCGTTGGAACGATTATTGGGTGCCGCTGGATGTGGTGGTGGAGTTCAAACGCGGTGTGTATGAAATGGCGCTGACCGAGCTGTCACGCTTTTTGCCGCGCCAAGATAACCGCGCCCGCTTTCAACGCAGCGGCAACCAGCATCCACAAGACATGATGGTGATGTCCAAGCAATTTGGCGTCTCGAGCCACATGGAGTTGCCGCCCGGCGCGACGTTTGATCCAGATCCGCAATCTGCACTGCGTCCACACGAGGGCTAGAGACCTTCAACATGGGCAGCTTGGCTGCCCACGTGGTTTTCTCAAGACAGCTTGGTGAGCACCAAGTTGTCGCGGTGAACCATTTCGGCTTCGGCCACGTAGCCAAGCAAAGACTCCACATCGCTCGATGGCTTGCGACACAACAAACGTGCTTCGGCGCTGGCGTAATTGGCTAGACCACGTGCGACCTCTTGACCTAGGCCATCGAGGATAGCGATCACATCGCCCCGCGAAAAATCACCTGTGACGGCCGTCATGCCTATGGGCAACAAGCTTTTGCCTTCGTGGCGCAGCTTTGCGACGGCCCCATCATCGACTCGGATGGCTCCACGCAATTGCAGATGATCGGCCATCCATTGCTTACGGGCTTGTTGTTTTTGAGTGGGCGCGATCAGCAAGGTGCCAATGGCTTCACCTTGCGTCAATCGCAACAAGGCATCGGGTTCACGTCCCCAGGCGATCACCGTCGATGCGCCCGAACCTGCAGCGCGTTTGGCCGCCAAAATTTTGGTGAGCATGCCGCCTCGGCCAATGCTCGAACCTGCACCGCCGGCCATGTCTTCCAGCGCTGGATCACCAGCCTTTGCTTCGTGAACAAATGTGGCAGCAGGGTCACGGCGCGGGTCAGCGGTGAACAAGCCTTTTTGATCCGTGAGAATGATCAAGGCGTCGGCCTCGACCAAGTTGGCCACCAACGCACCCAAGGTGTCGTTGTCACCAAACTTGATTTCATCGTTCACCACGGTGTCGTTTTCATTGATGACCGGCAACACGCCATGGGCCAACAAGGTCAACAAGGTGGAACGGGCGTTCAAGTAACGCTCACGGTCAGCCAAGTCAGCGTGGGTCAACAGCACTTGTGCAGAACCCAAGCCGTTTTCACGCAACTTGGTTTCGTACATTTGAGCCAAGCCCATTTGACCGACGGCGGCGGCGGCTTGTAACTCGTGCAGTTCTTTCGGACGCGTGGTCCAACCCAGACGCTTCATGCCTTCGGCAATCGCGCCACTGGAGACCATGATGAGTTCGCGCCCATCACGCATCAAGGCACTGAGTTGGCGACACCATTCACCAATGGCCTGCTCGTCTAAACCACGACCTTCATTGGTCACCAAACTAGAACCGACTTTGACCACGATGCGACGCGCATCGCGCAACACGGTGGAGTGAAGTTCTGTCATGTTGAAACGCTGATGTTGGAACGTTAAGGCATAGGCTCAGCAAAGCGCGGGTCGATGTACTCAGGCGGCTGCTCGGCCACCTGCTGCGCTTTGATGTGCTTGTAGATTTCTTTGATCAAAGGCTCACAACCCTCGCGCGTCAAAGCGGAGATTTCAAACACGGGGCCTTTGTATTTGAAGCGCTTGACGAAGTCGGCCACCAAGGCGGCGCGCTGTTCAGCAGGCACCATGTCGAGCTTGTTCAAGACCAACCAACGGGGTTTGTCGTACAAGGCTTTGTCATATTTCTTGAGCTCGGCCACGATGGCTTTGGCTTGTGCCACGGGATCCACATCGTCGTCAAAAGGCGCGACATCCACGATCTGCAACAGCAAACGGGTGCGTTGCAAATGGCGCAAAAACTGGTGGCCCAAGCCCGCGCCATCAGAGGCACCTTCAATCAGACCCGGCACATCAGCGACCACAAAGCTTTGCTCGGGGCCCACACGCACCACGCCCAAATTAGGGTGCAATGTCGTGAATGGGTAATCGGCAATTTTGGGACGCGCGTTGGAGATGGCCGTGATGAGCGTGGACTTGCCAGCGTTGGGCATGCCCAATAG
>CANBRM010000049.1 GCA_947371915.1 Comamonadaceae bacterium | reverse complement strand
TTGGGTTGAGGCGTTGTATCCGGACGTCGAGTAGGTCTCGCCATCGATCCAATCGCTGCTGACATTCACTTTTACCGTGTATCTGCCATCGGTCAAGGTGTTGGCTGCAACACTGGCGGTCCACAAGCCCGTGTCCGCGTTGTAACTGTTGACCGTGGCATTGATGGCGGGGCCACCACTAGACGATGTGAGTTTCACCTTGAAACTTTGAGTCCTGAACAACTGAAGAACGGCAGCACCACCGACAGAAGTGAGACTGCCTTCGATCAGAATGGCGCTGTTGTTTTCGGCGGCATTGACAAGACCATCGGATGCAACTGAATTCAAGCTCACGGCGGGATCAGGTACTGTGAAGTTGAAAGTGGTTGCGTTGGTGATGCCTGCATAGGCATTACCGGCTTGATCGCCAAACCATCCACTGTCGATTTCGAGGTGGTAGTTGTCCAACGTGGTCAACGGGGTATTGAATTCCAGCACGACATACCCGTCGCCATAGGCATACGTTGATGAGTTTTGAAGATCCAATACCAAGGTAGTCTGACGAGAGTCGTTTACCAGCCTTATTTGCCCTGTTTGCCCTGTTGTCAAGCGACCGAGAACTTCAGAAAACTTCATCCAAATGGGTTGGGTAGGGCCCATGAAACCATTGTCTGTGGGCATGCTGAGCTGCAAGATGGGTGCCGTGGTGTCGAGCGTGATGGTCTTGGTCGCACTGACGCCTTGGTTACCCACCGAGTCGGTCTGGCGCACCTGCACGTCGTAGGTGCCCTCTTGCGTGATGGCAAAGCTGCTGCCACTGCCTTGGGTCCAGACTTGCCCGCCATTGGTGCTGTATTCCCAGGTGTTGCCGTTGCCGATACCACTGACATTCAGGGTGGCCGTGTTGGTCAACCCATCTTGGTTGCTCCAGCCACTGTCCGTTTGCAAGCTGAAGGTAGGGGCAGCTACTTCGGTGCGAATCACAGACACGGCAGTGCTGTTGTCGTATGGGGTACCGGTGATGCCTGCGAGGCTGATTTGCTTCACTTGAATGCGGCCAGCCGCGAAGCTGCCCGAGGGCAACACGAAAGAAGTGCCGCTGCCATTGAGCCAATTCGCCCCCCCGTCTGTGCTGTACTGCCAAGTTGCACCCGTTGATAAGCCGCTGACATTCAGGGTTCCATCACCTGTGATGCCGTCCCCAGCGACACCCGTGTCACGCGCCAGAGCCACGCTGGGTGCAGCAGGCGCTGCATTGTCAATTTCCCATGTTGTGGTGTTGCTGGTGCTGGTGCTGGTGTTACCGGCCATGTCGGTTTGGCGCACGCTGATGCGACCGGCTGCATAGCTCGCATTGGCCACTGTGAAGCTGGTGTCAATGCCGTCGTTCCATGTTTGGCCAGCATCGGTGCTGTATTCCCAAGTGCTGCCGATGTCTAGGCCCGCCACCGTCACCAAGCCATTGGCGGTGATGTTGTCTGTGGTGCTGCTGCCCGTGTCGATGCTCAAGCTAAGGGTGGGTGCGGTGACTTGGGTGTCAACGCTGATGTCGCTGCTGTTGGAAGCGACGCCAGAGACGTTGCCTGCCAAGCTGGTTTGGCGAATTTTGACCACGCCAGCGGCGTAGGTGCCCGCAGCCAAGGTAAAACTGGTGCCCGTGCCTGTGGTCCATTGGGAGCCACCGTCGGTGCTATAAGACCACGATGCGCCTGTGGCCAGTTCGCTGACGTTGATGGTGCCGTTGTTGGTCAGGCCATCAAAGTCAAACGCACCCGTATCTTGGGCCAATTGTTGCGTGGGTGTGGCGACGGTGCCACTGGCTTCGATGAGCACAGCAGCCGCATTGCTGGCGATCTCACTGGTGTTGCCCGCCACATCGATTTGACGCACTTGAATGCGGTTGGCCGCATAGTTGCCTGCTGGCAGCGTGAAACTGCTGCCTGTCCCCTGCGTCCACTGGCCGCCACCATCGGTGCTGTATTCCCAAGTGGTGGCGCCGCTTTGAGCCCCAACACTGAAGCTGCCATCGCGGGTGACGCCATCGCTTGGGCTGCTGCCCGTGTCATTGGTTAGGGCCAAGCTCAAGGGAGCAGGCGCCGTGGTGTCCACGGTCAACGCGGCGGAGATGGAGCCCGAGGGGCTGGTCTTGCCGAGCGCATCGGTCTGACGGACTTGAACCGCTCCCGCAGCATAGCTGCCCTCTTTGAGTTTGAAACTGTTGCCGTTGCCCACCAACCAAGAGTCGCCTTGGTTGAGGCTGTACTCCCACGTGGCTTGAGCGGCCAAACCTGTCACGTTCACCAAGCCATTGTGGGTGATGTTGTCGTTGTTAATTTGGGTGTCTTGTGCCAACGCCAGGGTGGGCGCAGCAGGCGCCGATGTACTGACGGTCACTGAAAATGCGCTGGCGGCGGGTTCGCTGGTGTTGCCGGCAATGTCTGTCACGCGCACATTCAGAGCGTACGTGCCCTGTGGCAAAGCGGAGGTCGTCACGGTGATGTGCCCCGCCAAGACGTCTTGCGCGGTGATAGTGACGGGCGCGCCCAGCGCGGTGGTGCCGTCGAAGAGCTGAATTTGGTCACCCGCACCAACTTGGCCACTGGACCAGTTGATGCGAATGTCCGGTTGCGTATCGTCGGTAACGTCGCCTTTGACGAGTTCGCCTGTGGCATCGCCCACATTGTCTTGAATGGACGCAATGCGCAAAGGTGCGGACGCTAAGGTGTCAACGGTCAATGCACTGACATTTTTTGTCACAGCACTGGCATTACCTGCTGCGTCGATTTGCATGATCTGAATAGACTCAGCTTGGTAGAGACCGTTGGCCAAGGTAAAGCTGCTGCCCGAGCCTTCGGACCACGTATCTCCTGCGTTGGTGCTGTATTTCCAAACTGCGCCATCCTCTACCCCACCTACATTCATGGTGGCAACGTTGGTCACGCCATCGCTGCTGCTGGTGCCGCTGTCTGTGTCAAGCGTCAGAGTAAGTGCTGATACGGTGGTGTCCACGGTAAAGGACAAGCTGGTTGAGTTAGAGACGTTACCGGACAAATCGGTTTGGCTAACCAGCACGTTTTGATCACCACCGCCCGACGTGGAGAAGGATTTGCCGACGCCATTGGTCCATGTTGCCCCGTTGTCGCTGGAGTATTGCCAAGTCGCACCCGTCTCGATGCCGAACACGTTGACGATGGCGATTTGAGTGATACCGTCACTGGGGCTGGCCCCTGTGTCTTGTGCCAGCGACACACTGGGTGCGTTCACTGCCGTGTCGACCTCAAACTGCGCTTGGGTGCTGGTGGTGTAACCACCATGTGTAGCCACCACGCTGACGCTATAGCTGCCGTCATCCAAACTGGCTGGCAGGGTGGCACGCCATTCACCTGTGCTGGTATTGAAGCTGGTCACCGTGGCATTGACTGCAGTGCCTCCTTGCGGGGTGGCGGTGATGGTGAAGTCACCCGCAGCAAATTGCCCCACCACAGATGCACCAACGGTGGAGGTCAACACACCGCTCAATTCGATGACGTTGCTGTTTTCTGAGGCGTTCACACGGTTGTCGCCACCGATGCGGTTCAGACTCACGGCTGGGTCTGGCACAACGAAGTTCCAAGTGGTGGCGTTGGAGATGCCGGTAAAGTTGTTACCTGCCGCGTCGACGAAAGCACCCGCATCGATTTCGATGTGGTACTGGGTGTTCATCGCCAAATCGCTGGCAGGGTTCAGGGTGACTTTGTTACCGTCCACCACCACCTCGTTGCTGCTCACAGCAATGCTGACGCTGGTTTGAAGTGTGTCGTTGACGAGGCGAATACTGCCAGTTCCTTTGCTGACGTTTTCAGCAAAGATCATCACCAAGTCACTGCCAGGGGCGGCGTTGTTGCCATCTTGCGGGAAGGTGGCGGACAAGCTGGGGCCTGATGCATCCAAGGTAAACAGTGACGCAGCGCTAGTACTGACATTTCCCGCAACATCGGTCTGACGAACTTGGACTGCGTTATCGCCATCGACGAGTGCAAAGCTGGTACCCGTGCCAGTGAGCCATGTCGTGCCGTCGCGTGTGTATTCCCACACCGCGCCGCTGTCTATGCCTGTGACGTTGACGGTGGCAACGTTGGTCAACCCATCGGCAGAAAGACGGCCACTGTCAGACGCCAATGAAACAGAAATGTCGCTGGGTACGGTCCGGTCCACCGTGATGGCTGTGCCATTGCGTGTGACGGCACTGATGTTGCCTGCCACGTCGATTTGACGCACTTGCACTGCGCCTACCGCGTAGCTGCCTTCTCCCAAACTAAAGCTGGTGCCACTGCCGGTCTGCCAGCGTGCGCCTGCGTCGGTGCTGTATTGCCACGTCGCGCCCGTTTCTGGTGTGGCGACCGTGACATCCCCAATTTGGGTGACGCTGTCGGTCGAGCTGGTGCCGGTATCTGTGGTCAAACTCAACGCAGCCAGCGCGAGGGGCGCTGTGCTGTCAATGACGATGGCGGTGGTGTTGGCGTAGGCCGGGCTGGTGTTACCCGCTGCATCGGTTTGACTCACCTGCACAGCGCCCACCGCATAGGTGGCCTCGGCCAAGGTGAAACTGCTGCCTGTGCCTGTTTGCCAAGTTATTCCGCCATCTGTGGTGAATTGCCATGTCGCGTCATTGGCAATGCCATTGACCAGAATGAGGCCCTGCTGGCTGATGCTGTCTGATGCCAGGCCGGTGTCTACAGAAAGTTCGAAGCTCAAACTGGCAGGTAGCGAAGTGACGATGTAAACACCGCGCAATGCCGTTTGTTTTGATGTACCGCTGCCTTCTGAGGCAACGATGCTGCTGGCACCATCGGCTGGAATTTGGGCTGAAGTGAAAATCAATGTCCATTGACCTTGTGCATCGGAGGTGACGGTCTGTGTGGTGTCACCCCAAGTCACGGTGACCAAGGTGTTGGCCGTTGCCGCGCCACTCACGCTCACACCCGCAGCCTGTTCTGAGGCGGACACAAAGTTATCGCCAGCGACCTGGCCAATGCTGATGGCATCGCCTGTTTTATTGGTCAGGTTAGAAACATGGTTGACTAAAGCAGGATCAATGTCCGCGACACGCTTGGCGCCCAATACCAACACTTCCACGCCGGATGAAGAGAAGCCACTGTCGCTCAAACTCCCGACCAAGGTATTCAACACTGTGTTTGTGTTCGTGCCCTTCTCCGCACCCGAGATCGCGGCAAGCAAACGACCGTAATCGTTGGCTGAACTGTTGGACTGCCCTGTTTCGGTGATGACAGCTACAGGAGGGGTACCCATCACCAAATCATGGCTAAGGCCCAACGCTGAGGCCACTTGCTGATTCGTGGTGTTGATTTGGTCTGCAGTCAGTCCAACTAAGGATGTGCTGGAGCTGCCGCTTTCCCCTCCCGCAAGGCCCAGCTGGCGAACTGCCAATTCAGTCAAGGCGTTGATGTTGACGGTGTAGGTGCCCGGTGTAGGCAATGCTGTGGCGGCACGCAAATCGGAGGTCAAATCTTTGGGTTTGCCGGTGGCTTCATCAAAATAGTCCACTCCTGATGAAGTGTCGTGCACACGCAGCAACACCGCACCTGTATAGGTCTCAGCCAGTGTCATGGAGAAGGTGCCATCGCTGTTGACGTTGGCGCTGCCGCCAGCCAGCCCTTGACCATTGGCCTTGTAGGCTTCAACCGTCAAACCGTTACCCGACAACACAGGACCAGCAACCACACCGCCATTGATGATGGTGGGCATAGTGTCGATGCTGATGCTGGGCGTGGTGCCTGCACCACCGGCGTTACCCGCCGCATCGGTGTAGGTGCCTGAGGCTACAGTGATGCTGGCAGGCGTGGTGCTGCCCGCTGTGGGTGTGAAAGTGGCCGTGCGGGTCAAACCCGATCCGCTGATGGCGCCCAAGGTGCCGCCTGTGACGACCACATCACCTGTTGTGCCGTTCCAAGCAAACGTACTTCCGGGGTCTTCGCTGAAGCTGAAAGTGATGGTGGCGGTTTCGCCGGCGCGCAAGGCAGTCACATCGCTGGTGATGGCCAAGGTGGGCGCTTGCGTGTCGATGCTGATGCTGGGCGTGGTGCCTGCACCTCCGGCGTTACCTGCCGCATCGGTGTAAGTGCCTGAGGCCACAGTGATGCCGGCAGGCGTGGTGCTGCCCGCTGTGGGTGTGAAAGTAGCCGTACGGGTCAAACCCGATCCGCTGATGGCACCCAAGGTGCCGCCTGTGACGACCACATCACCTGATGTGCCGTTCCAAGCAAACGAGCTTCCGGGGTCTTCGCTGAAGCTGAAGGTGATGGTGGCGGTTTCGCCGGCGCGCAAGGCAGTCACATCGCTGGTGATGGCCAAGGTGGGCGCTTGCGTGTCGATGCTGATGCTGGGCGTGGTGCCTGCACCACCGGCGTTACCCGCCGCATCGGTGTAGGTGCCTGAGGCTACAGTGATGCTGGCCGCTGCCGTACTACCGGCTGTGGGTGTGAAAGTAGCGGTGTAGACCTTGGGGTCAGTGCTGCTAACTTGTAATCCGCTGATGACACCCCCTGCAACCAAGATGTCGCTGGCGTCAAAACCAACCACTGCTTCATTGAACGTGAAGGTGATGGTGGCACTCTCGCCGCCCTTCAAACTTGAGACAGTGCTAGTGATTTTTAAACTAGGTGGAAGCGTGTCTGTGTCTTCTTTTTTCAGCAATAGCGCCCCACCCACAGCCCCCACGGCCAACTTCAAAGGCGTCCAAAACGCAGCACCCTCGCTAGGTGGCATGTAGGTGCTCAAGCTGTCTTGGTGCGAGAAGCCTCGCGCTTGCTCTGCACCTTGGGTCAATGCAGCCATCGACGGTGTGTCGCCAAACGCATAAACCAACTTGCCGCCGTCCGACAAGCTGGCACCCACCGCGCTGTCACCGGTGATGACGTAGCCTCCGCTGGTGCCTGTGCCCTTGGCACCTGGCATGTCAACCGCGCATTGTTCGGCCTTGCAGGCTTCGTAGAAACTGACCAACACCACTTGCGTGCCGTCGGCGTAGCTGAGCAACAGGTCTTGGCCCTGCTGGCTGGCGGCCACGTCTTTGGCGGCTTGGGCAGCACCATCTTTGGCTTGTGCTTCATCACCCTCTTTGACCACGCGATAACGCTGACCCGCTTTGGCGATGACGCTGGTTTTTTCTCCGCGCTTCAAGACCACGCTTTGGGTGCCGCTGATGTTGAGGATGAGCGATGGGTTGTTTGCTGCTGTGGCCATGATGAGCTCCAAGAAAGATTTCGTTGAGATTCGTTAAATACGGTTTGCGTACGTTTGACGTGCGCGGGCTTAGCGTTCGTTGAGCGCACCGCTCAAGCCGCGTGCAATGGGCTTGATGAGGTAGCGCATGACCGAGCGTTGGCCTGTCAGGATGTCCACCGTGGCCGTCAGCCCCGGCTTTAAAACAATGGGTTGGAGCTTCGGGTTGGCCGCCACCGCGTTGGGCAGCAGGCGAACACGCGCTCGGTAGTAGGTTTGGGCTTGACCGTTGGGGCCTTGGTCTTGCAAAGTGTCCGAGCTGAGGTACACCAGCTCACCTGTGAGCGCGCCGTAAATGGCGTAGTCGTACGCATCTAGGCGGATGTTGGCGCGCATGCCGGTTTGCAATTGGCCGATGTCTGCGGGGTTGACTTTGAGCTCCAACAGAGACTCGCCATCGGTGGGCGAGATTTGCATGAGCTCATCACCCGCACGCAGCACCCCCCCCACGGTGGTGACCCGCAGGTACTTCACCACGCCGTCGACAGGGGCCGTCAGCTCGGTTTGAGACAAGGCGTAACGACGGTCTTCTTGGCGGTAGCGCTGACTGGAGATTTCCTCTTCTTGTTTGGCCGCTTCTGCGCGGGCGTCTTGCAGGTACTTGTTGCGGATGTCGAAGATGCGCGACTGGATGTCGCTGACTTGGCGCTGCGCACGCAAGACCTCGACTCGGCTGATGTCGCCACCGGCAAACAAACGCTCGTTCATTTGCAGCTCTTCTTTGGCCAAGCCCATGGCTTCTTGTTGCATGGCGAGTGCGTCGTCTAGGCTTTGTTTGCGCTGGGTGTAGAGCTTGTTTTGTGCGGCGACCAGCTCTGGGTAGCCTGCAAATTCACGACCAAACGCGGGGGCTGTGCCACTGGCCTCGGCTTGGGCGCGGTGCAACACTACGCGCAAGGCGGTGTGTTTGGCATGCGCTTCGTCAAAGGCTGCTTTGGCGCGATCGGGCTCGAGCACGGCCAGCACTTGGCCGGCTTTGACGGTGTCGCCCTCTTGCACACGAATCTCGGACAGCACACCGCCATCGACCACTTGGATGACTTGGGTGCGCCCACCGGGGATGAGCTGGCCTTGGGCGCGCACGGTCTGATCGATGTCAAACCCGCTGGACCAGACCACAAACAGCACCACGGTCAAGATGACCAGGCTGAGCATTTTGGAAGGACGATGGGCCATCATGCGGCGGCTCCGTTGGCATTAGCGTTGACGTTTGTAGGTGTGTTCGCGTTCAGACGAGCGAGGACCTGCGCTTTGGGGCCGTCCATCACCACTTGGTGGTTGGCCACCACCAAGATGCGGTCCACCAGTTGCAGCATGTCGGGCTTGTGGGTGACCAGCACCAAGGTGTGCTGGGGCTGCAGGGTTTGGTGGATGAGCTGTTTGATTTGCAGCTCGCTGTTGCCGTCCACCGACGAGGTGGGCTCGTCGAGCAACCAAATGGCGGGCTCGCGCAGCACCACGCGGGTGAGGTTGACGAGCTGGCGTTGCCCACCCGAGAGGCCTGTGCCGCCTTCAAAGATTTCTTGTTGCAAACCCCGCGGGTGCGGCGTGATGACCGCTTGCATGAGGCCTGTGCGCTGGGCCACAGCCAAGATGACCGGATCGCCTGGGTCGGCCAGACCCAAGAGCAGGTTCTCGCGCAAGGTGCCCGCGAACAAGCGCCCTTCTTGCTGCAAGTAACCAATGCGCTCGGACAGCGGGGCTTTGGCGATGTGGCTGAGGTCCACACCGTCGAGCAAGATGCGCCCTTCTTGCGGCTTGTACATGCCCGAGAGCAGGCGCAACAAGGTGGTTTTGCCAGCGCCCACAGGGCCGATGATGCCGATGCGCTCACCCGCTTTGATGCTGAGCTGGGGGATGACCAAGGCAGGGCTGGCACCGTAGCGGGCGGTGACTTTGTCGAACTGGTAGTTACCGTGCACGTTGTCGAGCACCACGGGTTCGTGGTCGTGGTGGTCGTTTTCTAAACGCCACAGCGCATCCAAGCCTTCTAGGGCAGCTTTGGCGTAAGACCATTGCAGCGCTTGTGCGGCCACTGCCGCCACAGGGCTGAGCACGCGGCCCGACAAAATGGTGCAAGCGATCAAGCCGCCTTGAGTGAGCTCGCCTTTGCTGACCAAATAAGCGCCAAAGGCCACCAAGAGCACGTAGCTCATTTGCTGGAAGCTGGAGATGAGATGCTGGAAGTGCTCGCTCAAGTTGCGCGATTGCAGCTCGGCGTCACGCGCTTCGTCTACGTTGTGCAGCCAGCGCCCGAGCATGCGCCAACCGCCCTGCCCTGATTTGAGCGTTTCAGCGCCCTCTACCGTTTCAACCAGCAAGCCAGTTTTGAAGTTGCCAGCTTTGGCACCTTGTTTGGCCAGCTCTTCCATGCGCGTTCTGGTGGACAGGCCTAAGCTCAACGCGGCCACAAAAAACAGCAAGGGCACCAACGCCAATGCGCCGCTCATGAGGGCCATGATGACCAAGAACAACAGCGCAAACGGTATGTCGACCAACACGCTGGTGGTGACTTGGGTGAGGAAGCTGCGCACGCTCTCGTAGCCACGCATTTGCGAGGCCAGGCTGCCCACGCTGCGGGGCAGCTGGTCCAGACGCACGGCCAGCAAGCGCAGGTAGACCGTGCGGGCCATGCGCTTGTCCACCTCATCGATGATGTTCTCGTACAGCTGCGTGCGAGCACTGCGGGCTATCCAGTCCAAGCCAATGGCGATCAAGGCACCCAAGCTCAGCACCATGAGCGTTTGCATGGCACCCGTGGGAATGACGCGGTCGTAGATCTGCATCGAATAAAACGACGTGATCAGCCCCAAGATGCCGATGATCAAGCCGCCTGCGGCGGCTTCGATGAGGCGGCCCTTTTGGGCGGCGATCTCGGTGCGAATGAGGGCGAAAACGGGGCTTTTGCCCAGCTCGAAGGGGGCAGACAAACGCAGCTTGGCGATGTGCAGCGGCGTGGGGTCGTCGTGCAGGCCTTCGGACCAGGCACGCTTGATGTCGTCCCAGCGCAAGACCACCCATTGCTGCTGGGCGTTTTGTCCGACCAGAACGCCCCAGCCGTCGATGGGGTCGTGCACCAAGGCGGGCACTTGGGAGGGATCGGCGGCTTTGAGCCAGCGGGCGCTCTTGAGACCGAGGTGGCGCGTGAGGCGGGTGATTTGCTGCGCGGGGGTTTGTATCTTGCCCGCACCTGCTGAGTCATCTTCGGCTTGGACGTGTTGCACGGCCTCTTGCAGGGCGAGGCGGTCTACCGGCTCGCGTTGGAGTTCGGCCAGACGCAGCAAGGCCGCGAGCAAGCGCGGTAGTTCTGGAGACTGAGGCGAATGGGGCGAAGAAGACGCTTGGCCGATCGCTGGGTTGAGGGTTTCAGAGTGTGCTGAAGTCATGTGTTTTATTTCTGTTCAGCACGCACGTCTGATGACGTGCTGGAGATTTGGAGCTGCCCTGCGGCCACTTGAAGCTGACCGGTGGTCAGGGCCAGTCGCCACGAGGCCACGAGCTGAGAGCCTTCAAGGTCGGCGAGTTGGGCTTGCACTTGCACTTGCTCGCGGGCGGAGTTCATGAGGTCTTGCCAACTTTTGCGACCCGACAGGTATTGACGATCCCACGAGGCGAGCACTTGGTCGGCCAGCTCGGCCGAGGTTTGCAGCGCTTGGCGGCGGCTTTGCGAGGTGACCAGCAAGGCGTGGTCGGTCATGACTTGCTCGCTCAGGCTGCGCAGTTGAGACTCGGTGTCGGCCTCTGCGGCAGCGTGGCGTTGCACGGCTTCGCTGATGGCGGCGAAGTTGGACAAGCCGGCCCCAAGGCGGCTGCTGAGGTTGACAAAGCCACGGGTGTGCGTGGGCCCACCGAGGTAGTTGAAATTGCCGTGTTGCTGCTCCCAGCGAAACGACACGTCGGGCAAGGTGGCACTTTGGGCTTCTTGGATGGCCGCAAGTTGAGCCTGGGCATTGCTGCGTGCGCGGGCCAACGACGGGGAATAGCTTTGGGCTTGGGCCAGCAACTCACTCACGCTCAGGCTGTTGGGCAAGGGCTCGGCCAGGGAACCGGTCAAAGACTTGGCCGTCACGGGTTGACCCAGCAGCTGCGACAGGCGGGCCAGACTGACCTCTTCTTGCGTGATGGCCAAGGCCGTGTCGGCGTCCAGACTGGCCAAACGGCCTTGGGCCAAAGCCAAATCGCTCGCAGCCGCTTGGCCTTCGGTGATGCGGCGGGCCACTTGGTCTTTGAGGCGAATGTGTTGGGCTTGGCCCACTTGGTAGGCCCCACGTTTGCGGTACGCGCTGAGCCAGTCGCCATAGGCTTGCACCACGCGAATGGCGAGTTGCTGCTGCGACTCAGCCAAACCCGCGGCGGCACCTTGGGCATAGGCTTGGGCTTTGTCGACACCGGCTTCAATGCGGCCACCGGTCCACAAAGGCTGGGTCAAGGCTAAAACCGTGACACGCGAATCACCCGCATAGGCAGGGTCGGTGGCGCCGGTTCTGGCGTTTTGCACCGAGACCGAGGGAGTGGGAAAGTATTGCCAGCGAGCACCGCTGACGTTGTCTTGCGCGGCGCCGACCAAGGATTGTTGGGCTTGAATGGCAGGGTGACTGCTGACGGCCATCGTGAGGAGGTCGCGCAAATCGAGGCGCAGTCGTGCCTCAGCACAGGCACTCACCAGTGCAAACGGACTCATCATTAGGATGACCCATGAAAGCAAACACTTTGTTGTTACTGAACTCATAAAATTGCCAAAAACGGCAACAAGAATACAAATCAAAGCAAACAAAAAAAGTGCCAAATGGGCATCGACAAAGAGTCAATTTGGCAACAGAGATGCTTTCGTAAATCAAACAGCGAAGATTGACCTACATTTAATTTGCCATTGAGGCAATTACAAAAAAGCCAACCTTCCATATGACAGATCTAGACCTCATCACGCTGCGCTTATTTGTCGAGGTGTGTGACGCACGCAGCATTCAGCGGGTTGCGGAACGTGAAAAATTGGATCGGTCGGCGATTACCAAGCGTCTAGCGAAACTTGAAGATCAGTTAAATACGAAATTGATCAAACGCGTTGGGCATGCTGTGCAGCCAACCCCCGAAGGGATGATGCTGCGCGAATACGCCAAAAAGTTGCTCATTGAGTCAGAAAAAATTACGTCGCTTTTAAAGCATAAAAATGTTGGCTACAGCGGCACGATCACAATTGCTTCGAGTAGTTCAAATGTGGGCGCGGCACTCACCAATGACTTAGCCTCTTTCATGGCACTGAGCGAGCAATCCAACGTTCAAATGGTTGTCAATGAGATGATGGTCAGCAAGGATGTTGTTCAAGCCGTCCGCGATGGGGTGGCATCGCTGGGCATCATTTGGGACAACACTGAAACCAGTGATTTACAAACCGTCAACTACACCGAAGATCAACTGGCGGTCGTTGCTCCCAAAGGACACCCTCTTTCAAAGCTGAAGTCGGTGGATTTTAAAGAGGTGCTGAAATACGAAATGGTGGCGACCAAGAACACCCGGCACACCGAAGCTCTGTTGAGGCGATCTGGTGGAATTGACAGTGACCTTCCAAACATACGCATCAAAGTCGAAGTTGATTTATGGGAGAGCGGCTTAAAAATGGTTGCGCATGGCGTTGGCGTCCTTGTTTGCTCAGCAAATTTTGCAGACCAATACGCAAGCGTTTGGGGCTTGGTGGTGATTCCCATAAAAGACACCTGGGCGCACCGAAAGCTCAAAATTTGCTACAAAAACAGCTTACAAACCGCTTTATCTGAACGCTTGATCAAGCACCTTGTTTTTCAACATCACTCCGTCAATCTTGAACGATCTTGAATTGAACAACCAATGACGAGGTGTGTAGCCAATCGTCTTTCAAGATACCTTCAAATTGCCCTCGTGCCATTGATCTAGGCGATATGCCCATTTGATTGGAACGAGATTTCATAATTGGATCATTGATGACTTTTGTCACCGCTCGGTTCATCTCTTCAACTTTGTCGCCAAGCGTGGCTGCAGGTGCCAAAAGACCCGCCCAAGCAACCCACTTAAATTTGGCATAACCAGACTCAGAAAGCGTGGGCAAATTGGGCAAAAAATCTGAACGACTACTGCCAGAAGTCGCTAGTAGCTTGAGTCTTGGGTCATCGCGATAGCCATAAATACTTAAAGGTGAAACCATGGCTCCATGAATGCGACCGGACAAAACCTCGTTGATGACTTCGCCAGTTCCTTTGAGTGGAATATGCGCCATTTGTAAATTGGCGGTTTTCAAAAAACTAAGCATGCCTACATGGGTGTTGCTGCCGTTTCCTGCTGACGCGTAATTAAATTTGTTGGGATTGGACTTCACACGTGCAACAAAGGAAGCTAAATCCGGCGTTCGCATGCTTTCTGAAGTGATCAACACGTAGTCTGAAAATCCAAAAAAAGCTGCGCCACGAAAGCTGTCAAGCGGGTGGTACGTTAAGTTGGGAAATAACGCTCCCGCCAAATGATGATTGGAACTGGCCATCAAGTAGGTCAGCCCGTCGGGTTTGGCACTGGCAACATAGGCCGAAGCAATCGTGCCACCTGCCCCTGGTTTGTTGATGACCGTCACACGTGATTGCAACTCCTGACCCAACGGTTCACTGATCAAGCGAGCAAAAACGTCCTGCGCAGAGCCTGCTGAAAAAGGCACCACTATCGTGATGGTGCGCAGGTCTTGCGCATTGGCCAGTCCAAAGAGGCACAGTGAGATGGCCGTCAGAAAAAATCGTTTGATCATGAAGTACTTTAAAAAACTGCCGCGATTGTCTCAAAAGCAATCAGTGACTGATGTGCAACATGCAACTACAAACGGCTGGGCCAAAGCATGTTTGCAACAATTGAACGTCAAATTGGATAACGTAGATGTAAAAAGCCCGCGGCCGCCAGCAAGCTATATAGCGTTAAGGCTTGAAACTTCTTAGAGGTTCAAGGAACGCTTGTCCACCGCCAAGGCCACTTCTTTCGTCGCCTCAGAAAACGAAGGATGCGCATGGCAAATGCGAGCGATGTTTTCGGCAGACGCCTTGAACTCCATCGCCACCACAGCTTCGGCGATCAACTCAGACACCTGTGGACCCACCATGTGCACGCCCAAGATCCATCGGTCGCGGGATCAGCCAAGAACTTCACTGTGCCAGTCTTGTCGCCCAAAGCGCGTACAGGGCCGTTCGCGAGGGACGTGAATGTGCGAGCTTTGTAAGGAAAGCTTTTGCGGCTGCGTTCGAAAATGAGCCAAGCACGTAGGTGAGGCAAGTTTGGTTACTCCACAAATCCGTCAAACGCCGAAGGTGGCTGATGGTGCTCGAACCCACGACAACAGGCATCACAATCGTTTTAGCAGATTAGTATGTAACCGTGCCGGGGGGACCCAAATGAAAAAGTGGGGGTGGAGGTACGGTGGGGTGAGCCTTGGCTAGCAATTAAAGGGTGTACCCTGCCAAGGTGAAACCTTAAGCGCCCAAGCTCCTAACTTCTAGATGGGTTATCGCACTCAGATCAAACTAACAC
>CANBRM010000048.1 GCA_947371915.1 Comamonadaceae bacterium | reverse complement strand
GGCAAACGCCACATACAAGGCCAACCAAAACAACACAACGACGGCAAACAACGCAGCGAAAGCCATGCCAAACAAGGTGAGTATCAAACGCGTGAAAAATGCCATGACTGGATGTTAACTGGGACGATCGTGGTTGGCGCATTGGACTGTTATGCAACCGACAACATATTGCGACGGTATTGCGCCGCCCATAAGCTAGTAGCACTTCATGAGGCCCACATGCGAATTCTTAGCAAAACCAAACCACTGACTTTTCTTGCCATCACAACACTGAGCCTCATGACTGCCTTCGCGCAACCCGCTTCGCAACCCAGCGACGTCTGGGGCAATGGTCAAAACAAGTTCTCACTGGCCACGGGCAGTCCGGGCGAACTGGGTCTGTTGGAAGTCTTGGCGACTGATTTCGCAAAAACACACGACGCCACGGTGACTTGGTACAAAGCTGGATCGGGTCAAGCCATGCGGTTGTTGGAAGAACGCAAAGTGGACATGGTGCTCGCACACGCGCCGCCTGCTGAACGCAAAGCGCTGGCCGACGGATGGGCAAAGGGACGAAACCTCATCGGTTCAAACGAGTTCTGGATTTTGGGCCCAGCCAGTGATCCAGCAAAAGTTGCGTCTGCCAATGACGCCATAGATGCGTTCAAACGCATTCAAGACTCAGGAGCCAAGTTCGTATCGCGTGGCGACAACTCAGGCACACATCAAAAAGAAAATGAGATTTGGAAGGCAGCTGGACGAACGCCTGACAGCGCCATGCTGATCGTCACCAAGGACTTCATGACCGCCAGTATGAAACGCGCCAACGATGAAGGCGCTTACTTTTTGACGGACTCCAGCACATTCATTGTTCAGCGACAGAACATGCCCAAGCTGCAAAAGCTGTTCAGAGGCGGGGCCCTCTTGGCCAACCCGTATCACACGCTGTATTTGGCCCAGCCCACCCCAGGCGCTGAAACCGCCAAAAAGTTTGGTGACTATTTGGCCTCAGACAAAGTGCAGGCACTATTGCGTGACTTTGGAAAGCAAGCACACGGTGAGGCGATGTACAAGGACGCTCAGGCCACGGCGATCGTGGTCAAGGACTAAAGCAGAGATCGCCACTCACATTAAATTGCTGATTGTTTAAGCGCCCACTGCACACACTCCCGCACCACATCACTTTCGTGCGTGAGGTGGGCTTGCAAGCTTTGCGTCAACCTGGCGTCCGCGCCTTGGCGCAGGGCATTGCCCGCTGCTACCGCGAGGTTGCGCACCCAACGCGCGTACCCTATCCGGCGAATGGGGCTGCCTTCGGTGTTGCGCAAAAACTCGTCTTCGGTCCACGCTAACAAGCGGGCGATGTCTTGCCCCACCAGACCCGTGCGTGCGTCAAAGTCGGGCAGGCTGGAGGTTTGGGCAAACTTGTTCCAAGGGCAAATCAGCTGGCAGTCGTCGCAGCCGTAAATGTGGTTGCCCATCAAGGGACGCAGGGCTTCGTCGATGGGGCCCGCGTGCTCAATCGTCAAATACGAAATGCAACGCCGCGCGTCCACCACGCCGGGCGCAACGATGGCTTGGGTCGGGCACACGTCGATGCAAGCGGTGCATTGGCCGCAATGCGCGCTGGTGGGCTCAGAGGCCGGCAGGGCGATGTTGAGAAAAATCTCGCCCAAGAAAAACATCGAACCTGCCTCACGGTTGAGCACCAAGGTGTGCTTGCCGCGCCAGCCCTGCCCGCTGCGGGCGGCCAACTCGGCCTCCAACACGGGCGCGGAGTCGGTGAAGGCGCGGTATTGCAAACCGTCTTGGGGCAACGCCGCCGCTTGCGCCACCAAAAAGGCGTCAATTTGGCGCGCCAAAGTGTCCAAGCGTTGGCGCAGCACCTTGTGGTAATCGCGCCCTCTGGCATACAGCGACACCACCGCCTGCGTCGGGTCGCGCAGCCGTTGCCACTCCACGTTTTGCCAATCGGCCTGGGTGTCTTGCGGCAAATAGTTCATGCGCGCAGTCACCACGCTCAAGGTGCCCGGCACTAACTCGGCGGGTCGGGCGCGCTTCATGCCGTGGCGGGCCATGTAGTCCATCTCGCCGTGGAAATTTTGAGCCAACCAGGCTTGCAAATGCGGCTCGGCAGACGACAAATCCAAAGGTGCCACCGCAATTTGGGAAAATCCTAGGGAATTCCCCAAATTCTGAATTTCTGATAGCAATAATTGGTGAAAACTAGACAACCGACTTCCTTGAAGAATTCCGCCATTGTAAAAACCCTCTCGTGGCCCGATGAAGCCGCCACCGCTGCCTTTGCACACCAGCTGGCGCAGGCTTTGGTGCGCGCTGCAAATGGCCTGCATGCCTGCATCACACTGCAGGGCGACTTGGGCGCGGGCAAGACCACGTTCGTTCGCCACCTCTTGCGTGCGCTCGGCGTGGCAGGCCGCATCAAGAGCCCGACCTATGCCGTGGTTGAACCCTACGACGTGGCTGCCGGGCACATTTGGCATTTCGACTTTTACCGCTTCAGCGACCCGCGGGAGTGGGAAGACGCGGGTTTTCGTGACATCTTCGCCAGCCCCGGCCTCACGCTGTGCGAGTGGCCGCAAAACGCCCAAGGCGTCATGCCCCACCCCGATCTAGAAATGCACATTCAAGTGGGTGACGACGAGCAGCGCAGCGTCACCCTGCACGCCCACACCGCACGCGGACAGGCACTGTTGGCATGAACAAAGCCTTAGATCGACGCACCGTGCTCAAAGGCGGCACCTTGGCCTTGCTGCTGGGCAGCGCCGACATCGCGCTGGGTGCCACCATCGTGGCCGTGCGTGTGTGGCCCGCCGTCGACTACACGCGGGTGACGATTGAGAGCGACACTGCCCTCAAAACCACGCCCCTGTTTGTGGCCAACCCACCCCGCTTGGCGGTGGACATCGACGGCATCGAACTCAACCCCGCGCTGCGCGAATTGGTCGGTAAAGTGCGCTCGGACGACCCCTACATCACCGGTGTACGCGTGGGCCAATACACCCCCACCACCGTGCGCTTGGTGCTGGACTTGCGGCAAATGGTGCAGCCCCAGGTGTTCAACCTGCAACCCGTCAGCGCGGGCGGGGCGCGCTACCAACACCGCTTGGTGTTAGACCTTTACCCCACCAAAGTGGCTGATCCGCTGGAAGCGTTGATCGTGGACCGGCTCAACGGCACGAACACCCACGTGCCCTCCATGACCGCCACGCCCCCTGTCTCTGCCTCCACCTTGGGCAACCCCTCTGACCCCTTGGGTGATTTGCTGGCCAGTCAAAACCGGCAACCACAGCCATTGGCTGCGCAGGCCCCAGCGTCCAGCGCTTCAAGTGCTTCAACGCCGTTCACCTCCGCAGCCTCGGTGGGCAACAACGCCAGCCAAGGCAGCGAGCGCTTCATCATCGTGGCGCTCGACCCGGGGCACGGCGGCGAAGACCCCGGTGCGATTGGCCCACGCGGCACCAAAGAAAAAGACGTGGTGCTGCAAATCGCCCACCGCATGCGTGACCGCATCAACAACACCGTCATCAAAACCAAGTACGGCAACTTACCCATGCGCGCCTACCTCACGCGCGACGCCGACTTCTTTGTGCCGCTGCAAGTGCGGGTCGACAAAGCGCGGCGCGTTCAGGCCGATTTGTTTGTCAGCCTGCACGCCGATGCGTTCTTGACGCCGCAGGCCAAAGGCGCCAGCGTGTTTGCGCTCAGTCAGGGCGCAGCCTCTAGCGCCGCAGCCCGTTGGATGGCGAACCAAGAAAACCGCGCCGACTTGGTGGGTGGGCTGAACATCAAAACCCAAGACGCCACCGTGCAACGCGCCCTGCTGGACATGAGCACCACCGCCCAAATTAACGACAGCCTCAAGCTAGGCAGCGAAATGCTGGGGCAAATTCGGCGCATTGGCAAACTGCACAAACCGCAAGTCGAGCAAGCTGGTTTTGCTGTGCTTAAAGCGCCCGATATTCCCAGCGTGTTGGTCGAAACCGCCTTCATCAGCAACCCCGACGAAGAAGCCCGACTGACCAGCGAGAGCTACCAAAACGAACTCGCCAACGCGTTGATGAAAAGTATTGAGCGCTACTTCTCACGCAACCCACCGCTGGCTCGCACCCGAAACACCTGAACGCCATGGCAACGTCAAACTTGGCTTACTTCAACCACGCCGGTGCATCGTTGATGTCTCCCGCCGTGCTCGACACGGTGGTGGCCCATTTGCAATTAGAAAGCCGCATCGGCGGCTACGCTGCGGCCATGCATCGGAAAGCCGCGCTCGACCAGGTTTACGCCCGTGCTGCCCAACTGCTGAATTGCGACACGGATGAAGTGGCTTTGACCGACAGCCACTCACGAGGTTGGCGCGATGTGCTGTCGTGCCTCCATTTCTCTCAGGGCGATCGCATTTTGGTGGCTCGCAGCGAATGGGGCGGCAACTACGCGGCGCTCGCACACATGGCCCAACGCAGCGGCGCCTCGCTCGAAGTCATCCCCTGCACAGCCACGGGTGAGGTGTGCCTAGACGCGCTAACCCACATGCTGGACCACCGTGTTCGCTTGGTGTCACTGACTTGGCTTCCCGCCAACGGAGGCCTGATTCAACCTGCAGCCAAAGTTGGCGCACTGACTCGCGCCGCTGGCATACCGTTCTTTCTCGATGCGGCTCAGGCTGTGGGACAACTGCCCGCGGATGTGCGTGCGTTGGAATGCGATGTGCTGACAACACCCGGACGAAAATGGCTACGCGGGCCGCGTGGCACGGGCTTGCTCTATGTGCGACGGGCCTTTCTTTCAGCGCTGACACCGCCTGTGGTGGACCACTTCACAGCCCCTTTCGCACAAGGGCGGTTCACGCTACGCCAAGATGCACGCCGTTTTGAAACCTCCGAAGCGGGCATCGCGGCACGTTTGGGGCTAGGCCAAGCGCTTGAAGAGGCGCTGACCCAAGGCATTGAAAACATTCAACACAGCGTCTTTGCGAAAAGCCAAGCCATCCGTCAGGCACTGGCTCACATTCCCAACGTACAACTGCGCGATATCGGTGTGGCGCAGTCTGGCTTGGTGTCGTTCACGTTCGATCACTGCAACGCCAAAGTGGCGCAGGCGCGACTCAACGCACAGGGTATTGACGTCGCCTTGAACGGGCTCGCTTTCACACCACTCGATATGCAAGCCCGAGGCCTGACGGACATCCTTCGCGCAAGCGCGCACACCACCACCACGGATGCCGACATTGACCGGCTCATCCATGCAGTTTCACAAATTGCTGCCAACGCCTAAAAACCCCATGACCTCCTCATCGCCAAACCCACAAGCGCGCAACCCCCTGCACGGGCTAACCTTAGAAAAAATCGTCACCGAATTGGCCGACCATTACGGCTGGGAGGGCTTGGGCGAGCGCATTGCCATTCGCTGTTTCACACACGATCCCAGTGTGGGCTCCAGCCTCAAGTTTTTACGCAAAACACCTTGGGCGCGTGAGAAAGTCGAAAGTCTTTATTTGTTCATGCTGCGCGATATAAAGCGCGCAGAAATCAACGGATAAATTGAATAAATATTTATATTTGATTTGTTTGATGAAATATAAAACCAATTTAATTGATGCCACGCTGCAATTCAGCAATCAACTGTAATTAACCATTCATTATCGTGATACATTGATATTTTCGCTAAAAGAAAATTCAATCACCGTGTCCCTCCGACAACGCCTTGCCATCATCGCCCTCACATCGATCAGCTATTTTTTGCTGTACCGATTGAATATGAGCTTGTTTGGTTCTTTGAATTTCTCTCACCGTGTGGATTGGATATTTTTACCCAGCGGCTTGCGGCTGGCATTTGTCCTATTGTTTCTTGCTGATGGGGTCATCGGAATTGCCTTGGCCTCAACACTCATCACGTATTTGCTTTACTTTGACGGCAATTACGTCTCAATGGTGCTGAATGGTTCAATGGCTGGCCTCGCCCCGTATTTGGCACGTCAAGTGGCGATGCATCATTTCAAATTGGATAAGAATTTAAATAATCTCAAAGTCATTGGAATACTCAAACTATCTGCACTATTTGCAGTCATCAGCGCACTGGTTCACCAACTTTGGTATTTCTGGAACGGTAAAACCGATGATTTCATTGCCAGCGCATTGGTAATGATGGTAGGCGATTTATTGGGCACATTGATTGTGCTGTTCACCCTGAAAATCATGGTGCAAAGTTTCAGTTTCTGGAAAAAAGCACCTGATTAACGCCTGTCACTGCTTTTCAATGGGTTGGCGCGAAGCTTTCCAAGAGCCGTAAATTGCCAGAGCGCCGGGAATCAAAATCATGGACCAAATGATTTTGTCGAGATGCAACTTCACCCAAGGAATGTTGCCAAAGAAATAGCCAGCGCTCACGATGCCGCCCACCCACAAAGCACCGCCCGCCACATCAAAGAAGGTGAATTTACGGCGCGACATCTGCGCCACACCCGCCACAAACGGGGCAAAGGTGCGCACAAAAGGCATAAAACGCGCCGCGATCAAGGTGACGCCACCGTAGCGCTCGTAAAACGCGTGGGCTTGGTCAAAGGCATGGCGGTTGAAAAAGCGCGAGTCTTCCCATGCAAACACTTTCGGACCAAAAAATCGCCCGATGGTGTAGTTGGTCTGGTTACCAGCCACCGCCGCCGCAAGCAGTAGCGCGACCGACAAGCCGTAGTCCATCAAACCGACACCACACATGGCACCCACCACAAACAACAACGAGTCGCCCGGCAAAAACGGCATGACCACCAAACCCGTCTCCACAAAAATGATGAGGAACAGCAGGGCATACACCCAGACGCCATAGGCCTGCACAAAGCCCTCGATGTAGCGGTCAATGTGCAAAATGAAGTCGAGCAAGAGTGTGATGGGTTCCATAGGGGTGATTAGCCCTGCCTCTAAAATCGCCCAGTGCAACCTGCTACCCAACCTCCACGCGCGATCCGCGAACTCCCCGACGAACTCATCAGCCAAATCGCCGCTGGCGAGGTGGTAGAACGCCCCGCCTCAGTGGTGCGCGAGTTGGTCGACAACGCCTTAGATGCGGGCGCCACACTCATCACCGTGCGTTTGTTGGCGGGCGGTGTGCGGCTGATCAGCGTGGAAGACAACGGCGTGGGCATCCCCGCCAATGAGCTCCCCATTGCGCTCAAGCGGCATGCCACGAGCAAGATCACCAGCCTGAACGAGCTGGAGTCGGTGGGCACGATGGGTTTCAGGGGCGAGGCCTTGGCCGCGATTGAGTCGGTGTCTGAGTTGTCCGTCTTGTCGCGCACCGCCTCACAAGACATGGCCATGCTGCTCGATGCGCGCAGCGGCGAGTTGCAAGCGGCGGCACGTGCGCAAGGCACCACCATCGAAGTCAAAGAGCTGTTTTACAGCACGCCTGCACGCCGCAAATTCTTAAAAACAGACAACACCGAATTGGCGCACTGCGTCGAGGCGGTTCGTCGCCATGCGTTGACGCGCCCCGAAGTGGGTTTTGCCATTTGGCACGAAGGCAAGTTGGTTGAGCAATGGCGCGCGCAGTCCGCCACGGCACATGCCGTCGATGCACATGCAGCCGATGCACATGCAGCCGAGGCACAAGCCCACGCAGACTCGGACCTCAACGTCCCTTCCGTCGATGCCTTGCCACTCGCCCAACGCTTGGCCCTAGACCGCCGACTCGCCGACGTGTTGGGTGATGATTTTCTAGAGAACTCGGTCGCCGTGAATTACCGCTCCGGCAACGTGACGGTGGTGGGTCGCGCGGGTGTGCCCGATGCGGCGCGTTCGCGTGGCGATCACCAGTTCTCGTATGTCAACGGCCGCTATGTGCGCGACAAAGTGCTCACCCACGCCGCCCGCAGCGCCTATGAAGATGTGTTGCACGGACACCGCCAGCCGGTTTATGCCTTGTATGTAGAGATCGACCCCACGCGGGTGGACGTCAACGTGCATCCCACCAAGATTGAGGTGCGTTTTCGCGACAGCCGCGAGGTGCATCAAGCTGTGCGCCACGCGGTTGAAAACGCCTTGGCCGTGCCTCGCGCCAACTTGTTGGCGGCTGCGGCGTTGACCGCGACGGATGCGAATTTGGCAGCGGACAACGGTGTACAACTCAAGCCCAGCCCAGGCGCCTGGCCTCAAGCGCATTGGCAACAAGCAGCCATGCCCTTGGCGGGCAACCGCGTGTCCGACCTCAGCGCCTTGTGGCAATCCACCGCCCCCAAAGGCTTGCCTGCTCACGAGTCTGCGCAAACCCAATTTGATGGGACGCCGATGGTTAGCCGCGATGCAGGTTCTGCTTTTCTCAACGACACCGGGTTCGGAAGCACCGGTGCCACCTCGCCCCTCACAACCAGCGCCAGTCATGCATCGTTGAACGCTGCGAACTCAGCGTCCGCCGAGTCTTGGCCGTTGGGCAAAGCCTTGGCGCAACTGCATGGCGTGTACATCTTGGCGGAAAACGCCCAAGGCTTGATCTTGGTCGACATGCACGCGGCGCACGAGCGCATCGTCTACGAGCAACTCAAAACCCAAGTTGACACGCAGCACATGGCCAGCCAGCCGCTGTTGATTCCCGCCAGTTTTCCAGCCACTGCACAAGAAATCGCAGCGGCTGAGGCCAATGTGCAAACCCTCCAGGAATTGGGTTTGGAAATCTCGGCACTGTCCGCCAAAACCTTGGCCGTCCGCGCCGTACCGAGCAGCTTGGCGCAAGGTGATGCTGTTGCCCTCGCCCGCAGCGTGTTGGCAGAGTTGTCGCAGCACGATGCCAGCACCGTGGTGCAACGCGCGCGCAACGAACTGCTGGCCACCATGGCCTGCCACGGCGCGGTGCGCGCCAACCGACGCCTGACCCTTGACGAAATGAACGCGCTGCTGCGCCAAATGGAAGTCACCGAACGCTCCGACCAATGCAACCACGGCCGCCCGACTTGGCGTCAACTCACCATGCGCGAACTTGACGCTCTCTTTTTGCGCGGTCGTTGATGTCACCCAAACTGATTGTTGGGCTGCTGTCGTTGCTCTTGGGCATTCAGCCCGTTGCCACCGATTTGTACTTACCCGCCCTGCCCGCGATCACCGCAGACCTCCAGGCATCGGTGGCACAAGCGCACCTGACCTTGAACGCGCTGCTGCTGGCTTTTGGCACTTCGCAGCTGGTGTGGGGGCCCTTGTCTGACCGCTTTGGACGCAAACCGATTTTGCTGTGTGGCTTGGCGGCATTTGCGTTGGCAGGAATGGGTTGTGTGTTGTCAACCACCATGGCGCAGCTCATCCTCTGGCGCTCTCTACAGGGCGCAGCCATGGGTGCGGTGGTGATGTGTGGCCGTGCCATCGTGCGCGATTTGTACATGCCCGAAGTGGGGGCGCGTGTGATGTCCAAAGCGCTGACAGGTTTGGGCGTGATGGCCGCGATCTGCGCACCGCTGGGCGGCCTGCTCACCGACCTTTGGAACTGGCACGCGGCACTCGGCTTGGTGGCGGCTTTTGGCTTGCTCTCTTGGCTGGTGGTCGCGTGGAAGTTTGAAGAAACGGTGCAGGTCAAAAATCTGCAAGCGCTGCGAGGCCAGGTGCTGGTGCAAACTTGGTGGCACATCGTGCGCCACCCGACGTTTGTAGCGTTCACCGCGGTGTCGCTGTGCTCCTATGTGGGACTCTTCACGTTCTTGGCGTCATCGTCCTTCGTGTTCATTGGGCTGTTGAAACTGGCGCGCTGGGAATATGGGCTGCTGCTGTTCTCCATGGCCTTTGTGTATTTGAATGGCACGCTGCTGTGTCGACGTTTGCTCAAGCGTTTTGGCGTGCGGCATACCGTGGCCATTGGCGGATGTTTGAGCTTGTTTGGCGGCGCTTGGATGGTGCTGAATGCGTGGCTGGGCTGGCTCAGCGTGCCCAGCATCATGCTGCCGTATTACTTCTTCATCTTGGGTCACGGCATTCATCAGCCTTGTGGGCAAAGCGGTGCCATTGGCCCCTTCCCGCAGGCCGCCGGCGCCGCGTCTGCTTTGGGTGGTTTCTTGATGATGGTGGCGGCTTTCGCCACAGGTCTGTGGCTGGGCACACAAGCGGACGGCAGCGTCTTTCCGATGGTCAACACCTTGGGGTTTTGGAGCTTGCTGACGGCCGTGTCAGCGTGGGGCTTGGTGCTGCGACAGCCTGGAGCCAAAGCGTGACGGCCCGCCCCTTAGACGCCATCGCCTTGGTGGGCCCAACGGCCAGCGGCAAAACCGCTGCGGCCTTGGCCATTGCGCAATGGCTGCCCATCGAAATCATCAGCCTCGACTCGGCCTTGGTGTATCGCGGCATGGACATTGGCACCGCCAAACCCAGCGCGCAAGAACTGGCCCAAGTGCCTCACCACCTGATTGACATTCGCGATCCTTTACACGCCTATAGCGCGGCCGAATTCGCACGCGATGCGGCCAGCTTGATGACAGACATCCGCGCGCGCGGCAAGCTACCTTTGGTGGTGGGCGGCACCATGCTCTACCTCAAAGCGCTGCGCGATGGCATTGATGATTTGCCGACCGCGCAGCCCGAACTGCGGGCCCAAATCGAAGACCAAGCCATCGACCTCGGCTGGCCTGGCATGCATGCCGAATTAGCGAAAGTAGACCCGACAACGGCGGCACGCTTGGCGCCTAACGATGCACAGCGCATCTCGCGCGCCTTGGAGGTGTGGCGTGTCAGCGGTAAGGCGCTGTCGCAATGGTTTGCGGAGGCCGCCCACATGCGCGCCGAACAAACCGCGCTGAATATGCCGCTGATTTCTTTAGAGCCCAGCAACCGCGCTTGGTTGCACGAACGCGTAGGTCAACGCTTTGACGCGATGTTGGATGGCGGTTTTTTGAACGAAATGCACGCCTTGCGTGCACGCGGCGATTTACACATCGACTTGCCCAGCATGCGCTGTGTGGGCTACCGACAAGCGTGGGAATTGTTAGAACGCGCGGCGGACTTCAACGTCCCCATCGACACCCTATTGCCACAACTGCGCGAACTGGGCACGGCTGCGACGCGTCAGCTGGCCAAACGTCAACTGACTTGGCTGCGTGGCATGGATGAGCGGCTGATCGTGCCTTGTGATGCGCCTGACGCACTGGCACAAACGCAAGCCTTGGTGAAGCGGCTTACTGCAGCGTCTCTTTGACCGACTCAGGCATGGGCAAAGGCAACACCGCAATGCCTTCGTCCAACAAAGCCTCGGTTTCTTGTGGGCTGGCTTGTCCACGGATGTTGCGGTGTTCGGTTTCACCGTAATGCATCTTGCGTGCCTCTTCGGGAAAACTGCTCCCCACATCTTCGGTATTGGCCACCACGTGGCGCACCATTTTCAGTAACGCAGCTTGCAGTTGCGCAGGCTCTAGTGCGTGAGGTTCTTGTGCGTGAGTGGTCGCAGCCTCAGAGACCTCAGAAGCAGATTTTGTTTGCATCAACTCAGACTCGACTTGACGTGCAAGCCCAGCAGAACGCTCGCCCCGCGATGTCGTCAAGTTCAACCTGGGTGCGCTGAGTTTTTTGACGATGGCGGCATCGGCGCAGAGCGGGCAAGTGACCAAGCCTCGTGCAAGTTGGCTCTGAAAGTCATCTTCAGACGCGAACCAGCCCTCAAAGCTGTGCTGCTGGCTGCAATAGAGGTCAAGAACTTTCATAAGCGCAAATTAAGCCACACAAGGTGAATGCCAAACGCAGAGGCTCAAACGGTTTGCCACGTCAGTGGCCAAGCGCCGCTGAGGTGGTTTTGCAGCCACAACAAACCCGTGAGGGTTTTGGCATCAGTCAGCTGCCCGTCGCGCGACCACGCCAGGAGCTCGTCGAGGCTGGCCGTGAACACGTCCAAAAATTCCCCCTCGTCCAACTGGCGCTCGCCAAGGCTCAAGCCACGCGCAAACCAAATGTCAATGAACTCCGTGGAGTAACTGATGACAGGGTGCAACACGCCTGCGTGCGCCCACTCCGTGGCGCGGTAACCGGTTTCTTCAAGTAACTCTCGCTGAGCGCAGACGAGACGGTCTTCACCAGGGTCCAACTTACCCGCCGGGAACTCGATCATCACCTGTTGCACGGGGTAACGGTACTGACGCTCCATCACCAAACGGCCATCGTCCAACATGGCAATCACCATCACAGCGCCTGGGTGAATGACAAATTCGCGTGTGGCTTGCTCGCCGTTGGGCAAGCGCACGGTGTCGCGAAAGGCATGCAAAAAATGACCTTTGAGCAACTCCACGTGATCGAGTGTGTGTTCCACCAAATGGCTGTTGGGTAAGGACATAGGTTCAGACATGAAAAAAGCCAGCGCAGAGGCTGGCTTGGTAGGAAAGTTGTCGATCAGGTGCCGAGCGTTGACACGATGGCACGCGCACACAAGGCCATCAAACCGCCGGGCAACATGCCCAAGATCAAAATCAAGGCGCCGTTGATGGTCAACACCACACGCACATCGGTCCCAGCCGACACAGTGGCGACGGTGATGGGTGCATCAAAGTACATGACTTTGACCACGCGCAGGTAATAGAAGGCACCAATCAGCGACATCATCACGGCAAACACGGCCAAGGCAATGGCACCCGATTGACCCGATGCGATGAGCGACTGCAACACCGACAGCTTGGCGTAGAAACCGACCAAAGGCGGCACGCCAGCCAACGAGAACATGCACAAGGCCATGACGCCAGCGTACAAGGGGCTGCGTTGGTTCAAGCCAGCGAGGTCAGTGATCTCTTCGCTCTCGAACCCTTCGCGGGCCAGCAACAAGATGATGCCGAAGGTTGCCAAGGTGGTCAGCACGTAAGTGATGACGTAGAACATGGATGAGCTGTAGGCGTTGGCTGCAGCAGCCGTGTTGCCGTTGACCACGCCCGAGAGCAAGCCAATCAACACAAAGCCCATTTGCGAAATGGTCGAGAAAGCCAGCATGCGCTTGAGGTTGGTCTGTGCCACAGCGGCCAAGTTACCAATCAACAGCGAACCGATGGACAAGACCATCAACATTTGCTGCCAGTCCACCGCCAAAGGCAACAAGCCTTCGACCAAGAGGCGGATGGTCATGGCGAAGGCGGCCAACTTAGGCGCGCCACCAATCATCAACGTCACCACTGTGGGGGCGCCTTGGTACACGTCAGGAATCCACATGTGGAAAGGCACCACACCGAATTTGAACGCCAAACCGCACACCACAAACTCCAAGCCCAACACCAACACTTGGTGCTTGATTTGGCCCGACGCCACAGCCTTGAAGACCGTGCTGATGTCGAGTGATCCGGTTGCGCCATAGAGCATGGACAAACCGTAGAGCAAGAAACCACTGGCCAAAGCGCCCAGCACAAAGTACTTCATGGCGGCTTCGCTGGCGGTCGCATTGTCACGACGCAAGGCCACCAAGGCGTAGCTCGACAAGGTCAAGAGTTCCAGGCCGAGGTACAACACGAGGAAGTTGTTGCCCGAAATCATGACGAACATGCCCAAGAGCGCAAACAAGCCCAAGGTGAACATTTCGCCACCGCGCAGCATGTCGCGATCGGCGGCATAGGGGCGTCCATAGACAAAAGTGACCATCACGGCCAAAGCCGCAAAGCACTTGAGCCAACCACCCATGGGGTCAGACACCACCATGTTGCCAAAGCTGTAAACGGTTTGCCCTTGCGAGGCAGCACAAGCTTCCAAGTAAGCGACCACACCGATGGTGGCCATGGACAAAGCGTAGGTCAGCGTACGACGGGGCGACTTGACAAACAAGTCAACCAACGCAATCACGATGGCCATCACAGCCAACAAAACTTCGGGATAAACCGCAGCGATGCTCAGTTTTTCAAACATATTCTTCTATCCCTTTTATTGGGGCAACTTCGACAGGGCAACGTGCTTGAGCAAGTCGGCCACCGAGGCGTCCATCACATCGGTAAAAGGCTTGGGATACAGACCCATGGCCAACACCGCAATGGCCAGCAAGCTCATGACCAAGAACTCACGCGCGTTGATGTCGGTCAATTCTTTGACGTGGTCGTTCGCGACGGGGCCGAGGTAAACGCGCTTGACCATCCACAAGGTGTAAGCCGCACCAAAGATCAAGGCAGACGCTGCGGCCAAACCGATCCAGAAGTTGAACTTGATGGCACCCAAAATGACCATCCATTCGCCCACGAAACCGGCTGTACCTGGCAAACCGCAGTTCGCCATGGCAAACAACAAAGCAAACGCTGCAAACTTGGGCATGGTGTTGACCACACCGCCGTAGCTGGCGATTTCACGCGAGTGCATGCGGTCGTACAACACGCCAATCGACAAGAACATGGCGGCGGACACAAAGCCGTGGGCGATCATTTGCACCAAGGCACCCGACACACCGATGTCATTGAAGATGAAGAAGCCCAAGCTCACGAAGCCCATGTGTGCGACAGACGAATAAGCCACCAGCTTTTTCATGTCCTCTTGAACCATCGCCACCAAGCCCACGTAGATCACAGCCACGAGCGACAAAGCGATCATGAGCCAAGCGAATTCGCGGGCAGCATCTGGGGCAATCGGCAAGGAGAAGCGCAAGAAACCGTAAGCACCCAGCTTCAACATGATCGCAGCCAGCACGGCAGAACCACCGGTAGGCGCTTCCACGTGAACGTCTGGCAGCCAAGTGTGAACCGGCCACATCGGCACCTTTACCGCAAAAGCAGCAAAGAAGGCGAAGAACAAATAAGTTTGCGCGGTCGAGCCCAAAGGCAATTTGTGCCAAGTCGCCAAGTCAAAGCTGCCACCCGATTGGGTGTACAGGTAAATCAAAGCGATCAGCATCAGCAACGAGCCGAGCAAGGTGTACAAGAAGAACTTGAACGCAGCGTAGATCTTGTTAGGACCGCCCCAGATACCAATGATCAAGTACATCGGAATCAGCGTGGCTTCAAAGAACACGTAAAACAACATGCCGTCCACAGCCGTGAACACGCCAATCATCAAACCGCTCAAGATCAAGAACGCGCCCATGTATTGGTTCACGCGATCGGTGATGACCTCCCAACCTGCGAGCACCACGATCACCGTGATGAAAGCGGTCAGCAACACAAACCACATGGAGAGACCGTCTACGCCCAAGTGGTAGAACACGTTGAATCGTTCAATCCAAGGTGCTTTCTCGACCATCTGCATGGCAGAAGACGCGGTGTCAAAACCTGCATAAATTGGCAACGTCACCAACAAGCTGACCAAGGCGCCAATCAAGGCCACCCAACGAACTGT
>CANBRM010000047.1 GCA_947371915.1 Comamonadaceae bacterium | reverse complement strand
CAAGCAACGCCATGGACGGCCGAACGGTGAGGCAGGATAGAAAGCAGCTGACATTTTGTAAATTCCTAAGCCCATGCGCGCAAAAACATCGATTGTCCTAGATCGCTTGCTGCCCCACTGCGCGCGGACGCCGTTGGATCCCCCATAATCCAAGGGCTCAATTGACGTTTACGTAAACGTCAATTCTTTCAATCCACCCACACATTGGAGAAATTCATGGAAATCAAAGGCAAAGTTTTCATCGTCACCGGCGGCGCGTCAGGCTTGGGTGAAGGCACGGCTCGGGCGTTGGCCGCTCAAGGCGGCATTGTGGTCATTGCCGATATGCAGGCAGAAAAAGGCGAAGCCGTCGCCAAAGACATAGTCGGTGCGTTTGTCAAATGCGATGTGAGCAACGAAGCTGATGGCCAAGCCGTGGTCGCCAAAGCCGTGTCGTTGGGCAAATTGATGGGCTTGGTCAACTGCGCCGGCATTGCACCCGCCGAAAAAACCGTGGGCAAAAATGGCGCGCACAGCCTCAACACATTCAGCAAAACCATCATGGTCAACTTGGTGGGCAGCTTTAACATGATCCGCTTGGCCTCCGAAGCCATGAGCCACAACGCCCCAGAAGCGACCGGCGAACGCGGCGTGATGATCTCAACCGCCTCGGTCGCAGCGTATGACGGTCAAATTGGCCAAGCCGCGTACAGCGCTTCCAAAGGCGGCGTGGTCGGCATGACCTTGCCGATTGCCCGCGACTTGGCCCGCAACGGCATTCGCAACATGACCATCGCCCCCGGCATCTTTGGCACGCCCATGATGTTTGGCATGCCGCAAGACGTGCAAGACGCGCTCGCCGCCAGCGTGCCCTTCCCTTCACGCTTGGGCACGCCACAAGACTACGCCAAGCTGGCCCTGCATATTTTTGAAAACGATATGCTCAACGGCGAAGTGATTCGCTTGGATGGTGCGATTCGTTTGGCACCAAAATAAACAAGGCATGGCGGGAAAGGCGGGAGGCTCTGCCTAGAATCGATCCTCCACGCTTTCCCCCACCATGGCCATCCCCCAATCTTTTATCCAAGAACTCCTCGCCCGCGTTGACGTGGTCGAGGTGGTGGGGCGCTATGTGCAGCTGAAAAAAGGCGGCGCCAACTTCATGGGCCTTTGCCCGTTCCACGGCGAAAAATCCCCCTCGTTTTCAGTCAGTCCCGCCAAACAGTTTTTCCACTGCTTTGGCTGCGGCAAAAACGGCAACGCGATTGGCTTCTTGATGGAGCACGCGGGCATGACCTTCGTCGAGGCCGTCAAAGACTTGGCCCAAAACGTGGGCTTGCAAGTGCCGGAAGAAGACATCTCGCCGCAAGACCGCGAGCGCGCCGCACAGCAACGCCAAAAGCAAGCCACCCTCACCGATGTGCTGGAAAAAGCAGGCGAGGCGTACCGCAAACACCTCAAGTCGTCGCCCAAAGCCATTGAGTACCTCAAAGGCCGCGGCTTGAGTGGCGAAATTGCACGCCAATTCGGCCTGGGCTACGCCCCCGAAGGCTGGCGCAGTTTGGCCAGCGTGTTCCCCGACTACCAAGATCCCATGTTGGCCGAGAGCGGCTTGGTCATCGTCAACCAAGAAGACGGGCAGGACGAAAAACGCTACGACCGTTTCCGCGACCGTGTGATGTTCCCGATTCGCAACGTCAAGGGTGAATGCATTGGCTTTGGCGGGCGCGTGCTGTTTGAGGGCACGCCCAAGTACTTGAACTCACCTGAAACGCCGGTATTCAGCAAAGGACGCGAACTGTATGGTTTGTTCGAGGCCCGCAATGCCCTGCGCGATGTGGGCTACGTGTTGGTCACCGAGGGCTACATGGACGTGGTCGCGCTGGCACAGCTCGGCTTTCCGAATGCCGTGGCCACTTTAGGTACGGCCTGTACCGCCGACCATGTGCAAAAGCTGTTCCGCTTCACCGACAACGTGGTGTTCAGCTTTGATGGCGACAGTGCAGGACGTCGCGCCGCTCGCAAGGCCCTCGAGGGCGCGTTGCCCTACGCCACCGATGTGCGCAGCGTGAAATTTTTGTTCTTGCCCGCCGAACACGACCCCGACAGCTATATCCGCGAATTTGGCAAAGAAGGCTTTGCCCATTGCGTCACCGAGGCCATGCCTCTCAGCCGCTTTTTGATTGAAGTGGCCCGCGAAGGCTGCGATTTGCACTCGGCAGAAGGCCGCGCACACATGGCCAGCAACGCCAAACCCATGTGGATGGCGCTGCCCGACGGTGCGCTGAAACGCCAACTGCTGACCGAAGTCGCCAACTTGGCCGACTTGGGCAACCACGAGCTGCAAGACTTGTGGATACCCCCAGCGCCCGCCCCTGCCAACACGTCGGGGCGCTCGGGTGAATACAAAAAATCGTCCAAATTCAAACCTCGCGAACGGACACAAAGCTTCGGCCCACGCCGCACCCGCCACATGCCACAAGGCCGCGCAGACCATGCCGCCCGCGTGTTGTTGTCCGACATGTCGATTTGGGAACAACTCTCCACCGAAGACCACAACCTGTTGTGCGACTTGGCTGCACCGCATGGCCCCTTGTTCGTCTGGTTGGACCACCACCACCATGAACACGGCAACCAAGCGTGGGGCGTGTTGCGTGAAGGTCTGCGCGGCGAAGAGAGCGAAGACTTGGCCCTGCGCGTGATGGCCTCCGCCTTCACGCCCATCCTGGATGACGACGGCAACCCACGCCCTGACGATGCCACACCTGAAGCCTTGGCGCTCGAAGCACGCGCCGAGCTGCGCGGCATGCTCAACCGCATGTTGATCGAAAGCATCAAGATGCAAGAGACCGAGGCCATCGAGTCGGCCAAAGAAGACCCCACCGCCTTGCAGCGCTACCGAGCCCTGCAAGCGCGGCGACGCCAACTCGAACTGGTCAATCCCAACACCGCAGAAGCCTAATAACGGCGGGCTTTTCCATCAGCTCACGGCTAAGTTTTGGTATAATCCACAACTTAGCAAGTGCGACAGCAGCACCTCCGAGCCCGGCTAACCGTGACACAAGCGCACGACTCGCCAATTTATCGCAAGGACTGCATTCCAAATGTTCGCCCTCACACGCTTGCTTTTGAGGCCCAACCTCCCCCACTCGTTTCCCTCCGCGTCGCATTTGTGGCGCTGCGTATTTATTTCTTTTTTTGTTGTCTAGGAGTTTTCATGCCCGTCGACCCAAAGTCCAAGAAGCCTACAGCCAAGGCAGATACAAAGCTCCCCACAAAGACGGCCAAATCGGCAGCGCCTGCTGCTGCCAAGTCTGCCAAGAAAGCTTCTTCCGTGCCCGCATCCAAAACACCCAAGTCCGCTGACGCCAAGCCCGTCGTCCGCCTCATTCCTAAAAAGCCTGCAGACGTTGAAGCACACGCACCCAAGGTAGAGAAAGCCAAGCCGGCGGCAAAGGCCAAAGCCAAGCCCAAAGCAAAAGCCAAAAAAGCATCCGAAGATGACGAAGACTTAAGCGACATCGAAGCCGATTTGGTTGGGGAAGAGCCGGTTGCGACCGAAGCGACGACTGAAAAAGTCAAACCGCTTCGCATGAAGATCAGCAAGGCCAAAGAACGCGCCTTGATGAAAGAATTTGGTCTGGACGAGACCGTGCTGTCTGAAGAAGACATGCAAAAACGCCGCTCACGTCTGAAAACCCTGATCAAGCTGGGCAAGACACGCGGCTACCTGACCCACGGCGAAATCTCGGACCACTTGCCTGACAAATTGGTCGATGCCGAGACCTTGGAAGTCGTGATCACCATGTTGAACGACATGGGCGTGGCCGTGTACGAGCACACCCCTGACGCAGAAACCCTGCTGCTCAACAACAACACCCCCACGGCTGCGACCGAAGAAGAAGCCGAAGAAGAAGCCGAAGCCGCCTTGTCTACTGTGGACAGCGAATTTGGCCGCACCACCGACCCCGTGCGCATGTACATGCGCGAAATGGGCACGGTTGAGTTGCTGACCCGCGAAGGCGAAATTGAGATTGCCAAGCGCATTGAAGGTGGCTTGATGGACATGATGGCGGCCATCAGTGGCTCGCCTGCCACCATTGCCGCGATCTTGGCCATGGGCGAAGAAATTCGCAGCGGCAAAGTGGTCATCTCCACTATCGTGGACGGTTTCAGCAACCTCAACGAAGCCGATGACTACGTGGCCGAAGAAGACTTCGACGAGTTTGACGAAGAAGACGACGACGACGGCAAAGGCGGCTCTAAAGCTCTAACCAAAAAATTGGAAGAGTTGAAGAACGCAGCCCTCGAGCGCTTTGACCGCATGACTGCGTTGTTCGAAAAACTACGCAAAACCTACGACAAAGAAGGCTACGGCACGCCTGCTTATGTGAAAGCGCAAACGGCCTTGACCACCGAGCTGATGGGCATCCGCTTTACCGCCAAAACCATTGAAAAGCTGTGCGAATCAGTGCGCGGCCAAGTGGACGAAGTGCGTAAGAAAGAGCGCGAACTGCGCCGCATCATCGTCGACAAGTGCGGCATGCCTCAAGCCACCTTCATCAAAGACTTCCCACCCAACTTGATCAACCTCAAGTGGGTCGAAAAGCAAGCCGCTGCGGGCAAGCCTTGGTCCACCACCATGGGCCGTTTCATTCCGCCCGTGCAAGACCTGCAACAAAAATTGATGGACTTGCAAGCCACCGTGGTGGTGCCTTTGGAGCAACTCAAAGACATCAACAAACGCATGAACGCCGGTGAGCGCAACTCGCGCAACGCCAAGAAAGAAATGATCGAAGCCAACTTGCGCTTGGTCATTTCCATTGCGAAGAAGTACACCAACCGTGGTTTGCAATTCTTGGACTTGATCCAAGAAGGCAACATCGGTTTGATGAAGGCCGTGGACAAGTTTGAATACCGCCGTGGCTACAAGTTCTCAACCTACGCCACTTGGTGGATTCGCCAGGCCATCACGCGTTCGATTGCTGATCAAGCCCGCACCATCCGTATTCCGGTGCACATGATCGAAACGATCAACAAGATGAACCGCATCAGCCGCCAACACTTGCAAGAGTTTGGTTTCGAGCCCGATGCCAGCGTCTTGGCCGAGAAGATGGAAATTCCAGAAGACAAGATCCGCAAGATCATGAAGATCGCCAAAGAACCGATCTCGATGGAAACACCGATCGGTGACGATGACGACAGCCATTTGGGCGACTTCATCGAAGACGGCGTCAACACAGCGCCTATCGAAGCCGCCATGCAAGCGGGCTTGCGCGATGTGGTGAAAGACATCTTGGATGGTCTCACCCCACGCGAAGCCAAAGTGCTGCGCATGCGCTTCGGCATCGAGATGACCAGCGACCACACGTTGGAAGAAGTGGGCAAACAGTTTGACGTCACGCGCGAGCGCATCCGTCAAATCGAAGCCAAAGCCTTACGCAAGTTGAAGCACCCCAGCCGCAGCGACAAACTGCGCAGCTTCATCGACACGATTTAAGCGACCTCTGCTTGCCCTGCTTTTCGCAGGGCCACAAAAAACCCCGCCAGCAATTTTTGCTGGCGGGGTTTTTCTTTGGGGTTAGATTATTAATACGTCGTCAAACTTAGGCGAACTCTTCTGTGTCCACCTCAGAAGCACTGACAGCGTTGTAGCGCGCACCCTTGACCGTTTGCGGGTTGATGAGCGCGTCCAACTGGTGCATCTGCGCAGCCGACAGCACCACATCAGCCGCAGCCATGTTGTCTTCGAGGTGGCGAATGTTTTGTGTGCCGGGAATCGGGATGAGCTTGCTGTCTTTGTGCAGCAGCCATGCCAAGGCCAGTTGTGCTGGGGTGCAGCCGACTTCTCGTGCAATGGCTTGATATGCACCGAGCAAAGGCAAATTGGCCGCGTAGGTCTCTGCGGTAAAACGCGGCATCGACCGGCGAATGTCATTGGCTGCCAAAGTGCCCACATCACGCAAACCACCACACAAGAAACCACGGGCAACAGGGCTGAAGGCCACAAAGGTGGTGCCCAGCTCTTCACAGGCTTTGAGCACAGCGATTTCGGGGTTGCGTGTCCACAACGAGTATTCGGTTTGCACGGCAGCAACGGGATGGACCGCATGTGCTTTGCGCAGCGTGGTGGCCGAGACTTCGCTCAAACCAATCTCGCGAATCTTGCCTGCACGCACGAGGTCGCTCATGGCGCCCACGCTGTCTTCAATCGGCACTTGTTTGTCCCAGCGGTGCAGGTAGTACAGGTCAATCACATCGGTGCCTAAACGGGCCAAGCTGTCTTCGCAGTTTTGGCGAATGGCTTCAGGACGGCCATTGATCACGCGCTTCACGCCATCGGGAAACGACACACCTGCCATGCCACCTTTGCTGCACAAAGTGATTTCGCCACGGTGCGCTTTGAGTGCCTTGCCCACCAACAACTCGTTGGTGCCAAAGCCGTACAGGGCTGCCGTGTCAAACATCGTCACGCCAAGGTCTAAGGCGCGGTGAATGAGGGTCTCGCCCACTTCAGACGCGGGTGGTGCGCCGTAAGCGTGGCTGAGGTTCATGCAGCCAAGGCCAATGGCTGAAACGGTGTAAGGGCCGAGTTGACGTTGTTTCATGGGTGTGTCTGAGTTCGTGTCCAAGATGGCAGCGGCGCTGAGCGGTGCAGCACATTGTCATGCAACCACGTGGCGCTCTTGCGTGCGCGCTCGGCCACGGTGGCCAGGGGCAATTGTTGGTAATCGTCGTTGAAGACTTCAAAGCTGTAGTCGCCTCGATAGCCAATGCGGTCTAGGCGCAGCACCAAGTCGGCCAAGGCTTCGCTGTGCACGCCCTCCCCCGGGAACACACGGAAGGTGCGTGCGGTGGTCATGCGGTCTTCAAACGTGGGGGTTTCGTGCCACATGAAGTCAGACAACTGCACCAAGAAAATTTTGTCGGGGTCGAGGTCTTCAATGGCGTCCAGCGGCGTGTTGGCGGCAAAGATGTGGAAGGAGTCGATGCCGATGCCGAGGTTGGGGCAATCGGCGCGGCACACCACATCCCAAGCCGTGGTGAACTCGTTGACCGTGCGGCCCCATGACAAACCTTCGTAGGCCACCTTGATGCCCAAGGGCAAGGCCATCATGGCGAGCTTTTTCAAATCGCGGGCAATGTGGTCGAGGTCATCTGTCGCATGGCGTGAGGTGGACGAGCACGCCAGCAACACTTTGCTGCCTGTGGTTGCGCACATCTCGAGCATCGCCTTGGCGATGTCCACTTTGTAGGCATGCAAGTGGCCCGACAACCCTTCGAAGTCACGCAAGACCTGAAAGCCCGTAGGGCGCAAGCCGCTGGCCTGCACTGCAGCCACCGCAGCAGGCACGCCGCCTGGGTGGGTGACCAAGTCACGCGCCATGAGCATGACTTGCGAGAAGCCTGCCGCTTTCATCGCCGACAGCTTGGCTTCTAAAGAGCCTGCCATCGTGATGGTGTCCATACCAAAGCCGTCGAGTAGGTTCATGCGAAGGCCTCTTTATTTTTCTTTGTGAACCAGCTCAAACGACACCGATCCCAAGGCACTGCGTGTGAGCGCGCCACGGTCTTCGGGGTGCAACTGGGTGGACTCGACAAACGCCACGCCACGGGCCTTGAGTGCAGCCACTGCCGCGCCCACATCTACTGCGCCCAAACCAATGCGTTGCAAACATTCAGGCGACTCGTCGGTGTCCATCCATGGATCGGGCTCAATCAGTTGCCACAAAAAGTTGCCGCATGGGCTCTTCATCAATTTGCCTTTGGGCAAGATGCCAAAACGCTGCTCATCGGGCACAAAGCTGAAGTCAAACATGTGCTCAAAGTAGGCCAACCAGTCGGCACTGCGACCGGCACCGATGTACTGCACCACGCCAAAGTAGCTCATACCCGCGGTAGCTTCTGGATGCTGGTCGACGGTGGGAATGGGTTTGAAATCGATGTCGTAAATCGAGAACTCTTGCCAACGGTCCACAAAGTAAAAACGGCTGCCGCCTGGGCCGTGGATAGCCGGAATGTGCAGCTCCATCGCTTGCGCTTGGCTGCTCACATTCCATGCGCCCAACTCCATGCAGCGGGTGTGCGCTTGCAGCGCATCACGCACGCGAAAAGCCACTGCAGAGATGACGGGTTGGCCATCGGTGGTGGCGCTAACGCGGGCGTCATCGGGGCTGGCGTTGACCACCAAGTTCATACCGCCTTGGCGGTACAAAGTCACCTCACGCGAGCGGTGGCGTGCCACGGGGCGAAAGCCCATGTTCTCTAGCACTTGGCCCAGCGCCTGTGGGCGGCTGGTGGCGTATTCGATGAACTCGATCCCGTCTAAGCCCAAACGGTTGGGGCTCTCGGGCACGGACTCGCGGTGTGTGAGAGGCAAGGTCATCAAATACTCCAAGAAAAATTAGTAACTCAGCTGCGCGACATCGCGCAGCACTTCAGCCGTCGTGGTGGGCAAGCCGAAGTATTCCAAATAAGCAGGGATTTGTTCAAACAGCATATCTGAACCGACCTGCACGCGGCAGCCACGGTTTTTCGCAGCTTGCAAGAACGCCGTCATTTCGGTTTTCATCACCACCTCACCCACAAAGGCGTCGGGAGAAATGCGCGACACGTCCATCGGCAAGGCATCGCCTTCGTTCATGCCCATGGGCGTGGCGTTGACCACCAAATCGTGGTCAGCGGGGTCGTTCGAGCCCGTGCGCACATCGATCTGAGGGTAGTTGTGTTTCAAGCGTTGGCCCAAGGCCTCGGCGGATGCGGTGTTCACATCAAACAAGCTGATGGCAGCAATACCAGCGCCTGCGAGCGACGCGGCAATAGCGCACCCTACGCCGCCCGATCCCACCACCAACACGCGTTTGCCCGTCAAATCGAAACCCTTGCGTTGCACGCCGCGCACAAAGCCAGCGCCGTCAAACATGTCGCCGACCAAACGGCCATCGGGCAGTTTTTTCACAGCGTTGCAAGCACCGGCCACGCGCACGGTGGCGGTCACTTCGTCGAGCAAACCCACCGTCACCACCTTGTGCGGCATGGTGATCAGCGCACCACAAATGTTGGTGAGACTGAACACCGACTTCAAAAACACCGGATAGTCAGGCGTTTGGCAGCCCATGGGCACCACCACCGCATTGATGCCCGCACTGGAAAAGTACGGGTTGTAAATCATGGGTGACTTGAAGGAATGCGTGGGGTAACCAATGTGCGCAATCAGCAGCGAGTTGCCGTTGATGGAGATGCCGTGCTTGCTCATGGTGTTTATTGAGAAGATTTCAAAGCAGACACTGCGGCACGCAAAGCCAGCTCGTAGCTGTCAGCACCAAAGCCGCAAATTTGGCCTTTCACAATTTCAGCAAACACCGACTTGTGGCGGAATTCTTCACGCGCATGGATGTTAGACATGTGCAACTCGACCACCGGGCAAGTCAACACAGCCAAAGCATCGCGAATGGCGTAGCTGTAATGGGTCCAAGCGCCGGCGTTGATCAGCACGGCATCGACGTTGTCAAAGTAGCCTTGATGAATGCGCTCGCACATATCGCCTTCGTGGTTGGTTTGGTAGCAATCCACGTCAGCACCCAGCTCTTTGCCCAACTTGTGCAAGTTGGCATTGATCTCATCGAGGGTGATGGTGCCGTATTGCTTAGGGTCGCGTTTACCAAACATGTTGTGGTTCACGCCGTGCAGCATCAAGACTTTCATACGCAACTTCCCTTCAGTTTCTTTTTTAGTTTTTAAAAATGCTTCGCCGCATGTAAGCGGCGAAGCATTTCAAAGCCAATTACTTGGACTTCTTCGCAGGTGCCGCTGCGCGTGCTTTCTCGATTTCACCTTGCAACTCTTTGACCAAGTCTTGACCCACAGCCACGCCATGCTTGGCGGTCACAGGACGCATCTTGTCGCGCAAGGTGGCCATTTCAGACTCATTCAATTGGGTCACTTGCATGCCGTTTTTCTTCAGATTGGCCAACAAGCTGGCTTCCAAGTTACGTGAGGTTTCGCGTTGGAACTTGGCAGACTCCGTGGCAGCATCCGCCACCACTTTTTTCTCATCAGCACTCAAGCCGTCCCAGAATTTTTTGCTGATGATCACAGACTGTGGGTTGTATTGGTGCGCGGTCAACACCATGTGCTTTTGCACTTCATACAACTTGGCGCTGTTGATGGTGGGGATGGGGTTCTCTTGACCGTCCACCGCACCTTGTTCCAACGCAGCATACAACTCGGGGAATGGCAGCGGTGTTGGGTTGGCACCCAAAGCCTTCACCCAATCGACGTTGATCGGGTTAGGAATCACACGCAACTTCAAGCCTTCGAGGTCAGACACTTTGTTGATAGCGCGCTTGCCATTGGTGATGTGGCGAAAGCCCAACTCGTAATAAGCCAAACCAATCAAACCTTTTTCTTCCAACTTGGCATGCATCTTCTTACCGAAGGCGCCGTCGACCACAGTGTCGGCTTCTTTGGTGCTAGAGAACATGAAGGGGAAGTCGTAAATGGCGAACTCTTTGACTTGGCTCGCGAAGATGCCAGAGTTCATGGAAGCCATTTCCAAGGAGCCGCCTTGGATGGCCGACACGTTGGCTTGGTCGCTGCCCAAGGTGCCACCGGGGAACAGGTTGACTTTGAGCTTGCCACCCGAGTTTTTCTCAACCATCTCTTTGAATTTTTCCATGCCTTGAACGATGGGGTGACCCGCAGCGTTCTGGTTGGCGAACTTGATGGTTTTCACTTGTGCCGAGGCGATGCCCATGGCGGCCATGGCCACAGTCGCGATCACGGTCTTGATAAATACACGTTTCATGTCAGTGTCTCCTGAAGAACTTTGCGGTCGTACGCCAAAGAAAGGTTCCACTGTCTGGCGTACCCGGACAGACAGTGGGGAAAGAAACTTAATATAACCAGCGAGCAGGCACCATCACGATGGAGGGGAACAGCACCATCAAGAACATGACGATGAACTGCACCGCCATGAAGGGCAACACACCACGCGTCACATCATCCATGCGCATGCGGCCCACACCAGCCACCACGTTCAGCACGGTGCCCACAGGTGGCGTGACCAAACCAATGGAGTTGTTGATGATGAACAACACACCGAAGTACACAGGGTCAATGCCCGCAGCTTTAACGATAGGCATCAGCACAGGTGTCAAAATCAAAATGGTTGGTGTCATGTCCATCGCTGTGCCGACAATCATGCAAAGCACCATGATGGCCGCCATGAGCATCGTTGGGTTACCCAACAAAGGCTCGAGCAAACTCACCACTTGCGCTGGCAAATTGGCCACCGTGATCAACCAAGCAGACACCATCGCCGCAGCCACCAAGAACATGATCACCGAAGTGGTCTTGGCCGCCATGCGGAACACATCGAACAACTGAGACCAAGTGAGTTCACGGTAAATCACACCCGCGACAAACAAAGCGTACACAGCAGCCACCACAGCGGCTTCAGTCGGTGTGAACACGCCCATGCGCAAACCCACCAAAATGATCAACGGCAGCATCAAAGCCCAACCTGCTTCACGCATCGCAGCTAGCACTTCTGCAGCTGTTTTACGAGCTGGAGGTGTCAAATCTTCTTTGCGTGTACACCACCACCATGTTGCCCACAAACCAGCGGCCAACACGATGCCAGGAAAAATACCAGCTAAGAACAACTTGCTGATCGACACGTTGGCAGCCACGCCAAAAATCACAAAACCAATCGAAGGCGGAATGATGGGGCCGATCACACCACATGCGGCAATCAAACCACCGCTACGTGCTTTGTCATGACCCGCTTTGACCATCATGGGCAAGAGCAATGCCGTCAACGCAGCCGCGTCAGCCACAGCTGAACCAGACAACGCAGACAACAAGCAGGCGGCAACAATCGTCACGTAACCCAAACCACCACGGATGTGGCCCACCAAAGCCATCGCGAAATCGACGATACGGCGTGACAAACCACCGGTGTTCATCACCTCGCCGGCCAACATGAAGAAAGGCACAGCCAACAGCGGAAAGCTGTTCGAGCCTTCAATCACGTTTTGCGCCAAGATTTGCGCATCAAACATATCCATGTGCCACATCAACGCGGAGCCACAGAGCAACAAAGAAAAAGCAATTGGCACACCCAAGGCCATGGCGGCGAGCAAAGAGCCCAAAAATACAGCGATTGTCATGATGAAATTCCTTGGGGTTTACTTGAGGGGTGCGGGCACGTCGATGGGTTCTTCTTCAGACTCACGAACCCCAATCAACTCACTGTCAGCCAACTCACCGCGCATCAAACGCATCAAGTGGTCCACCAAAATCAAAGCGCCCGACACAGCCAGCACCATGCCGCAGGCGTAGAAGATGCCCATGGAGGCTTCCATCACAGCGCTAGTCGAATCCCAGTTAATGATGGTTTGGTCCAACGAACCTTTGAACAACAACCAGCAAATGAAAAGCATCAGCCCGTGGCCGATGACCAAAAATATTTTTTGCCAACGCACAGACAACTTAGACACGATGGTGTCAGAGCCCAAATGCGCGCCGTCCTTCATGGCCACGATGGCACCCAAGAAGGTCACCCACACAAACAACCAACGAGACAACTCTTCCGACAAAGTGATGCCAGAGTTGAAGGCATAACGCATCACCACGTTGCCAAAAACCAAAACCACCATCACGGCGAGAGCGACAGAGATCACTAATTCGAGAAACCGACAGTAGCGATCTAAAAAACGATTAAGCATCGTGAACATCCTTAAAGAATATGGGCTGGAACAAAATGTACAAAACAGTTACTTTGTGACAAGTTAGTGAAAACCCGCATTTCAAACTCGCATAACAAACTACCTGCTATGCCGAATTTGAATAACTCACAAAACGCAGCACCATTTCGACCACACTTTGGCGTCGCGCGGCCAAGGCTTTAGCGGTTTGACCGTCACGTTTGAAAATCAAATCAAAGGTGTATCGGTTAGATACATTGAAAAAAGTGAGCGCGGAAATGGATGCGTGGATGTCGATGGGATCGAGCCCTTTGCGAAACACACCGTCTTTCACGCCACGCTTGTAAAGGGCTTCAATAGACTGAATGGCTGAGTGATTGAGCTCTTGGATGAGATTGCTTTGCGCCAAGTACTCGCCTCGTTGGATGTTCTCGGACATCACCAAGCGAATGAAATCTTGGTTGCTGTGGTGGTGATCAAACGTGAAGCCCACCAAGGCTTTGAGTGCCACTTCGGGAGATAAGTCGGCCAAATGCAACTCTGCTTCTGTGGCACGAATGCGGCGATAAGCATCCTCTAAGACGGCAAGGTACAAACCCTCTTTGCTGCCGTAGTAGTAATAAATCATGCGCTTGCTGGTGTGCGTGGCATCTGCGATGGCGTCAATGCGACCACCCGCTAGACCCTTGGCAGCAAACTCTGCCGTCGCCACAGCAATGATGCCCGCCATGGTCCGCTCGGGATCATTGGTCCGCTTGGGGGCTTTGCGTGTGGAATGTACCGGTTCGTTCATTCATAAAGTATAAAACGCCAACTGTGCGACAGTTACCCCAGATGAACCCTAAGCCCCCCGCCCACCTTTGGACGATCAACCCATGACACGCACAACACCTCACCCCTTACGTCTGGGCATTTTGGGATGCGCCAACATTGCCAAACAATTTGCCCGCGATGTGGCGGCTAGCCCACGTGTGGACATCCAAGCGGTCGCCAGCCGCGACTTGGCCAAAGCCCAAGAATTCGCAAGGAATTTTCAGCTGGCTCGCGCCCATGGCAGCTACGAAGCATTACTCGCCGACAAAGCGCTTGACGCTGTCTATATTCCCTTACCCAACAGCCTACACGCCGAGTGGGCCATACGCGCCATGCAAGCGGGCAAACACGTGCTGTGCGAAAAACCTTTGGCGCTCAACCATGCGGAGGTGTCTCGCATGTTTTCAGTGGCACGCGAGCAAGGTGTGATGCTGCTGGAGTCCTACCCCTACTGGTTTCAACCTCACACCCGAAACCTATTAGCGTGCTTGCGCCCCGAAAAAATAGGCGCCATACGCAGCATTCAAGCCTGCTTTGGTTTCACGCTAGGCAACCCCAATCAAAACATCCGAATGAAACCTGAACTCGGTGGGGGTGCCTTGCTCGATGCGGGCAGCTATCCCGTCAGCTTGATACGTTTGGTCATGGGCTGCGCGCCTGAGCGTGTGATGGCCCATGCCAATGGGTCCGCCACGGGGGGGACATCAGCACGACGGCCACTTTGTTTTATGCCGATGGGCGTCACGCCCAAATGTCCTGCGCCATGGACACAGCCAATCACCGACGCGCCACCATCGTGGGCACACACGGCACGGTGGAAACCGAATACCTCAACCACACCAGCGACTCGCACACGCACACATGGGGCTACCTGCCCAGCCAGTTGCGTGTGCGCCAAGGCATCGCCAACAACATTGCATTCGAAGAGGTGCGATCCGCCACAGGCAGTGGTTTTCGCTTTGCTGCAGAAGCTTTCGCCCAAGTGGTGCAGACCGGCGACATGGCAGCCATCAAACGCGCGGCAATGGCTAGCCATGACATTGCCGCCACACTGGATGCGATACAAACCAGCGCCCGCAGCGGCCAACTGGTGACGCTTTAAACTGGCGCCGCAGCAGTTGTGGTGTGTGCACCACCCAAGAATAGACGTTCCATTTGCGGATCGGCCAAAATTTCGGCGGCTGATTTGTACAGCACCAATCGACCGGACTCTAAAGCAATTGCATTGTCCGAGTACTTGAGTGCACTCTTGACGTTTTGCTCCACCATCAGCACCGTGGTGCCTTGGTCTGCCAGCTTACGCAAGAGCTTGAACACGTCCTGAACCACGATAGGGGACAAGCCAATCGAAGGCTCATCAATCAACAAGACTTTGGGACGAAGCAACAAAGCGCGACCAATTTCAAGTTGCTTTTGCTCACCGCCTGACAGGGAAGATGCCAAGGAGTTCATGCGCTCTTTCACACGCGGAAAAAACTCCAGCACTTCAGGAATGCGTTCATGCGTGGTCTTCATACCCAGCGTGATACCGCCAAGCTCTAGGTTTTCATACACCGAGAGCTGGCCAAACAAATTACGCCCCTGCGGCACAAAGGCAATGCCACGTGCGAGCAAGTCTTTTTGTGTAGCGCCGGTAATGTCGTCGCCATTCAAAAAAATCTTGCCTTGTCGCGGCTTGAGCAAACCAAACAAGGTTTTAAGCACCGTCGATTTACCGGCGCCATTGGGGCCAATCAGCAAGGTGATGGAGCCCTTGGGCACGGTGAAGGACAGGTTGTTCAAGATCATGAAATCTTTGTAACCTGCCACCACATCGTCAAACGCGATGCAGGGTGTAGCGTCGTTGTGCGCGGTCATGATCAGTTCCCCAAGTAAGCGTCAAGCACTTGTTTGTTCGCCCGAATCTCTTCGGGTGTGCCTATGGCCATCACCTGGCCTTCGACCATGACCATGATGCGGTGGCACAGGTCCATCACAAAGTCCATGTTGTGCTC
>CANBRM010000046.1 GCA_947371915.1 Comamonadaceae bacterium | reverse complement strand
GTCGTCGCGTTGAAAAGTTAGAAGCTTTGCGGGCTGAGTTGCAAGCGCAAGGCGGCTCAGCGCATGTGGTCGCGATGGATGTCACTGTGCTCAGCAGCATTCAAGCGGCGGTTGCACAGGCCGAGCAGCAAGCGGGCCCCATCGACATTTTGGTGAACAACTCAGGCGTCAGCACCACGCAGCGCGTGCAAGACGTGAGTGAGGCGGACTTTGATTTCACCTTCGATACCAACGTGAAAGGCTCGTTCTTTGTGGCGCAAGAGGTGGGCAAGCGCATGCTGGCCCGCGCCAAGGGCGCAGCGCCCGGCACATTCAGTGGTCGCATCATCAACATCGCTTCGGTGGCGGGTCTGAAAGTGCTGCCGCAAATCGGCGTGTATTGCATGAGCAAAGCGGCGGTGGTGCAAATGACCAAGGTGTTGGCGATGGAGTGGGGGCGTTTTGGCATCAATGTGAACGCCATTTGCCCGGGCTACATCGACACCGAAATCAACCACCACCATTGGGGCACCGAGCAGGGCCAGAAGTTGGTCAACATGTTGCAGCGCAAGCGTGTGGGCGAGCCCAAAGATTTGGACGCCTTGCTGGTCATGCTGGCCAGCGGCGAGAGCGGCTTTGTGAATGGCGCCATCATCGCGGCTGACGATGGTTTTGCCCTATGAAGTACGACATTCCTGAGCACAAAAAGCTGGTGTTTGAACTGGTGGTGCCTATTCGCTGGGGCGACATGGACGCCATGGGACACGTCAACAACGCCACTTACTTTCGCTATCTCGAAACCATTCGCATCGACTGGATGCGCTCTATCGGCGCAACACCGCAGCCCGATGGCCATGGCCCGGTGATCGTGAATGCGTTTTGCAACTTCTACAAACAGCTGGAATACCCCGGCGATGTGCTGCTGAAGATGTACACCAGCGATCCTGGGCGCACCACCTTTGAGACCTGGGGCACGATGGAATTGGTCGGCAAGCCCGGCGTCATTCACGCGGCAGGCGGAGCCACCACCATTTGGGTGGATTTTCCGAATCAAAAAGCGATTGAATTGCCCGATTGGGTGCGAGCGATCGTGACGCCCTAGCGGACTAGTCGGACTAAACAGACTTGACGGGCGCTGAGAGACACGCTCAGATGGCTTCAGGCGTCGTGGCTCGGTCCAATTGGGTCAACCAAAGCAGGGCGGCCTGCCGGTCTGCCCCACACATCTCCGGCTGCGGTTGTAACCCGCCGCAAAACGCGGGCCGCTCAGGCTTGCCAAACACGGCGCAGCGCATGTCGGCCATCAGCTGCGCGCACGGCACACCCGCCGGTTTGCCGTTGGGCATGCCGGGCAAAGGACTGGTGATGGACGGCGCAATGCAGCACGCGCCGCAACCGTCGCGGCACTGCATTTACTTTTGTTTGTGCACGCGACCCATCGTATAAAACTCGGGGTTGGGCATCATGCCGCTGAAGCTGGCCATGCGGTTGCTCAGGCCAAAGAAGGCGGTGATGGCGGCAATGTCCCACGCGTCTTCGTCGTTGAAGCCGTGCGCGTGCAAGGCAGCAAAGTCGGCGTCTTCAATGTGGTCCGAGTGTTGGCAAACTTTCATTGCAAAGTCCAGCATGGCGCGTTGGCGCGGGCTGATGTCGGCTTTGCGGTAGTTCACCGCGACTTGATCGGCCACCAAGGGCTTCTTCTCGTAAATGCGCAAAATCGCACCGTGCGCCACCACGCAATACAGGCAGTTGTTCGCCGCACTGGTGGTGGTGACGATCATTTCGCGGTCACCTTTGGCGAGGCCGCTCTCGCGCCCCACAGACTCGGGCACCATCAACGCGTCGTGGTAGGCAAAGAAAGCGCGCCATTCGGCAGGGCGTCGCGCAAATGCCAAAAAGACGTTGGGCACAAAGCCCGCTTTTTCTTGCACTTCCAGCACTTTGGCGCGGATGTCTTCGGGCAAGTCTTTGAGTTCGGGATGAGGGTAGCGGTTGGTCATCGGGTCTCCAAGCTGAGGTTTTAGCTTTTGATTATCCTTAGAGTTTTTCAAGGAAGCTGTCATGTCAAACACCCCCACATCCCCCGCCGAGCAAGCCCGCGCTGAGCGCCCCGACGATGCGGCCTTTCAGGCCGGATTGACCACCCGCACCCAAGTCATGGGGCCAGAGTTTGTGGACCGTGCGTTTGGCAATGCCACCGACTACACCCTGCCCATGCAGGAGTTCATCACCCGCAATGCGTGGGGCAATGTGTGGCAGCGTCCTGGCTTAGATTTGAAAACACGCAGCCTCATCACCGTGGCCATGTTGACCGCACAAGGCAAGCAACACGAGCTCAAAGCCCATGCGCGTGGGGCACTCAACAACGGCGCGACGCCCGAAGAGTTGCGCGAAGTCATGCTGCACGCCACGGTGTACTGTGGTTTTCCTACCGCCATTGATGCGTTCAGATCGGTGACTGAGGTGGTGGAGTCGTTGGCTACGCCCTGAACTTGGGGCTTAGCCCACCAGCAGCTTGTGCACCAAGTCGCCCGTGGTGGATGACTTGTATTTGCGCATCAGCCGTGCGCGGTAAATCTCAACGGTGCGATGGCTGATGGCCAAGGCTTTGCCGATTTCTTTGGAGGTCATGCCGTCCATCAAAAAGGCGGCAACTTCGCGTTCACGGGCAGTCAGCTCCGCTTTGACGGGCCGGTGTGCGCTGAGGTCTTCAAAGCTCCAAATGCCCGCTTCATGCGGCGCTTCTCGGTTCAGCGCACGTCCGGTGACGTGGCACCAAAACGGCTCACCTTTGAATCGGCCGTCGATGCGTTTCATCACACGGTCATCGGCGTACAGGCCTTTGGTGTTCAAAATGGGGGCGATGCGGGCACCGGTGCGCTCGTACTCATCAGCGCTGGGGTAGAGCAGTTGAAACGACTGGCCAATCAGTTGCTCGCGTGTGGCGCCAAACATGTCGCACAGGCGTTGGTTGCAGTCCACAATGTTGCGGTTTCTGGACAGCACCAGGCCGATGGGCGCGAGGTCAAAGGCGAGTCGGTAATCGATGTCCATGGCAAGTCTTGGGGGTCTGTGCTTACGAAAAACTACGTATGTGATTACGTAGTATCGTCGTATAACTTTGTGGCACTTTTTGGAGCACTCCTTTGAATAAGATTTTTCCTAGCGCTGAAGCAGCGCTGAAAGACATCGTGGCCGATGGCCAGCTGATGGCGGTGGGCGGATTTGGCCTGTGTGGCATTCCCGAGGCCCTGATTGACGCGCTGCGCGACAGCGGCGTGAAGGACTTGACCGTCATTTCTAACAACGCGGGTGTGGACGGTTTTGGCTTGGGCAAGTTGCTCGAAACCCGACAAATCAAAAAAATGATTTCTAGCTACGTGGGCGAAAACAAAGAGTTCGAGCGTCAATACTTGGCTGGCGAATTGGAGCTTGAATTTACCCCTCAAGGCACTTTGGCTGAAAAGCTGCGTGCCGGTGGCGCTGGCATTCCCGCTTTCTTCACCAAAACAGGTGTGGGCACTTTGGTGGCCGAAGGCAAAGAGCTGCGCGAGTTCGATGGCGAAACCTACGTCATGGAGCGCTCGTTGGTGCCCGATATTGCGTTGGTCAAAGCTGAGGTGGCCGATAAGTCGGGCAACTTGCGCTTCAACATGACAGCGCGTAACTTCAACCCCGCTGCGGCGACCGCAGGGAAGATGTGTGTGGTTGAAGTTGAACGCATCGTGGAAACGGGCGAGTTGGCCCCCGATGACATTCACTTGCCAGGCATTTATGTGCACCGCATCGTGCACAACCCCACGCCTGAGAAGCGCATTGAAAAACGCACCACCCGCGACCGCAAATAAGGAAATCATCATGGCTTGGACTCAAGACGAAATGGCCGCACGCGCGGCAAGCGAACTGCAAGACGGTTTTTATGTGAACCTTGGCATTGGCATTCCCACGCTGGTGGCCAATCATGTGCCTGACCACGTTGAAGTTTGGCTGCAAAGCGAAAACGGCATGCTGGGCATTGGCCCGTTCCCCTACGAAGATGAAGTCGATGCCGACCTCATCAACGCAGGCAAGCAAACCGTGACCACCATCAAAGGCTCCGCCATTTTTGGCAGTGATCAGTCGTTCGCCATGATCCGTGGCGGCAAGATCAACCTGTCCATCTTGGGCGCGATGCAAGTGAGCGAGAAGGGCGATTTAGCCAACTGGATGATTCCCGGCAAGATGATCAAAGGCATGGGCGGCGCGATGGATTTGGTGGCGGGCGTCAAGCGCGTGATCATCTTGATGGAACACGTCGCCAAGAAAAAAGACGGCACCGAAGATTTGAAAATCTTGAAAGACTGCACCCTGCCTTTGACCGGCGTGGGCGTGGTGGACCGCATCATCACGGACTTGGCCGTGATGGACGTGGTGCCCGAGGGCCTGAAGGTGATTGAGTTGGCACCTGGCGTGACACGTGAGTTTTTGCAAAGCAAAACAGGCGTGACCTTGATTTAATTCATCAGCTAACGCGCACAAAAAAGCCGCTCACTGAGCGGCTTTTTTTGTTTGGAGCGGGTGATGGGGATCGAACCCACGTTATTTGCTTGGGAAGCAAAAGTCCTACCATTGAACGACACCCGCTTGCGAGTCAGTCGGCTCAGGCCATTGCGGCTTCCATGGCTTTGCCGATGTTTTCAAAATAGTCGTGTGATGCTTGGGTTGGCACCAGGTATTTGGTACGGCGATTTTTGCCTTCAAACACGGTGTCAATCATGCCGAGTTCGCGCAATTGATCAAGTTTGCGGTGAATGGTGGCAGGGGAGGCAATGGTGCCGAGCGCCATGGCTTCAGTCACGGTCAGCGGTTTTTCTTGCTCGTGACGCACTGCAATCACTTCGAGTAATTTCTTGGCATCGAGGTCCATGGCTGGCGCGTGTGCTTCCCCCTCCAACGCGTGGATGAGGTTGAGAAAACGTAGGTAAATTTGTTTGGTTTTCATGATGCTTATGCCCTCGCTTGCCTAGGAAAATCGACTGCGTGAATTGTATACATTGTTTCCATAAATTGGCGTCAAATCCCTAAAATCAAGGGTGGCTGTTAACTTTGATGTTATTTCAAGATATCGCCAATACACAGGTACTTCATTTCTAAGTATTCGTCCATGCCGTGGCTGGAGCCTTCGCGCCCCAAACCGGACTGTTTGACACCGCCAAATGGCACATGTTCGGTAGCGATGATGCCCACGTTGATGCCCACCATGCCGTACTCCAGCGCTTCGCTCACGCGGTAAATGCGGCCGACGTCGCGACTGTAGAAATAACTGGCCAAACCAAACTCGGTATTGTTAGCGGCATCAATGGCTTCTTGGTCGTTGTGAAAGCGGAATACGGGGGCGAAGGGGCCGAAGGTTTCTTCGCGGGCGCAGAGCATGTCGGCGCGGGCTTCGGCAATCACGGTGGGTTCAAAGAACTGGCCGCCAATTTTGTGGCCGCCGGTGATCAGTTTGCCGCCTTTGGCGAGGGCGTCTTGTACATGTCGCTCGACTTTTTCGACGGCCGCATCTTCGATCAGTGGGCCTTGCATCACGCCGTCCTCAAAGCCGTTGCCGACCTTAAGTGCTTTGACTTTGGCAGCGAACTTTTGCACAAACTCGTCGTACACCGCGTCTTGCACGTAAATGCGGTTGGCGCACACGCAAGTTTGGCCCGCGTTGCGGTATTTACTGGCCATTGCGCCTTCCACGGCGCTGTCGATGTCGGCGTCGTCAAACACGATGAAGGGGGCATTGCCGCCCAGTTCTAAGGCCAGCTTCTTGATGCTGGGTGCCGACTGGGCCATCAAGATACGGCCCACTTCGGTGGAGCCTGTGAAGCTGATGTGGCGCACCACGTCGTGTGAGCAGAACACTTTGCCCACGGCAATGCTGTTGTCGCTGTCGGCGGTGAGGATGTTCAGCACACCGGCAGGAATGCCTGCGCGAATGGCCAGTTCAGCGGCGGCCAAGGCTGTGAGCGGGGTGAGTTCGGCGGGTTTGATGATCACGGGGCAGCCTGCAGCCAAGGCGGGCGCGACTTTGCGGGTGATCATGGCCAGCGGGAAGTTCCATGGCGTGATGGCGGCGCACACACCGATGGGTTGCTTCAAGACCATCAAGCGGCGGTTGTTGTCGAACTGGGGCAAGGTTTCGCCGTTCACGCGCTTGGCTTCTTCCGCAAACCATTCCACAAAACTTGCGCCGTAGGCAACTTCGCCCTTGGCTTCGGCAAAGGGTTTGCCTTGCTCGGCGGTCATGATGCGGCCCAAATCTTCTTGGTTGGCCATCAACAGGTCGTACCACTTGCGCAACAAAATGCTGCGTTCTTTGCCGGTTTTGTTGCGCCATGCTGGCCATGCTGCGTTGGCCGCGTGGATGGCGGCTTCGGCATCCTGAGCCCCAAGGTTGGCCACATCGGCCAGTTTTTTGCCAGTGGCGGGGTCATGCACATCGAAACGGCTGGCGCCTTGTATCCATTGACCGTTGATCAAGGCGTCGGTCTTGAGCAAGCTGGGGTCGTTGAGCAAAGAAAGGGGCGCGGTTTTCATGTCCATGTGGGTCTCCAAATTCAATGCACCGAGCATACCGCTGGGTCGGTGGCCTGAATGACCCTGGGGTGACACCCAAACTTATAATTTCAGGATGACTAAACCGCAATTCACCGTCTCCGACATCCGCAAAACGTTCTTGGACTTCTTCGAGTCCAAAGGCCACACCGTGGTGGCCTCTAGCCCCCTGGTGCCGGGCAATGACCCCACCTTGATGTTCACCAACTCGGGCATGGTCCAGTTCAAAGACGTGTTCTTGGGCGAAGACAAGCGCTCTTACGTGCGCGCAGCCTCAGTCCAAGCCTGCTTGCGCGCCGGCGGCAAACACAACGACTTAGAAAACGTGGGCTACACCGCCCGCCACCACACCTTCTTCGAAATGCTGGGCAACTGGTCGTTTGGTGACTACTTCAAACGTGAATCGTTGCAGTGGGCTTGGGAGTTGTTGACCGAGGTTTACAAATTGCCCGCCGACAAGCTCTATGCCACCGTGTACATGGAAGACGACGAGGCGTATGACATTTGGCACGGCATTTTTGTCAAGGCCGGCTGGACGCCTGAGCGCATCGTGCAAGAAACCCGCATCATCCGAATTGGCGACAACAAAGGCGGCCGCTACAAGAGCGACAACTTCTGGATGATGGCCGACACCGGCCCTTGCGGCCCATGCTCTGAAATCTTTTACGACCACGGCGACCATATCCCCGGCGGCCCTCCTGGCAGCCCCGATGAAGACGGCGATCGCTTCATTGAGATTTGGAACAACGTGTTCATGCAGTTCAACATGGACGACACAGGCGCCGTGACACCACTTCCCGCACCTTGCGTGGACACGGGCATGGGCCTCGAGCGCTTGGCGGCGATCTTGCAACATGTGCACAGCAACTACGAAATCGACATCTTTGATGCACTCATCAAAGCCGCGTCACGCGAAACCGGTTGCACTGATCTGGGCCACAAGAGCTTGCGTGTGATTGCCGACCACATCCGCGCCACCTCGTTCTTAGTCAGCGACGGCGTGGTGCCCAGCAACGAAGGCCGTGGCTATGTGCAACGCCGCATCATCCGTCGTGCGATTCGCCATGGTTATTTGTTGGGCCAGAAAAAACCGTTCTTCCACAAGCTCGTGCCTGACTTGGTCAAGCTCATGGGCGATGCCTACCCCAACATGGCCAGCCAAGCCGAGCGCATTTCGTCGGTATTGAAGGCCGAAGAAGAACGCTTCTTTGAAACGCTCGGCGTGGGTATGCAAATTTTGGATGCGGCTTTGGAAGGTGGCGTGAAAGTGTTGCCGGGCGATGTGGCCTTCAAGCTGCACGACACCTACGGCTTCCCACTCGACTTGTCGGCCGACGTGTGCCGAGAGCGTGGTTTGAGCGTGGACGAAGCAGGCTTTGCCGCCGCGATGGAAAAACAAAAATCCCAAGCCCGCGCCGCAGGCAAGTTCAAGATGGACAAGGCCTTGGACTACACCGGCGCTGGCAACACCTTTGTGGGCTATGACGACCTCAAAGCCACCTCCAAAGTGGTGGCTGTTTACTTAGACGGCAACGCCGTGGCCGAACTCAAACACGGTCAAACAGGCGTGGTGGTGTTGGACACGACCCCCTTCTACGCCGAGAGCGGCGGCCAAGTGGGCGACGCTGGCGTGTTGGTCAGCGGTTCCGCCAGCTTTGCGGTGGAAGATACGTTGAAAATCAAGGCCGATGTGTTTGGCCACCACGGCACTTTGACCCAAGGCACGTTGGCGGTGGGCGACCACGTCGACGCACAGGTCAACACGCAAGTGCGCGCTGCCACCGTGCGCAACCACTCGGCCACCCACTTGATGCACAAAGCCTTGCGTGAAGTGTTGGGCGACCATGTGCAACAAAAAGGCAGCTTGGTGAATGCCGAGCGCACACGTTTTGACTTTGCACACAACGCCCCCGTGACCGATGCGCAGATTCGCGAGATCGAAGCCAAAGTCAACGCCGAAATTTTGGCCAACGCCGAAGCACAAGCACGCGTGATGGACATCGAGTCCGCCCAAAAAACCGGCGCCATGATGTTGTTCGGCGAGAAGTACGGCGAGACCGTGCGTGTGCTTGACATTGGCTCTAGCCGCGAGTTGTGCGGTGGCACCCACGTCAAAGCCACGGGTGAGATTGGCTTGTTCAAAGTGGTGGCAGAAGGCGGCGTGGCTGCGGGTGTGCGCCGCATTGAAGCCGTCACAGGCGCGAATGCTTTGGCTTATTTGCAATCGCTCGAAGACAGCGTGGCGCAAGCTGCTGGTGCGCTCAAAGCGCCACCCACCGAACTCAACGCACGTTTGGCGCAAGTGTTGGAGCAAATCAAAACCCTCGAAAAAGAAGTGTCGGCCCTCAAAGGCAAAGTGGCTTCCGCGCAAAGCGATGAGCTGCTGACGCAAGCGGTGGATGTGAAGGGCACCAAGCTCTTGGTCGCCAAGCTCGAAGGGGCCGACGCCAAAACTTTGCGCGACACCATGGACAAGCTGAAAGACAAGATGAAGTCTGCCGTCATCGTGTTGGCTGCTGTTGATGGCGAAAAGGTGAACATCGCCGCTGGCGTGACCGCTGACAACGTGGGCAAAGTCAAGGCTGGCGAGTTGGCCAACTTTGTGGCCCAACAAGTCGGCGGCAAAGGTGGCGGCAAGCCCGACATGGCGATGGCCGGTGGCACTGACGCCGTAGCTTTGCCCAAGGCTTTGGCCAGCGTGCAAGCTTGGGTGGCTGAGCGCGTTTGATGCGCCTTTTTGTTGGGGCGCTGTTGGTTGCCTGCGCTTCTGGGTTTTGGGCCTCCAACGCTTGGGCGCAGTTCGACAAGTCACGGTGGCCCGCGCACGCACCCACGCCAACGCTGGACGTGGTCGACTTGCAAGGCAAAGTTTGGTCCGCCCAAGATCTGGCGGGCCATGTTGTTGTGCTCAACTTTTGGGCCACTTGGTGCGCGCCTTGTAAAGAAGAGTTGCCCACCTTGCAAACGCTGCACGACATCCGTGATGCCAACACCTTGGTGCTCGCTGTTAATGTGCGCGAACCCTCGTTGCGCGTGGCGCGTTATGTGCAGGCCACTGGTGTCACGATGCCCGTGCTGCTGGACCCTAAAGGCGAGGTCGCCAAACGTTGGGCTGTGACCGTGTTCCCCACCACGATCCTATTGGCACCTGACGGCCAAGCCCGCTGGCGCGTCATGGGCGATGTGGATTGGAGCGGCCCAGAAGCCCATCGCTGGCTCTCGGAGGTGCGTCAAGACACCCGTGCAGCGAACTCAGCGGCGAAGCCCGTTCTCCTCAAGCGATAATTCACCCGCTCTCGCGCGGTTGCGCGAGGTGACCTGCCTTCGGGGCATTGGCGCGGCCCGTTGTGAATTGCAGCGGCGTCTCGCGCCTCTTGTGTGCCGACAGGTCTTCATTTCTATTCGGAGCTCTCTTTCATGACTCTCGTGCGTCGTTCCCTTCTCAAGGGGGCCGCAGCCGCGTGCGCCCTCACGGGTTTGCCTGGCTTTGCTTTGCCTCAAACCTCAACTTCTTCAGCTGCTCGCCGCTTCGAGCCACAAGCGGGCCAATGGCGCACGTTTGAAATCACCACCCGCGTGGACTTGGCAGATACAAAAGGCGCAGCCTCTCGCGTCTGGTTGCCCGTGCCCAGCATCAACTCCGATTGGCAGCAATCGTTGGAGAGCAGCTTCCAATCCAATGGCACTGCGCGAATGACCAGCGACGGCACCGAAGGTGCGCGCATGCTCTACACCGAATTCGCTGCTGGCGTGACACCGTTTGTTGAAGTGACCAGCCGGGTGCAAACACAAAGCCGTTTTGTGGATATCAACCAACCCACAGCGCACGCGTTCACCCGCGAAGACGCAGGCACTTTGCACCACTACACCGGAGCCACGCGTTTGTTGCCCACCGATGGCATCGTACGCACCACTGCCCTCAAAGCCACGCAAGGCGCGAAGACCGACGCCCAAAAAGCACGCGCCATTTACGACTGGGTCGTGGCCAATGCGTGGCGCGAACCCAAGGTGCGCGGCTGCGGCGAGGGCGACATCAAAACCATGTTGGAGACGGGCAATTTGGGCGGCAAATGCGCCGACATCAACGCCTTGTTTGTCGGCCTGTGCCGTTCGGTGGGCGTGCCCGCACGCGATGTGTACGGCATTCGTTTAGTGCCTTCAGCTTTTGGCTACAAAGAGCTGTCGGGCAACCCTGCCAGCTTGAAAGGCGCGCAACACTGCCGCGCTGAGGTGTATTTGCAAGCCCACGGTTGGGTGGCGATGGACCCTGCCGATGTGGCCAAAGTCATGCGCTTAGAAACCCCAGCCTGGATCAAGCGTACCGACGATGCCGTGGTGCAACCGGTGTACAGCCGCTTGTTTGGTGGCTGGGAAGGCAACTGGCTGGGCTGGAACACGGCCCACGATGTGGCCTTGCCCGGCAGCAAGGAAGATCGCTTGGGCTTCTTGATGTACCCCGTGGCTGAAACCGCAGAGGGCCGCTTGGACTCTTACGCGCCTGACACGTTCAAGTACCAAATCACGGCGCGCGAGATCAAGGCTTAACGCCTTTGAAGCGTTGGGCCTGCCTGACGCTTCAACGCCTTTGTCTTCGTGGCTTGACGTCTTAGGGCTTGAAGTTCTAAAGCGCGATGCTCAAACGTAACGCGCTGTGAAACGCTCTGGCTTCCCCTGTGATGGGGTCAGTGAAAGCCACACTTTTAGCCAGTAGTTGCAAGGGATTTTGGAAGTCTTCCTCTGCATCTGGCCCGCGCAACACGTTCGGGTAAAACTGGTCGCCTTCAAGCGGCAGGCCCAGCGCCATCATGTGAACGCGGAGTTGATGGCGCTTACCGCTGATGGGTGCTAGCTGGTAGAGCGCACGCGTGCCTTCGGTTTTGAGCAGGCTGATGCGTGTTTCGCTGTTGGGCTCGCCTAGCACTTCTTGTGTTCTGAAAAAAAGTTCGTCGGGCTGCAAGCGGCTGACGTGAACGCGTGGCAATTCAAGCGCGGGGTCATAGGCCGCCACCGCCTCGTAGACCTTGTGCATTTCCTTGTCGCGAAACAGCGCGTGGTACGCGTCGCGGTCAGATAAGCGCTTGCCAAACATCACCAAACCCGCGGTTTCGCGGTCGATGCGGTGCAGCGGCACCAGGTCGTCGTTGCCCGTGATGCTTTTCAGTTGCACCAACAAACTTTGCTGCACATAACGACCCGCAGGCGTGACGGGCATGAAGTGCGGTTTGTCGGCCACGATCAAATGCGCGTCTTCAAACACGATGCTGGCTTTGTCGGGCAGCACCGGTTCATTGGCGATGTGCCGGTAGTAGTAAAGCTTGGTGTGGGGTGTGTAGGCTTGCGTGGCTTTGACGGGCAGCGCTGATTCGTCCAGCACCAGTTGGTCGTCGAAGCGTTGCAACCACTCGTCGCGCGAAATGTCGGGCATGCGCTCCAGCAAGAAATCCAGCACCGTGGGCCAAGGCCCAACCGGCAGCGACACGCGGCTGGCACCTACACCGTTGCGCGTGGGAATTCGCATGGGGGTGAGTTTCAGACGCCTTAGACCTTGGTGAACACCAAGTCCCACACGCCGTGGCCGAGCTTCAAACCTCGGTTTTCAAATTTGGTGAGCGGGCGGTAGGCGGGCTTTTCGGCAAAGCCGCTGGGGTCGGTGGCGGTGTTTTTGAGCAAGGGCTCGGCGGACACCACGTGCATCATTTGCTCTGAATACGGCTGCCAGTCGGTGGCCAAGTGCAGATAGCCGCCGGGTTTGATGTGTTTGGCCAAGCGGTTGACAAACGCGCTTTGAATCAAACGGCGTTTGTGATGGCGGCTCTTGTGCCAAGGGTCTGGAAAGAAGATGTGCACGCCGTCAAGGCTGTTTTCGCCCAGCATGTGGTCCATCACCTCAATCGCGTCGTGTTGCACGATGCGGATGTTGCCAATACTTTCTTCGCCGCAGCGTTTCAGCAGCGCGCCCACGCCAGGGGCATGTACTTCGCAGCACAAAAAGTTGTCGTCAGGCCGCGTCTGCGCAATCTTGGCGGTGGCGTCGCCCATGCCGAAACCAATTTCCAAAATCAGCGGAGCGGTGCGGCCAAAAGTGGCGGCGGCGTCCAAACGCTCAGGCTGATAAGGAACCAAAAACTTTGGACCAAACTGCTCAAATGCACGCGTCTGACCGGGGCCCATGCGCCCAGCGCGCAGCACGTAGGTTTTGATGACGCGCATGAAGGGGGCGTCGGCTTTGGGGACTTCAGGGGTGTCTGGTAAATCAGCGGTGGTCATAACAGGATTGTCATTAAATAGCCTGTGATTATCGCGGGGCAGGTCGAGGGGCACGTAGCCATGCTTTTGTCCATTCGGCTAAGGCATGTTCAACCGATGCGCCATCGTCTAGCGTGGCTAGCCCTAAGGCTTGCGCGGCAGTTCGTAGCGCGAGCCGTGGTTGGCTCATATCCAGCGCTGTTGCCCCATTTTGTTTACTTAACTTCTCCCCGTTCTCACCCAGCACCAGTGGCGTGTGCATGTAGCTAGGCGTGGGCAAACCCAAGGCCTGTTGCAGCACGATTTGGCGTGCGGTGTTGTCGGTGAGGTCCGCGCCACGCACGATGTGTGTGATGCCTTGAGCGCCATCGTCCACGACGACTGCAAGTTGGTAGGCCCACAGGCCATCGGCGCGACGCAGGACGAAGTCGCCGACTTCTTTAGCCACGTCTTGTTGTTGGCTGCCAAGCAAACGGTCTTGCCACGTCAAAGGCGTGGCAAGTTTTAAATCGTCGATCACGCGCTGCACATTCAACCGCCATGCGCGTGCGGCTTTGCCGTTCAAACCGTGGCGGCAGGTGCCCGGGTAAACCGCCGCTTGGTGACGCTCTCGGGTGTGGCCCATCAGCGCTTGGGCTTGTTCAATGTCTTTGCGTGAGCAACCGCAGGGGTAGGCCCAGCCTTTGGTAATCAAACTGTCTAGCGCAGCTTGGTAGCCATTGGCGCGTTGTGATTGCCACATCACAGGGGCATCGGGCACGAGGCCACAAGTGGCGAGTTGTTGGAGGATGCGTTGGTCTGCGTCGGGTATGCAGCGCGGCGTGTCCACATCTTCGATGCGCACCAGCCATTGACCACCGTGCGCACGGGCGTCTAACCAACTGGCGAGCGCAGCAACAAGCGAGCCCGCATGAAGCGGGCCCGTGGGTGAAGGTGCAAAGCGACCGATGTAGCGCAATTACAGGCGGTGTGCCGATTGGCAAACGGTCAAGGCGAGTTCTAGGCCTGACACGAACGCGTCTTCCACGCGGTGGCCCAAGTGCCAATCGCCACAGGTGCCCAAGCCATTGGCGGGGTTGTACTGGTGCGACACGCCCAAGGGCGTGATGGTTTTGGCATACAGCCAGCGGTGCACTTCGGCATGCGAGGGCTCGGCGCGAATACCGGTCAGCTCGGCGAAGGCGCGCAGCAGTTTGGCTTTCACGCGGGGGGCAGTGTCTTGCAAGTGTTCGGTGGACCAAGCGGCGCTGGCTTGCACGGTCCAGCGTTCCAGTTTGCCGCGACCGGGTTTGGACGATTCACGCGCCAACCACGCCACACGGTGGTGGGTGCTGCGGGCAGCGTTCCATTGGGGGCCAATGTGTAAGTCGGGTTGGATGGCGTTGGGGAAGGCCAACATCAGGGTCCAGCAAGGGGCCACTTCTACTTTGGCCATGGCTTTGAGCCAAGCGGCGCTCGCGGTGGCTTTGCCGGAGTTGCGCAGCAGTTGTTCGGTTTGTACCGAGGGTATGGCCATCAGCACGCGGTCAAAGCCGGCGTGTTTTTCGGTCACGTCGGTGCCTGATGCGCTGTTGACGACGTACACCGTCCACTGGCCTTTGGTCGAGCGTTCCAAGCGTGTGACTTGTGATTGGTAGGCGACGGCAGCACCCAATGGCTTGGCCCAATGGCGCACCAAGGCGTTCATGCCGGGCTTGGCCACGAAGTGTGCATCTTTGGTATTGCGAGCGGCTTCAAACACGTGGCCTTGTGGGTCTAGGACACGCACGGCGTTGGCGCTCCAAGGGCGGCAAATGTCGGTGGTGCCGGGCACGCTTTGCAAGGCCAGCGAAAAACGCGGGTCACGCACGGTGAAGTACTGGGTGCCGTGGTCGAAGGTGCCAAAAGCGCTTTCGCGGGTGGACATGCGCCCGCCTGCGCCTCGGCTCTTTTCAAACACATGCACACGGTGGCCAGCTTGGGCCAGGGTGCGGGCTGCGGTGATGCCAGCGATGCCGGCTCCGATGATGGCGATGTTTAAGGTCATGTGTTGCACTCTACACGCTGCGCGCGGGGTTGAAGGTTCGGGGGTTCACCAATAGCGCAGAGCGGGTGGTAGTGCTTTTGAGTTGCTGAAGCCACCATTGCAAAGCGCGGCCACCACGCTCGCCCTCGCTGCCATCGGGGATGCGCCAAGCGTAACTGAGGTTGGACTCGCGTCTGGGGCGTTCGACTTCCCGCGTCACCAAGCGCCCGGCTTCCATCCACGGTTGGGCCATCAGCTCGGGCACAAAGCCCACGCCCATGCCACGCAGTTGGGCATCGATTTTTCGGTCCATGTTGGAGACGGTGAACACGTCTTGCCCAGGCAGCAAACCAATGGTCATGCCTGCGCCGTTTTGTATGGAGTCGGCAACGGCCACGGCACGGTGCTGGCGGATCAGCGCGTCGGTCAAGGGTTCGGGGGCGTTGGCCAGTGGGTGGTTGGGGGCCATCGCGAATACAAACTTCATAACGCCTAGGCTTTGGCTGTGAATGCCCGACGAGACGCCGCCTTCGCCCAAGATGCCGGGAATGCCCAGCGCCAAATCGGCTTGCCCGCTGGTGACGGCGGCCAAGGTGCCGGTGAGGGTTTCGTCCCTCAGTTTGAGGCGGGTGGGGGCGTTCAAGGCCAAAAAGGCTTCGCACAGCTCCATCACGGTGTTGCGGTCGATGATGCCGTCCACCGCGATGGTGAATTGGCTCTCCCAGCCGGTGGCCACGCGTTTGACGCGGTTGGCGA
>CANBRM010000045.1 GCA_947371915.1 Comamonadaceae bacterium | reverse complement strand
TGGTTTCCATCAACGTCAAACGGTCGACTTCAGGCAATTCTTTACTTTGCAACAAGTAATCAAGCGACGATGCGGCCAAGTCGAACTTTTGCGCATTCATGGCGGCCACCACCGACAACCGCTCTAGCAACATTTTTTCAGCGGCCGTGAGTTGTGCCACTTGGCGGGCTTCTTGGATCTTTTTCAAAGCTTCTTCAGGTTGCTTGGACTGAATCGCTTCCTGAGCCGCTTGCAATGGTTTGGCGACTTCAGAACGCAAATTCACCTGAGCCACGCTGCTGAGCGCCACACCCAAAACGCTGTAAGCGAATAACCTTTTCCACATAAGCATCATCCTCGAGTGATTAAAAAAGCCCCGCCTCTTGCGAGGAGGGGCAAGGGTTTTCTGTTTGAAAACCTTGAAGAAATCAATTCACAAATTGCTCTGAGCCCACAATGCCCAGCTTGGTCAAGCCAATGCGCTGCGCATTGGCCAGCACAGCGGCCACTGCCTCGTACTTGGCTTTGGCATGCGAGCGGATGTGCAGCTCTGGCTGAGGCTGCATTTGGTAAGCCTCTTGTAACTTCAAATCCAACTCAGCACGCGACGCCACAGGCTTGCCATTCCAATTGATCACGCTGTTGGCGTCGACATCAATCTTCACCACCACCGGATCCACCTTTTTCGCGGCAGGTTTGGACACAGGCATGTCCATGTTTACGGTGTGCAGTTGTGCGGGGATGGTGATGATCAACATGATCAACAGCACCAACATCACGTCGATCAAAGGCGTGGTGTTGATGTCCATCATCACTTCTGGTTCACCACTGCCCGACCCGCTTCCTAAGTTCATTCCCATGTTTTTTCCTTATTCAGCTTGGATCAATTGGGCTCAGTGATGAAGCCAACTTTGGTGATCCCAGCGCGTTGAACGGCGTACATCACGCGGCCCACCGCTTCAAAATCACTCTTGGCATCGCCACGAATTTGCACTTCAGGTTGCGGTTCTTTGACCGCAAATGTCTTCATGCGCGTCACCAAATCGGCCGAATTTTTCACTGGCGTGTCGTACAGAAAAATGTTTCCTGCCGCATTCACCGAAATGATCACGTTCTCAGGTTTGGTCTCGCGAATCAGGTTTTTCTCTTTAGGAAGATCGACCTTCACCGACGTGGTGACCACCGGAATCGTGATCAAGAAAATGATCAACAGCACCAACATCACATCGACCAACGGGGTGGTGTTGATCGTGCCGATGATCTCGTCATCGGCGTCCCCTCCAACGTTCATCGCCATGATGATGACTCCTGTTTACTTGTTGTTGGCCAAGAGCACGGAATGCAAGTCTGAACCGAAAGCATTGATGTCTTCCATGGCCGACTTGTTACGACGCACCAACCAGTTGTAGCCCAACACAGCAGGCACAGCCACCGCCAAACCAATGGCGGTCATGATCAAGGACTCGCCCACGGGGCCGGCCACTTTGTCGATCGACGCTTGGCCGGACATACCGATCTTGACCAAGGCGTTGTAAATACCCCAAACGGTACCGAACAAACCCACGAATGGACCGGTCGAACCCACGGTGGCCAACACAGCCAAACCATCTTGCATGCGGCTTTGCACGTTGTTGATCGCACGTTGGATGCTCATGGTCACCCAGTCGTTGAAGTTGATCGCACCCAACATGCCGGTGTGCTTGCTCGCACCTTCCAAACCTTTTTCAGCGATGAAGCGGAAGGGGCTAGCTTCGTCCAAAGCATCCGTGCCTTGACGCACGTTGTCAGCAGACCAAAATTTTTCTTGCGCTTGCTTTGCAAAACGCGCCACTTTGTTTTGTTCAAAGAACTTGGTGATCAACACGTACCAGCTGCCCATGCTCATGAGTACCAAGATCAGCAAAGTGCCTTTGGCCACGATGTCGCCTTGGCCCCACAGGGCTTTCAGGCCGTAGGGGTTTTCCTCGCCAGCGTGAGGGTCAGCGGCTGCAGGGGCTGCGGCAACGGGTGCCACAACGGCAGGGGTTGATGCTTGAGGCGCGGCCTCGACCACGGCAGGCGCAGCGGCTGCCTCTTTGGGTTTAGCGGCATTTGCCTGGCCCATCAGGCCGAATAACAAGGCGGCAGCCAAGCCAGCGCTGAGCGCAAGAGTTTTGAATTGTTTAATCATGATGCGGGACTCCTTGAGGAAAATTCTGTATGAGTTTTGACGGTTTAACCAACGCTTATTCCAAGCGCCATGTGTATTTCATGCTGGCCCAGCTTTGCTCGGGCTTGCCGTTGAGGGTGCCAGGCTTGAACTGGCAACGCGACAACGCAGTTCGTGCGGCTTCATCCAATCGTGTAAAGCCTGAGCTCTTTTCGACTTGGGATTCAAGCACATTACCCTCGGGCCCAATTAAGAAACGAAGTTGGACAGTGCCCTCTTCCTCGTTACGTCGTGATGCACTGGGGTACTCAGGTTTTTGACAACTGGCGGCAGCATTGATGATAGGCGCTGTTCTAACAGCAACGACTGGTGGTGGCGGTGCCACAGGTGCAGGTGGTGCGGGCGTTGCAGAAACAGAAGCAATGGCATTCACCCCTGCCGTGGCTGTGGTTGGAACATCCACCGGAGGGACATAGGCTGGTGGTGGTGGCGCGCTCTTTGGCGGTGGAGGGGGTGGCGGCGGCGGAATATCGGGCTTGGCATCCTCAATCAACTGAGCCTCAACTGGCCCCTTGATCACTTTGACGAACTTCTTGGCCAAGCCAGAGTTGATCGCCCAAAACACGAGGATGTGCAACAAAACCACCAGACCCAATCCGACAACATGTTTGCCGGGATTGCGTTGCTGACTGGCGTAGTCTTTCATGTGTAAGTGGCTCCTAGTTATCTGATGAGGCAAAGATCAAAAACTATCTTTGCAATCGTTTGCAATTCTATGTAGTTCAAAAACATATTTAACAGGTGAAAACCCTAGGTTTTGAAAAATTTTGAAATCGATAAAACCGCATTGGATGTTGCAATCAAATCACACTAGGGAAAGTCCTAGTATTTTAAAAATATCCTTATTTCATGAGACTTTCAACGGTTTTTTAAGACACGAGATTCATTTTTAAGGCGACCAAAACCTGAGTAATTATGAACATAAATTGCAAACGTTTGCAATTGCATTCAGAATACGTCCACTCATTGCAATGCATCCAAGGCAGGACAAAGAGTTCAAACCGAAGACAGACCCTCAATTCAATGGGTTTTTCATTTTTTAAAACTTGTATCTGGAGACCTTTGTGAAAAAGACACAAAACAAAATCAATCCAAAAATGATTGCAGTGGCAGCCTCATTGGCCGCTATGCAAATTGGTGCGGTGTATGCCCAAAACGCTAGCAACACCTTGAATCTTGAAGAAGTTGTTGTGACTGGCACAGCCACACGCGCTTCGAAAATGAAGCAAAGCGTTTCAGTGAGTACCTTGTCGACTGAAACCATCGAAATGTCAGCCCCCGGCAACTCAGCTGAAGTACTGCGCTCTGTCCCTGGCATTCGTGCTGAATCAACAGGTGGTGAAGGCAACGCCAACATCAACGTGCGCGGTTTACCTAGCCCCGACGGCGGCGCGCGTTACGCGCAATACCAAGAAAACGGTCTACCCATCTTGTTGTTCGGCGACATCATGTTTGGAACAGCGGATGGTCTGCATCGCGTCGACGGCAACCTTGATCGCTTAGAAGTACTGCGTGGTGGCTCTGCAGCAACATTTACGAGCAACGCCCCCGGCGCAATCTTGAACTTCATCGATAAAACCGGTGAAGAAAAAGGCGGCTCTATTGGCATCACCAAGGGCGTGAACTTTGACCGCACACGCTACGACATGAGCTATGGCGGCCCCATTTCTGACTACACACGTTTCTTCATCGGCGGCTATATGCGCCAAGGCGAAGGTGTGCGTTCAGCTGGTAACAACGCTGAAAACGGCGGTCAGATCAAAGCCAACATCACACACGATTTGGGCAAAGGCGACTACGTTCGCTTGAACTTCAAGTCCTTGGACGATCAAGTGCCCATGTACTTGCCTACGCCTATGACACGCACAGGCGCATATGCAGGGTTTGATCCATTGACTGGCTTCAGCATGCCAAAAGGTTTGATCGACACAGCGACCAACGCTTATGGTCAAAAGGTTGTGACTGACACCTCCACAGGGGCAAAAACAAAGAGCACTTCGTTTGGTGGTGAATTGAACCTTGGCCTAGAAAACGGCTGGAAGCTGAATGAGAAATTCCGCACCAGCAGCAACAGCGGCACATGGGTTGGCATGACCTCCCCCAACGTTGTGGGCACAGCGCAAGCACTCGCCACCCAATATGGCGGCGTGTCGGCCAAGTACCACAACTCAGGTGCTGTTGCCACAACGGATACCGCATTCGTTGGACACCTGTTCAACGTGAGCGTCAAAGACTTGGGTAACACCGTCAACGACATCAAGGCAACCAAATCGTTTGCAGGTACTGATGGCTCAAAAATTGACACCACGATTGGTCTGTTCAACATGAACCAGAACATTGCAATGGACTGGCAATGGAGCAGCTACTTGTTGTCCATGAGCGGCACAAATCCGCAAGTGATCGACATCTTGAACGCACAAGGCAACAGCATCAACAGCAGCGGCTCAGGCTTTGCCAACGGCGCAGCAGCTTGGGGCAATTGCTGCGTTCAGTCTTACAGCTTGAAGTACAACCAAACTGCACCATACGCAGCCGTGGCTTGGGAAAAAGACAAAGTCAACGCAGACGCCAGCGTTCGCATTGACAAACTCAGCGCTAGTGGCAATGCTGGAAACCCAGTGAACTACGACTTGACCAAGCCTGCCTACACTGCAGGTGTGAACTATCGCCTCGACACCAATCTGTCAGCATTCACACGCTTTAGCCATGGCACACGCTTTAACGCTGACCGCATCGCTGGCGGAGATGCGATCAACAAAGCGACAGGCGCTCCAGTCAATACCAATGCGTTATTTGACTCTGTAGACCAATACGAAATTGGTGCGAAATTGCGTGAAGGCAACTTCAGCGCGTTCAGCACTTTGTTCAAATCCAAGACACGCATCACAACCTATGACCCAACAAAGCAACCAGCTTGGTTTGCTGGTAACTACGACGCCCAAGGCGTTGAAGTGGAAGCAGGTTACCGCATCGGCTCTTTCCGTGTTGCAGCGGGTGCCACTTACACCGACGCAAAGATTGTGGAAACTAGCATGGTTCCTCAACGTCAAGCGAAATGGGTGTATCAGTTGATGCCAACTTACAGCACAGGCGACTGGATTGTGGGCGGCAGCTTGGTGGGCACCACCAGCTCGTATGCTGAAAACAGCAACGTGAACTTGATGCCTGGCTACAAGATTGCAAACGCATTCGTGTCTTACGCCATCGACAAGAAAACCACAGCCAACGTGTCTGTCAACAACTTGTTCAACAAGATTGGTATCACTGAAGGTCAGGCCTACGCAGCGGGTTACCAAAGCGTTCGCACGACAACCGGTCGTGCCATTCAAGCTGGCCTGAAATACAACTTCTAAGCCAGTTGAACAACCAAGATGTCGTGTTTAAGCACACATCTTGGTTGCCTCACTTTCAAGCCTTTCAACGCCGAACTCACGAGGTTCGGCGCCTCTCTTACTGAACTGTGAACACTATGTCTGTGATTGAAGATCGCCCCGCTCTCGTCGGAGAGGCTCATCTTCCCGCTGTTTTGAATGATTTGCTCGCACATGCCGATGCAGATCGTGCGGACGTGCTGCGCGCGCGTCTTGCCCAAGAATTACCCCTGCTGCGCGACCGCTTGTCGCGTCTCTACAGCAACACCCCCGATTACGCACAGTGGCTGAACCGCGTCTTGGTTCAGACCGTGCAAACCGCGCTCAACCGCCCTGCTGACCTGTGGGCCTTAGACCTGCAACGCGAAGCCAATCCAAATTGGCATTTGCAGGGCATGCTGGGCTACTGCACCTACACCGATAAATTCGCAGGTAATTTGGCGGGTGTGCGTCAACGCATTCCCCATTTGCAAGAACTGGGTGTGACTTACCTGCACCTGCTGCCTTTTTTAAAACCAGGCACACCGCCTAACGACGGCGGTTTTGCTGTTGCGAGTTATGACGAGGTCGATCCGAAGTTGGGCACCTTGGCTGACTTGCAGCAACTCACACGCGAACTGCGCGCAGCGGGTATCAGCTTGTGCAGCGATTTCGTGTTGAACCATGTGTCGCACGAGCACGCGTGGGCGGTACAAGCGCGTGCTGGCAGTGCCCAGCACCAATCGTTTTTTCATTGGGTGAAGTCGCCAGAGCAAATCGCTGCTTACGAAAAAAACTTGGTGCAGATTTTTCCCAACACAGCGCCCGGAAATTTCACCTTTGTGCCTGAAGTGAACGCTTGGACGTGGACCACGTTCTACCCCTACCAGTGGGATTTGAACTACGCCCAACCCATCGTTTTTTCAGAAATGGCCAAGTCTTTGCTGCAACTGGCCAACCACGGCGTGGAAGCTTTTCGCTTGGACTCGACCGGTTTTCTGTGGAAGCGTGCAGGCACCAACTGCATGAATCAACCCGAAGTGCATTGGCTGTTGCAGGCCCTGCGTTGCCTCACCAATATTGCGGCGCCTGGCACCTTGCTCAAAGCTGAGGCCATCATGCCGACGCAAGATTTACCGCCTTACTTTGGTCTGGGTGACACACAAGGCCCCGAGTGCCATGTGGCCTACCACTCCAGCTTGATGTCCGCCAGTTGGGTGGCGTTGGCCGAAGAAAACACACAGCTCATTCAAGACGTGTTATTCCACACGCCTGCCCTGCCCGAGGGTTGCACCTGGATGACTTATGTGCGCTGCCACGATGACATTGGCTGGAATGTCTTACGTCCTGAGTTGGATGCACGCGGTCCCGATCAACGCAGCAGACTGCTGCATGCTTCGCAGTTTTTTGCTGGGCAGGTTGAGGGCAGCTACGCACAAGGTGCCGCCTTTCAAGCCAGCGATACCAACGCGGTCCACGGCACCAACGGCATGGCCGCCGCTTTGGTCGGGTTGAAGTCAGCGCAAACGCCCGAAGAACAATTCGCCGCCACCTCGCGCTTGATCCTGTTGCAGTCGCTGTCATTGTTTGTAGGTGGCTTGCCGCTGATTTACATGGGCGATGAACTGGGCCAAGGCAACACGTCAGCGGCAGAGCTGGCCGCACGCCAAGGCCCCGATGGACGCGAATTGCATCGCCCTGTGTTCGACGAAGCCTTGTTTGCACAACGTCACGAGAGCACCACCACAGCAGGCGTCATCTATGCCACGTTGCGTGCTTATGTGAACGCTAAAAAGCAGCACGCAGCGCTCAGCGCCGAGCACGCTTTGCGCTTGGTACCTTGCGCACACCCCTCGGTCTTGGTGCTGCAACGTGGCGAACAAGCGTTGGGGGTGTTCAACTTCTCAGGCACAAACGTGACCGTGAGCCTCTCGGCGGCATTGCCCATGCATTTACAAACACCAATCAATGTGTTGACGCAGCAAGCTGCGAACATCAGCGCATGCGAACTGGCGCCGTATGCCAGCGTTTGGTTGACGGCACACGGCTCCTAAACCCACTCAAAAGACGCACCATGACTTCAGGCCTCAAACCCAGACTCTCGTTTTGGCAAATCCTCAGCATGAACTTTGGATTCTTCGGCATCCAATACAGCTTTGGCTTGCAACAAGCCAACATGAGTCCGATTTACCAGTACTTGGGTGCTGACGAAGCCAGCTTGCCTTTGTTGTGGTTGGCAGGCCCCATGACGGGCCTTTTGGTGCAACCCATCATTGGCGCCGTGAGCGATCGAACGATCAGCCGATGGGGCCGTCGCACGCCGTTCTTCATGCTGGGCGCTATTTTGTGCAGCATTTGCTTGCTGTTCATGCCCTACAGCCCCACGCTGTGGTTTGCAGCGAGCTTGCTGTGGATTTTGGATGCCGCCAACAACGTGACCATGGAGCCCTACCGCGCCTACGTCAGCGACCGCCTCAACCCCGACCAACACTCACTTGGGTTTTTAACGCAAAGCGCCTTCACAGGACTGGCCCAAACCTTGGCCTACCTCACGCCCTCGCTGCTGTTTTGGTTTGGTCTGAACAAAGACGCCGTCAACGCCAGCAACATTCCACAGATCACAGTCATTGCATTTTTGATTGGCTCTGTGTTGTCGTTCACCACGGTGTGGTGGTCGGTACATTCCACCCCAGAGCTGCCCTTGAGCGTGAACGAACGCAACGCCATCTTGGCCAAGCCGCGTGGCATCCAAGCCACCTTGGCCGAGGTGCGCGACGCCATTCGCGAGATGCCACAGGCCATGCGCCAGTTGTGGTGGATGAAGCTGTTTCAGTGGTACGGCATGATGTGTTACTGGATTTACATCGTGCCCTCCTTGGCACGTTCCATGTTCAACACCACCGACGCCAGTGCCCAAGGCTTTCGCGATGCGGGTTTGCTGAATGGGCAAATTGGTGGCTTCTACAACTTCATCGCTTTCATCGCCGCCTTTGGTTTGATTCCGCTGACGCGACGCTTTGGCCCCAAAGTGGTTCATGCGGTGTGTTTGAGTTTGGCAGGCTTGGGCATGTGGATGTTGCCCACCATCCAAGACCCAACCTGGCTGTTTGTGCCCATGGTTGGCGTGGGCTTGGCTTGGGCCAGCATCATGGGTAACCCCTACATCATGTTGGCGAAGAGCATTCCAGCTGAACGTGCTGGCGTTTACATGGGCATTTTCAACATGTTCATTGTGTTGCCCATGATCATTCAAATGCTGACCTTGCCGCTTTTCTTCAACAGCTTGTTAGGCGGTGACCCGCGTCATGTCATCCAACTGGCCGGCTGCTTCTTGGCGATTGCTGCCTTGTTGACCTTGCGAGTGAAAACTGAGGACTGACATGACTGCGGCGACCTCTATTCCACAGACAAACATTCGCGCAGCCATTGCTGGCGAAGCCTTGATCGATTTGATTGCCGACCCCAAGGACGGCAAATTCACCCCATGTTTGGGCGGCGCGGTTTATAACTTGGCGCGGGCGCTGTCGCGCCAAGGCGTGGGCACCACGTACCTGAATCCGTTTTCGTCCGACCGCTTGGGTCAAGACCTGAGTGCCCAAATGCGTGCCGATGGCGTGGTGTTGTCACAAGCCACTCCCATTCAGGCCGTGACCTCGTTGGCCGTGGTGAATGTGAACGAAGACGGCCACCCGAGTTATGCGTTTTATCGCGAAGGCGTGGCAGACCGTCAAGTGACTTCGCTGCAAATGCAATCCGATTGCGCTCAGCATGAGGCATTGGATCTGGTGTGTTGTGGTGCATTGGCGCTGGACCCGCGCGATCAAGCGTTGTATTTGCCTTGGCTGAAGGCGCAAAAGTCGCTGGGTCAATGCATCGTCATCGACGCCAATTTACGGCCCTCCGTCATGCCTGATTTGGACAGCTACCGCGCTTGCGTGATGTCATTTTTGAGCGTGGCCGACATCATCAAAGTCAGCGATGAAGATTTAGCACATCTGCAGCTCGATGGCGACACGCACCTCGATCAAGCCAAGCACTTGCTCGCCAACAGCCAAGCCCAATTGCTGGCACTCACCTTGGGCGCTGAAGGGGCTTGGTTGCTCACCGCATCAGGCATAGCGGTGTTTTCCAAAGAACCAAGTGCGTTAGCGGTGGTAGACACCGTGGGCGCTGGCGACAGCTTTTTAGCGGGCCTGCTGGCCGCGCTGGTCAACCTTGCACCAACGCAAAAAACGCTGATAACGCTGAAAGCCCTGAGCGAAACACACACACATCAACTGCTAGGGCATGCAATTGCCAGTGCCAGCTTGTGCGTGCAACAACGCGGCTGCGTACCCCCCACATGGCAAGAATCCGAGGCTTGGGCCGCAGCCCATCCATCGGTGGTTTAAAAAGTCAGAGGGGTTGGCAATAGTGCGGCCAACTCAGCCGCTAATTCATCAGAACTCGGCGGCTGACACCCCGCCCGCGTGCAATTAATCGCCGCAGCGATCAAGGCGCGTTCTAAGGTGTCGACCAAGCGCTCTTGAGCGCGCGTCAAATCGTTCACGGTGTCGTGCAGCACCCAATCGGCCAAGCAACTGCCCCAAAACGTGTCACCCGCGCCCACGGTGTCAACCACGTTCACCACAGGTGCGGCCGCTTGATCGCGGTCAGGGCCGACTTGCAAATACGCGCCCTGCCCGCCAAAGGTCAGCGCGACGCGTGAGCAGCCTTGTTGCATCCAGTGCGCAGCCAAGGTGGCGGCGTTGGCAAAGCGCACGTCTTTGAAGCCCAACAGCTCAAGGTCTTCATCGCTGGCTTTGAGCCAATCAGCTTGGGCTGCAAGCTCTCGCACGGCGCTCAGATACGAGGGCACATCGGTGGCCACGCGCGGGCGCAAATTCACATCGACACTGATGACCCAGCCCAAGCGTTTGGCCGCAGCCACCACGTGCATCACCTTGTGGTGTTCAGGTGGCATGGCCATGAGTGAGCCGGTGTGCAAGACGCCAGGTGGGGAGGCTTCGAGCAAAGCCACCACATCGCCCACTTGGTAATCGCGATCGGCAATGCCTTCTCGGTAGAAGCCATAACTCGGCTGCCCCTGCTTGACTTGCACCACCGCCAAGGCCGTTGGCAAAGCCGAACGTGGCAACAAACAGCGCGCCTTGTTGGCCACCAAATGGTCGAGCAACGATTGACCAAACACATCGGTCGAGAAAGGGTTGATGAACCCCACATCCGCACCTTGCAAAGCGGTGGCGCATGCCAAGTTGTAAGGGCTACCGCCCAGCAAAGGTTGCAGCGAGCCGTCAGGCTGCGAGATGCAATCCATCAAGGCCTCGCCCAGCACCCAAACGGGCGTGTGTGCGAACACCTGACCCGACACGGCTTGCAACGCGGCTGTCAAGCCAAGCACTCCAGCGGAATGTCTTCGGGTTTCATCGCGCCGGTCATCACCGCCACGGTGTCGCTCATGCTGATTTTCTTGGGGTTCAACACGGCGGCACGTTTGCCCAAGCGGGCCACATGGATGCGGTCTGCAATTTCAAACACATGCGGCATGTTGTGCGAGATCAGCACCACGGGCAGGCCTTTGTCGCGCACACGGCGAATCAGCTCTAGCACCATGTTGCCCTCTTTCACGCCGAGCGCGGCGGTGGGCTCGTCCATGATGACCACATGCTGCGCAAACGCTGCCGCACGCGACACGGCCACGCATTGGCGCTGACCGCCAGACAAAGTTTCCACCGCTTGCGTCATGGAGCGAATGCCCACTTTGAGGTCGTTCATGCGCTCAATGCTTTGCGCCAACATTTTCTTTTTGTCGAGCATGCGCAGCACGTTGCCAGCAAAACCTTCACGGCGAATTTCACGGCCCAAGAATAAGTTTTCGGCAATGCTCATCGCGGGGGCAACCGCCAAGTCTTGGTAAACGGTTTCAATGCCAGCACGGCGTGCATCGATGGGCGATTTGAAATTGATGGGCGTGCCGTCCAAAGAGATCAAGCCTTCATCGGGCACCGTGGCCCCCGACAAACATTTGATGAGCGAGGACTTACCTGCGCCGTTGTCACCAATCACCGCCAAAATTTCGCCCGCGCGCAGTTCAAAGTCTGCACCATCCAAAGCAGTCACTTGCCCATAGCGTTTGACGAGGCCCTTGGCCTCCATCACGATTTTGTGTGTGTCGCTCATGATTAACGTGCTCCCTTGCGTGAGAGTTGATCGGTGGCCACAGCCAAGATCACCAAAATACCAGTCACCAAAATTTGGTACACCGACGACACGCCCATCAGCGTGAGGCCGTTGCGGAACACGCCCACGATCAACGCGCCCACCAAGGTGCCCAACACAATGCCTCGGCCCCCAAACAAGCTGGTGCCGCCCAGCACTACGGCGGTGATGGCGTCTAAGTTTTCGGTTTGTCCGGCATTGGGGTCACCGGCGCCTGTGCGGGCCACGCCCAGCATGGCGGCCACGCCGTAACACAGGCCTGCCAGCACATACACGCCCAGCAACACCTTCTCGGTCGGAATGCCGGTCAAACGGGTGGCTTCAGGGCTGTTGCCCACGGCGTAGACATGGCGACCTGCGGCTGTTTCGCGCAGCGCAAACCACGTAAAAAGGTATAAGCCCAACATCAACATCACGCCATAACTGACGGTGGCGCCGCTCAGGGTGAAGGTGTTGCCCAGCCAGGTCATGCCGGGTGGAATGTCGGTGATGGTTTGCGAGCCCGAATAGAGCTGAGTGATCGCAAACGCGATGTTCAGCGTGCCCAAAGTCACGATGAAGGGTGGCAATTTGATGCGCGTCACCAACACGCCATTCAAGTAGCCAAATGCGGTGGTCACCAACAAGCCGCAGGCCATGGCCACGGGCGTGGAGAGGCCGAAGTCGGAAGCAAATTTGGTCATCACAATGCCGCCGAGCGCCATGACCATGCCACACGATAAGTCAATCCCCGCGGTCAAGATGATGAGGGTTTGGCCAATCGCAATCACGCCCACCACCATGACTTGCGCCAAGATCAGCGAGAAGTTTTGGGTGCTCAAAAAACGGTCGCTTTGGCTAGCGAAAAACACACAAGCCAACACCAGCGCGATCAAGGGACCCAGCGTGCCCAAGGGGGGCAGCTTGTCTTTGAAGGAGTTCATACGATTTGCCTAAATTTTCGAATCGAAAAATAAAACCCAAGGGGGCACGTGGCCCCCTTGTTCAGCGTCTCATGACAGCGTCACGAGACATGAGGCTCTTGCCTTACTTGTTGCCCCAGCACAAGTCTGTGCCAGTTTTCACGTCTTTGCTGTCCACGCCAGGCAATGCTTTGGCGGCAATCAGGGTCACGCCTGTGTCGGTGTAGCCGCTGACTTTTTTGCCTGTCTTGGCGTATTCAACGCCAGCCGCCACGCCCATCGCAGCCATGCGCAAGGGGTATTGTTGTGATGTCGCAGCGATCACGCCAGCGCCCACGTCTTTGATGCCAGCGCAGCCACCGTCGACCGACACGATCAACACACCTTTTTCTTTGCCAGCGGCTTTGAGTGCGTTGTACGCACCGGCAGCTGCGGGTTCGTTGATGGTGTAGACCACGTTGATGTCGGGGTTCTTTTGCAAGCAGTTTTCCATGCCGGTTTGGCCTTTAGCGCGGTCGCCGAAGCTGTCGGCCATACACACCACTTCAGCAGGCTTGGCCAACTCGTTGCTCTTGGCATCCAGAGATGTCAAGCCATAGCCTTGCAAGAAACCATTGTGGCGTTGTGCGCCCACGGGGTGGCCAGGGAACAAGTCGAGCGTGGCGATGACGGGCTTTTTACCGCCCAACGCTGCCTTGGCGTATTGGCCAATGAACACACCGGCTTTGTAGTTGTCAGTGGCGAACAAGGCATCCGTGGCGTTGGCGGGTTCTGTCGGGCTATCTAGCGCGATGACCATCACGCCTTGTGCTTGAGCCTTCTTGATGGCGGGCACGATGGCTTTGGAATCGCTGGGGGTGATCAAAATGGTTTTGGCACCGGCGGCGATCATGTTTTCCATGGCGGTGACTTGACCTGCGTTGTCGCCATCGGCCTTACCGGCGGCAGACAACACCTTTGCGCCCAATTTCTTAGCTTCAGCTTGTGCGCCCTCTTTCATCTTCACGAAGAAAGGGTTGGTCTCGGTTTTGGTGATCAAACCGATCACGGGTTCAGCGGCGTAAGCGCTGGTCGCAGCCAGCACAACAGCGGACAGCATCAGTTTGGGGGCAATTGATTTCATGGAGTCTCCAGATGGTTTGTTGGACATCGCCAGCGCTTGTTGCGCCGCGGTGTAACTGTAAAACAAGTCGACTAACTAAATCAACTTGGTTTAGTTAGTACATTCCCTAAGCTGCCATGGTTCAAAATGCAGGCATGCTCTCAGCTCTGTCAAAAATAACAATTTAAGGAAAAAAACGTGCTCAAAGGCATCGACCCCATCCTCACCCCAGAACTGCTGATGCACCTGTGCGCCATGGGCCACGGCGAATGGGTGGCCGTGGTGGACGCCAACTTCACGGCCGATTTTTTGGCTCACGGCAAACCCGTAGTGCGCCTGCCAGGCTTGAGCTTGGCACGCGTCAGCCAAGCCGTACTGTCCGTATTTCCGCTGGCCGCAGACGTGACTCAGCCCGCTGCTTACATGCAGGTGTGTCAAAGCGCCGCCCACCACCGCACAGCAGCGCAGCAAGCGGTGGTTGATTTGGTGGCCCAAGAAGGTTTGGGAGAGGCGCAAGTAGAAGCCGTGGAGCGCTATGCGTTTTACGAAAAAATCAAAGGCGCGAGTTTGATTGTGCAAACGGGCGAAGGCACGGCCTACGGCAACGCGATGTACTGCAAAGGCGTGATCTTGTTATGAAAACCATGCGTGGGTCTAACCACACGGGCATGCGCCAATTCAATGAGCGCACAGTGCTGCGCGCCATTCGGCATGCGGGCGCGATTCCCAAAGCCGATTTGGCGCGGCTCACGCAACTCTCGACCCAAACGGTGTCCATCATCGTCAACCGTTTGCTCGACGATGGGCTGCTGCTCAAACAAGACCGCATTCGCGGCAAGATGGGCCAGCCGTCGGTGCCGCTCTCCATCAACCCAGACGGTGCCTACAGCATTGGTTTGCAAGTGGGCCGCCGCAGCTTGGAAGTGGTGGTGACCGACTTCGTGGGGCAAATGCGCCACCAATGGCAGCAAAGCTACGCCTACCCCTCGCCCACCGAGGTGCTGCCCAAAATCAAAGAAGGTTTGAAACTCATGCAGCGGCGCATGGGCGCTGACGCGTGGTCGCGCACCGTGGGCATTGGCTTGAGTGCGCCATTGGCCATGCACCAATGGGGCGACTTGATGGGCCCCGAGGCCGGCAAAGCCATGGTCGATTGGGAACACATCGACTTGGTGCAAGAAGTACAAGCCTTGTCCACCCTGCCCGTTGAATTTGCCAAAGACACCACGGCCGCATGTGTGGCTGAGTTGGTGCAAGGCTTAGGCCGCGATGTGCCTAACTTTTTGTATGTGTATGTGGGCACCTTCGTCGGCGGTGGCTTGGTGATGGACGGCCACATCGTCAACGGACCGCGCGGCAATGCGGGCGCCATTGGCTCACTGCCCATGCCACGTGGCGCTGGCCTCAAACATCCGCAATTGCTAGAACGCGCCTCGGGCTGGCAGCTCGAACAAACCTTGATGGCTGCAGGCCACGACCCGCTTTTGGTGCAACAAGACCACATCATGGACGCCGCTTATGAAACGTGGACCCAACCTTGGCTCACCCAAGCGGCGCAAGCCTTGGCCATGACCGTGACCAGTGCCGCTGCCTTGCTCGACCTCGATGCCGTGGTGATTGACGGCTCGCTCAACCCGCTACTTATGCAAGCCTTGATCGCCCAAACACAGCAGCACTTGGCTGACTTCAGCTTTGACGGCATTCTTCATCAGCCGCAAATTTTGGCGGGCCGCGTTGGCAGCCATGCCCGTGCGCTGGGCGGCTCGCTGTTGCCCCTGCATGCGCAATTTTTTCCTGACAAAGATATTTTCTTGAAGCAAGACAACGCGGTTTGATCTAGCTGGGCTTGTGCGCCGCCACACAACGTGCAGCCGCCAAGTCCCAGCCGCCCCAGCCACAACTCTTGAAAAATACCGGCCCTGTGCGCGCTGCGTAACGCTGTGCCGCGGCTTGCCACATCGGCGTCTGGCACACAACATCACTCAACGTGGGCCATGCCGCCACATCTAGCCCCGCTTGCAAGAAGTCGCCCGCTTCATGGTCTGCATCACGGGTGTCCACCACCAGCATGCCGGTGCTCGCCACATGCTGGCAAACCTCTGCCGACCACTCCACCATGCGCGGCGTGAACGCGCCCACGGCCGACACAAAGGCGTCGTCTCGTGGCCGCGCCGTCATCATCACTTGCTGTGCAGGCGTGGTGGTGATCACCAGCGGGCACTCGGCCAAGGCCGCGTTGGGGTCATCCA
>CANBRM010000044.1 GCA_947371915.1 Comamonadaceae bacterium | reverse complement strand
CGTCACGGCCGCCACTCAACTGCGCGCCAATGTCTTGCGTCACCCGCTCGTTGGCCGTCGCGGTCGTGGCCAACACACTGGCGGTGGGCGTCGACAACAGCGCTCGCGCCAGCCGCTGGTAGTCGGGCCGAAAGTCAAAACCCCAGTCGCTGATGCAATGCGCCTCGTCGATCACGATCAGCCCCACCCGGGCCAGCAAAGCGCCCAGCCGCGCCGCAAAACGCGGGTTGCCCAAGCGCTCGGGCGAGACCAACAGCACGTCGATGGCGTCGGCATCAAGCCGTTGAAACACATCGTCCCAGTCGTCGATGTTGGTGGAGTTGACCGTGGCCGCCTTCAACCCCGCCCGCTCGGCGGCGCTCACTTGGTCACGCATCAGCGCCAGCAAGGGCGACACCACCAGCGTGGGCCCAGCGCCCGTGCTGCGAATGGCATGCGTGGCCGCCCAATACACCGCCGACTTGCCCCAGCCCGTGGCCTGCACCACAAGCACCCGCGAGGCGGGTTGCAACACCGCGTGCACGGCGTCGACTTGGTCTGCACGGGGCACCGCACCCGGCCCGGCTAGACGGGCCAAGATGGTGTGCATGTGCTGTTCGGCGAATGCGCGGGGGTGGGTCGGTGTTGAGGTCATGCCGTCATTTTGGGAAGCGATTGCGTCGTTCGTTCAATCAGAGCTTACGCAAATTCAATCCCCGACATTCCGAGTGCTGGCGCTGCGTGTGATCAGCCCCTAGCCCTTCGGCTTCTCAAACCCCGCATCCACCCAAGCCTGCGCGGTGTTGCGGTTGAGCTTAAAACCAGCGGCCACCCGCACCTCAGCCAGCGTGTCGCCACCCTCGTCTTGAGCGCTTAACGTGGCGTAGGGGTTATCGTCATCAGGCACGATGTCTAGCAGCACAGTGATGCGGCCCGCCTCACCATTGACAGTGACCGACTGGTGCAGCGTGGCGTGCAACTGCTGCTCGCTGCGGCGCACAAACTCGCTGGCGGTTTTCACCAAGGTGATGAAGGCGTTGCCATCCAAAGGTTTGGGGTTCTTTTTGTCTCGGCCCATGGTCCACGGGCCAATCAGGGCGGCTTCGGATTCGCCGTCTTTGAACATGGCCACGGCCCAGCCGTCGTCATCGTCGTTTTTGATGACCTTGGCGGTCCATGTTTCGTTTTGCCAGAGGCGGGGTTCTTGCACAAAACCGCTCTCTTGGGCGTCGTCTTGGCTGTCGTCTTGCGAAGGGTCAGGGGTGTGGTTGTCGTTCATGCGGATTAGGTGACGTGTTCGGGGTTAAGACGGCTGGCATCTATCCAAGCCTGAATGTCTTGGGGGCGGGTCAAGGTGCGTACATGCAGGTACGCGGCTTCGGCCTCGGGGTAATACTTGCGCAAAAAGTTGAGCCATTGTTTCAAGCGCCCCGCTTGGTGGCGCTCGCTGACGTGACCGGTCACGATCTGCCAAAACGTGTGCAGGTGCGGCGGCAGGTCTTGCCAGCGCACTTGCGCGGCAGGCGCTGGCAAACCTTGTGCAGCGGCGTCGTGCGCTTGGATGGCCCAGCCTAAGCCGGGGTTGGTGACGATGCCACGGCCCAACATCAAGTCAAAGCAGCCCGACTCGGCGCGGGCGTTCAAGGCGTCTTGCACATTCCAAATTTCGCCATTCGCTACCAACGGCGTTTTGACCTTGGCTTTGATGTCGGCAATGCGGTGCCAGTAAGCCGGTGGGCGGTAGGCATCGGCCTTGGTGCGGGCATGCACCACGATCTCGCTGGCCCCGCCCGCCTCGAGTGCCAAAGCGCATTCTTCGGCGGTGCTGTCGTCGTTGAAGCCCAAGCGCATCTTGGCCGACACCACTTGGTGCGCAGGCACAGCAGCACGGACGGCTCGCACAATTTGGTACAGCACCTCGGGGTCTTGCAGCAACACCGAGCCGCCGCCATGGCGGTTGACTTGCTTGGCGGGGCAGCCAAAGTTCAGGTCCACCCCATCGCAGCCCATGCCCGCCACGCGTGCGGCGTTGTCCGCCAAACAATGGGGGTCAGACCCCAATAACTGGGGTCGAACCGGCACGCCAGCCGGGGTCAGCCCGCCATTCAACAGCTCGGGCACGATGCGCAAAAACGTGCGCTCGGGCAGCAAGGTGTTGGTCACCCGGATGAACTCCGACACGCAGCGGTCTACCCCGCCAATGCGGGTCAGCACGTCGCGCAGCACAAAGTCGAGGAGGCCCTCCATGGGGGCAAGGATGATCATTGGGGTTGGAATCAAGGCGAAAGGGGCCTACTCTACACAGAACTCGACGCCCCAATTCGCCTGTGCGTACGCCGCCGCACGCGAGCGCCGCGCTTTTGCGGAGACAATCCACCCCTTTCTCAATTTCTGCATCGCACAGTTCACCCCTTCATGTCCAGCCTGACCTCTCTACAAGTTCGCCACGCCACCCAACGCGACGCCGCACAAATCGCCGCGCTTTACGCCGCCACGGCCAAAGAAGCCTTCAAGTCCATGCGCACCGGCTCGGCCGTGCCGCCTGTGCCCCAAGACAAAGATGCCGAGTACTGGCGCGATGCCATCGAGTTCGCTGAACCCCAAGTGCAAGTGGCCGTGGACGGCGACAAGATCGTTGGCTTTGTGGGCTACGACCGCTCACGCGACAAAGGCACACCCAACACCATGGGTGAAATTTGGGACATTTACGCCGCCGCCGACTATTGGTCACAAGGCGTGGGCTTGGCCCTGTGGGACGCGGCCCGCGAAGGCTTGCAAGAAGAGGGCTGCACCCATGTGTCCATTTGGGTGCCGATTGCCAACGACCGCGCTATGCGTTTTCATGAACTGGCAGGCTTCAAGCGCGAAATGTCCAGTGCCAAAACGGTGCCCATGGGCCCTGTGAAGGTCGAAGAGATTCGTCTGAAGCAGCCGCTTTAAACGCTGCCATTTAAGAAGTCGAACACCCTGTCAACGCCTATGTCTGAGCCCACCTCTGAGCACTACGCAGCCCTCGGGCTCAAAAGCGACGCCACGTTGGCGGACATCAAAAAGGCGTTCCGTCAAAAAGCCTCGCAGTTTCACCCCGACCGCAACTTGGACGAAGACGCGCCCGCGCGTTTTCGGGCGGCGCAAGAAGCCTACGACGTGCTGTCAGACCCCGACAAGCGCCAAGCCTACGACGACAACCGCCGCCGCAGCTTGCTGGACGACCCCGCAGACACGGCACGCGAAATTTGGAATCACTACTTTCAGGCTTTGCGACCACGGTAATTGCCCCAATTTAGCCCCGCCTTCGTTCACCCGCCCTCTTTGAAGCACTGACCCACCATGAGCATTTCCCCCTTCTTCCAAGAACTGCGTTCCGCCTACCAAGCCGAACTCGACGACCTGACCTCCGACTCCGAAGGCAAAGACGTGCTGCGCCGCCGCCTGAATGAAAAGCGCAAGGAGTTGGGGTTTTTGGTCAAGATGATCGAGCTCAGCCCCGAAATGGTGGCCGTGGTGTTGCACCAAGGCTTTCACTTCACGCAGCCCAAACTGATGGACCACTTTTTGACACAAGATTCCGACGAGTTGTTGTCATGGGACGCGTTGTCTGAAGCGATCAAACTGGAACCTTGGGCCCAGCCTATCGCTGCCGAGATTTTGAAAGAGCCCATGGGCGAGTGGTTCATGAGCGTGGCCGCAGGCTTGGAGTACATGCACAACCGTCCGTTGGGCAAAGCTATTCCACAAGCCGAAGAAGACGATGAAGACCGCGATGAAGGTGACAACGCCGACCTAAACGGTGACCTCGACGAAGAAGAAAAAGAAGCCCGCGCCCGCGAAGAAGCCGGCAACGCTTGGATGGTCGAACAAGGCTTCGACAGCAAAGAATAATTAGCTCAAATCAATCAGCCAAGATCAAGCAGCTTCACCGAGAACCACACCATGAACGCCCTCACCCTCATTGCTAAAACCCAAAGCCTGATCGCCTCAGGCGACATCGCCGCTGCCGAGGCTGCCTTGGTGGAGTTGGCCGATGCCGAGGGTGACCAAGCCCTCATGGTGGTGCTCGAGCAAATGCCGCCCAAAGACATCTTGGCAGTCATTCGCGAGTACGACACGTCTAAAGAATCGGTCATTAACTTGTTGGTCAGCCCCGAGCAATTTGCTCGCGCGGTGGTGATCGAAAAACAATACAAAGACCTCACCCGCACCCACCTGCGCGGCATGATGAACTCCATCATCTTCCGTGACGATGCCGACACCATCGAGTTCTTGAACGCCATTGGCGACCTCGAAGGCGGCGCCGAGGCGCTGGCCGACTACTTCACCGAAAAGTGGAGCCGCATCGAAGCCTTCGCCCGCACCGGCACTTTTGACACCCTAGAAGACGACGGTGACATGCTCAGCGAAGACGCTCTGCGCGGCTCAGCCTATGTGCGCCCCCGCGTCGAAGAAGACGAAGTGGCTGACCAAGATTGGATGCAAATGGCGTGGATTCTGCGCCACAAAATCCCTGACTTGTTCATTGAAATGCTGCTGGTGCTGCGCGCCAAAGCCCGCGCGTTTGAAGCCGGCATGTCCGAAGAAAACGAGGAAGAGGACGACGACCGCGTCGAAACCAGCGCCACCGACCGCGGCAAAGCCACACCTGCGGCACGCGAGTCAGACGAAGAGTCCGCCATCTAAGCCCATGTCAGACGCCACCCAAAGCACAGCTTCTGTTGGTACGCCGTCTGCGGGCGGCGTGTCGGTGTACGAACAGCGCCCGTTTTTTGAAAAAGCCCTGCGCTACGGCATTCAGCACGGCATGTTGGACAACGCCAAACTCGACGCCATCGCCACCGATGCGCCCAAAGGCATGGTGCAAATTGCGCGTTACTTTGGCAGCGAGTTTTTGCGGCCTGAATTGGAAAAAGCCAAAGACCGCATCGTCAACTTGGTGAGCCTGAACTTAGAAATCACTAGCGCGGGCGACTTGCGCCAAGCCGCCGAGTTGCTGCGCGAGCATTCGTTCATGTCGCGCTCCAAAGCGGCCTCCGACTTGCTCAAAGCGCTGATTGTGATGCCGCAAAACACGCACTTCGGCATGAACGAGTATGGCGGGTTCACCGACAAACACATCCCGCTGTTGGCCAAGTGGTCGCTGTGCAGCTTCACCGATTACCAAACCGAATTTGTCAAACGTCACAAAGTGTCGCTCGTCATGCAGGCCGCCATTTGGCTGGCCGATGCCTTGGGCCTGCATGTGGACGATTTGGAAGAAGCTGGCTGCGATGCCGAAGCCGTCATTCGCACCGCCCTGCTAGCGGCCGCAACCCGCCAAACCCAAATGCCCGATTGGGTGACGTTTCAGAAAATGGTAGCCAAGCTGCGCACGCCGCAAACCAGCAAAAACATCGTGCTGACGTTGCCCAAAAAGTTGCCTGCTGAGCTCAAAGCCGTGGTCGAGGCGGTGCGTGACAGCGTGGAAGCCGATTTGCCCAAAATCCTAGACGCCAAGCTCACCCCTCAAAAGCTCTTCAACCAAACCCCCGCGTTTGTGGGTCGTTACTTTTGGGTGGAAGACGGCTTGGCGGAAGTCGACCACTTCGACCGCGAGACTTCTGCCGCTTGGCTCAAAGCCACCGGCGGCCACAGCGACGACAGTTCTTTGCTGACCCTATTTTTGGGCATCGCCGCAGGCGGAAAAGTCAGCGCGGGCAAAACCTTGCTCACCGAAAAATCAGCCACCGCGCTGATTCGCAAAATTCGCAAATCTGGCTTTCAACCCGAGTTGGCGAAGCAATTCATTTTGAACAACGCCCCCATCGAGCACCAAGGCGACTACGTGCGCGTGTGGCTTGTCTTCATCGAAGAGGCGCAAGCCACGTTAGAGAGCGACCACGACTACAAGCTGCACGACGCCCTGTCGCTGTTGCGCCGTGAGTGCAATGTGACAGACGAGTAAGCCATCAACAGCGCTCATTTTTGAAAACTCACGACAAATGAGTTTGCCGGTCACGTCAAACTGCCGCACCAAGCCCCACCAAAATTGACAAGGGTTGATCGCGGATTTGTGTGATGATGGGACTTGCTGCAACGGTGCAACTTGCACCACCGGCCGCGCAATGCGCCTCAGCGTAGGTCGCGCACCTCAGAGAGCAGCAGTGACCCCAATCCAAGGCTACCCAGCCGGCAACGTTTTCACGATGCCGGTCTTTTCCTATTGCGCCCATTCGTCGAGCCGGCGTGCAAGCGCATGAAATCCACCCACAAAATCTGGACCACGCTGCTGCTGAGCGTGTTGTTTTTACTGGCTGGCATAGCCGCCAGCCTGAAAATCTACCAGCACATTGCCACCTCCTACAGCGCGCAACGGCATACCCTGCTGGTGATCGACTTATCGGAAGATTTTCTCTCGGCGTTGAAAGATGCTGAGACCGGGGAGCGCGGTTATGTCATCACGGGCAATGAGGCATTTTTGCAGCCCTATCTTGCCGTTCTCGACAGCATGGCGGGCCGGTTGCAGTATTTGGCGCAACTCGTACGAACAGATACCAGCCGAGCGTCCATCCAAGAACTGGGCCACCAACTCGATAGCAAGATGGCACAAATGGCGCAAGTCATTGTGCTCAAACGCACCCACAACGATGCCGAAGCACTGAAGCTGATCAACCGGGGTCAAGGCAAGCAGCTGATGGATGACATCCGTGCGGGCGTGAAAACGTTGATTCAGGCCGAGAAAGTCACCCTCGCCCAGCATGAGGCCGACTACCAAGCGACCCTGTTTCACCTCTTCAACTTGATGCTGGGCGCTTGTGTGTTGTTCTTCATCGCCGCCTTGGGCTTTACCTACCTGCTGTATCGCCAAGGCCTGCGACGTCAAGACGAGTTGCTCTTGCAAAAGACGCGCCATTCATTAGAACAACAACAGCTGCTGAATGGGCAGCTGCAGGCATCTAACTTGGCCTTGCAACGCAGTGAAGAGCTGCTGTCTGTCACGCTCAATTCGATCGATGACGGCGTTCTCACCCTGCACGGGAAAGACTTTCGGGTCGAGACCGTCAATCCAGCGATGTCAAAGATGTTTGGCTATGCAGCGGCTGACATCGTGGGTCAAGACATCCGACTGTTGATCCCCACGTTGTCACCCTTGGCGCATGCATCTGCTGCGATTTCGGTTTCCGAAGTGCAAGGACACCGCAAAGATGGCAGTCAGTTCACCTTGGAGATCACGCTCAATGAAATGTGGCTGGGCAACGAACGCCATTACACCGGCGTTCTTCGCGACAGCACAGCACGCAAGCAGGCCGAAGCCGAGTTGCTCAAGGGGGGGGCTCTGCAGAGGGCAATTTTTGACAGCGCCAACTTCTTCAGCATTGCGACTGACGCCCAAGGCGTGATTCAAATTTTCAATGTGGGTGCCGAACGCATGCTGGGCTACACCGCGCTGGAAGTGATGAACAAGATCACCCCGGCCGATATTTCCGATGCCACAGAGCTCATTGCCCGTGCCAGGAGCCTGAGCGCTGAGCTGAAAACACCCATCAAACCCGGATTTGAGGCCCTGGTATTCAAGGCCTCACGCGGGATTGAAGATATCTATGAGCTGACTTACATCCGCAAGGACCACAGCCGTTTTCCGGCACTGGTCTCTGTCACCGCCTTGCGTGATGCGCAGGACACCATCATCGGCTACCTGCTGATCGGAACCGACAACACGGGCCGGCGACAGATTGAAGAAGAGCGCAAGAAACTAGACCAGCGTTTGCGCGATCAACAGTTTTACACGCGCTCGCTGATTGAAGCGAATATCGATGCGCTCATCACCACCGATCCAGCAGGCATCATCACCGACGTCAACAAGCAGATGGAGTTGCTCACGTCCTGCACGCGGGATGAGCTAATTGGCGCGCCGTTCAAGAAATTCTTCACCGACCCAGAGCATGCGGAGGCAGCCATCGACTTGGTGTTGAATGAAAAAAAGGTCATCAACTATGAGTTGACCGCGCGCACGCTGGAAGGTCTGGAAACCGTGGTCTCCTTCAATGCCACCACCTTTTATGACCGCAACCGAAATCTGCAAGGGGTGTTCGCCGCAGCGCGTGATGTGACCGAGCGCAAGCGCCTTGACGGGGTGCTTGAAGACAAAAACTTCGAGCTAGAAGCCGCCCGCACGCAGGCAGACAAGGCCAACTCAGCCAAGTCTGACTTTCTCTCGAGCATGAGCCATGAGTTGCGCAGCCCGCTCAATGCGATTTTGGGCTTCGCCCAGCTGATGGCGTCGGAGTCGCCCGCGCCCAGTGATCCACAGCAACGACGTATTTCACAAATCATTCGCGCCGGTTGGCACCTGCTCAACCTGATCAACGAAATTCTGGAGTTGACCAAAATTGAATCGCGGCAGATCACCTATTCGATGGAGCCGGTGCAATTAGAAAAAATGGTCGGCGAATGTCAGGGCATGGTCGAACCGCAGGCGCAACAGCTCGGCATTCCCATCCATGTGGCATCGATCGACAGTGCGCTGTACGTGCATGCCGATAGCACCCGCCTCAAACAGGTGCTGATCAACCTACTGACCAATGCCATCAAATACAACCGGCCACAGGGCTCGGTGGAAGTGCTTTGCACGTTGCTGCCAAACAAGCGTGTGCGGCTCAGTATTTGGGACGCTGGGTTGGGATTGAGCTTGTACCAGCAGTCGCAGCTGTTCCAAGCTTTCAACAGACTCGGGCAGGAGTCTGGCAGTGTGGAGGGCACAGGCATTGGCCTGATGGTGGCCAAACAGTTGGTGGAGCTGATGGGTGGAACCATCGGTGTGCAAAGCACGGTGGGTGAAGGCAGCGTGTTCTGGGTTGAACTGGACACGGCAGACGGTCCACAGGTGTCTATGGATCGCAGCGATTTGAACTTGAACATGACGGCCGTCCCACGTGCAAACCAAACGCACACCCTGCTGTATGTGGAGGACAACCCTGCCAATATGCAGCTGATGCAGGAGATCATCAAGCGCCACCCAGAGTTCAATCTGCGGGAAGCCCACAACGGGCTATCGGGCTTTGAAGTGGCCCGCTCCGTTTTACCCGACGTGATTTTGCTCGACATCAATCTGCCAGGCCTCAGTGGTTATGAAGTCTTAAAGCTGCTGCGAGAAGATGCGCTGACGGCCCACATACCCGTGCTAGCCATCAGTGCCAAAGCCATGGAAAGCGATGTCAAAAAAGGCAAGGAAGCGGGCTTCCTGCATTACCTCACCAAACCCATCCAGGTCGATGAGTTGATGTGGGCCCTGAACGCGGCCTTAGAAATTTCTGATGCAGGCAAACCACGGGTGTGACTCGGCAACCTTAACGGTACAGCTCGTCGTTTTGCAAACGGCCCAACTCCTTCTTCACAACGCCATAGCATTCGCAGGTGTTGCGCTCCAGACCCGTACGGTTGAGCACGGTGATGTGGCCACGCCGGTAACGAATATAGCCAGCGGTTTGCAACTGACCGGCAGATTCGGTCACGCTTTCGCGGCGCACACCGAGCATGCTCGAGACCAATTCCTGCGTCATCACCAGCTCGCGATCCGGCAGCCGGTCCGCGGTCAGCAGCAGCCAGCGGCACAACTGTTGATCAATGGTGTGGAACCGATTGCACACCGCAGTTTGTGCAATTTGAGTGATGAGCGCTTGGGTGTAGCGCAGCAATAGCGCTTGCAACTTGCCTGGGCGGTTGAACGCCTCGCTGAGCTGACCGCACGCGATTTTGTAGCCGTGTCCTGCCGTTTGCACCACGGCGGAGCTGGTCGTGGTGTTCCCCCCCATGAAGATCGATACGCCCACCATGCCCTCGTTGCCAACGCCGGCAGCTTCGGAAGAGTTGCCGGACTCGGTGACAAAGTGCAGTGACGCAATCGCCGTGGTGGGAAAGTAGGCATGGCGCTGGGCCAAGCCAGGCTCGTAGAGCATTTGCCCCAAGGGCATGGCCACCAGTTCAAGGTGTTGGCTCAGGACATCAAATTCAGCGTGCGGCAAAGCGGCCAAGATTCGATTCTTGCCAGGGCTCTGAACGCGCATCATGAGGCCTCTAACGACGGTACCGACGGTAGGCTGTTGTCGAAAATCTCAACGCCAATACCCCGGTAACCCAAGAAGCGGCAACTCTGGTTGAACATGGGCTCGCCGCTCACGCGAAATTGCTGGCGTGAGCCGTTGGTATTGACGCGGTGAAAAACAAAGTCCAAAAATGGCCGGCGCTCGGCAATGCTTTCGCGTAACTCGGCGCGCTCAAGCTCGTTCCAACCTGCCGTGGTTTTGACATCGGGCTTGTCAAACTCAGAGACCTGGATGCCCAACATCTCCAGCACCGGGCCTGAGACCTTGGTGAATTCACCGTGTTCGTCTTGCTCCCAATACCAGTCCGAGGCCAGTTCGGTCAGGCTGCGGTAACGGGCTTCGCTCTCGCGCAACTCAGCGGTGCGCTCTTGCACCGTCTGTTCCAACACGCGGTTGAATTCAGCCAGCTTTTTGTAGAGCAGGCGCACTTCCAGCATGTTGTAAATCCGGGTCTTGACCTCGGCCAGATCAAAGGGCTTGCTGATGAAGTCTTTGGCGCCCGCTTGCAGGGCTCGCAACTTGTGACCGGGTTGCGCCGTTAAGACAATCACGGGCAAGTAGTCGTCGCTAGCGTTGGTTTTCAGTCCTTCCATCACCGAAAAACCGTCCATCACTGGCATTTGTAAGTCTAGAAGGATCAAGTCAAAGCTGTTCTTGCGATGCAGTGCACACACCTCTTCGGGTTTATCGGTCGCGTGCACATTGCTGTAGCCACTGGTTGCCAGTAGCTCTTGGAGCAACTCAATGTTGGACGATTGATCGTCCACGATCAAAATGTTGGCCAGAAAGATGTCGTCGGCGTGAATCATGCGTTGGGCTCCGGTTGGTCGTGCCGTTTTAACGCCGATCGAATTTTTACAAGAGTGTTTTTTGACTGACGTCTACTGAGTCAGTTATCGGTCACTATAGTCCCTCGCTTCGTTGCCCGCTCCAGCAGGTAGCGCCGCATGGCCACCGACGGGCCATCGACCGCCACTGAAAACTCATACAAGTCATTCGCGGGCGTGCGGGCCAACACCTCTTCTTGCAGAGCCAAGCCCGTCACGTCTTCGTTGAACACCACAAAGAGTTGCGCGTGCATGAATTGCGTCATCGCTCTGTCGTTCTGTGCGAAGTCGCGGCCGTGCACCACAAAGTAATGCGTGCTGGTGGCCGTCTCGGGCGTGGGCAAATGGGCCGTGCGAATGCGGAAGGTGTCGCGGCCCGCTTCGGGCAAGGTGCAGTCGTAAAACGACACCGACACCTCGTGCATGGCTGGGCTGCGGAACTCAGAGCGCACGATGCGCGCGGCCTGCCCAACCCCCTTAAGTCCTGTCGGTTCAGCCCAAACAGGCGGCAGGGTGGTGGGCACCACGTTGCGCATGACGGCAAATTGGCCTTCGCCTATTTCGGTTTCATAGGCGGCGCTGGCGTAATCAGGGGTACCAAAGCTCTTGGCGTGTAAGAAGCTCAAGTGGGTTAAATCCAACAAGTTTTCATGCAGGCGCACATAGCTGGCTTTGAGGTGCATACAGCCTTTGGAAGTTTCCCAGTCACCCGAGGTCAACCAAGGTTGTGGGGGCAATCGGCTCGCGTCGGCACTGGCTGCGTCACCCATCCAAATCCAAATCAAGGGGCCACGCTCTAGGGTGGCGTAGGTGCGCACGCCCATGGCGCGCGGACAAGTGGCTTGCGATGGCACATGGATGCAATCGCCCTGTGGATTGAACCTCATGCCGTGATAGGCGCAAACGATGTGGTCATCTTGCAGATCACCGGCAGACAGCGGCATGGAGCGGTGCGGGCAGCGGTCTTCCATCGCCACTACCTGACCGCTGGACAAGCGGTACATCACGATGCCCAGGCCCAGTAAGGTTCTGGAAAACAGTTGCGCGCCAACCTCGTCGGCAAAAGCAGCCACATACCAATCGTCAAAGATGAACGGGGTGTGCCGGTCGGCCATCTTGGCCGAAGCCGCTTGGGTGGCGGCAATCACGGTGGCTGCTGGAAGTGTCATCGCCGCATGTCCTTCAAGGTGTGATGAAAGCATTCTAAAGTGCCACCCTATCAATTTAAGTATGACGTCGTTATGATCGCGTCTGAATCTAAAGTAATAAAAAAGTATATGTTTATCGTTTTATACAAAACTATTAAATACATTTTTAAGCGTTGGCCCATGCAGTGGCTCGGAGCAGCCCTGCTGACAGTTTGCACAGGACTGGTCTTCTACACCTACCAAGCGAGCGAAAGCATGGTGCATCAATATGCGTTAGACAGCGCCCAAGCGCACGCCGACTCGATCACCCAATTTCGTAATTTTTACACCCAAGAGCTGGTGCCTCGCGCGGTCAAAAGCGGGATGACCATCACGCATGACTACAAATCCAAAGACAACGCGCTGCCACTGCCCGCGACCTTGACCATTGACTTAGGCCATTACCTCTCTGTGGTCGACGGTGGCACGCAAGTGCGTTTGTACAGCGACCAGCCCTTTCCGTGGCGGGCCAAAGAGCGTCAATTGGACAACTTTCAACGCGACGCTTTGGCCCATCTCAAAACAGACCCACAAACGCCTTTTGCCCGTGAAGAAGTGATGAACGGGCAACGCGTGTTGCGGTTTGCGCAAGCCGACCGCATGCTGCCCAAGTGCGTGGCCTGCCACAACAGCTACCCCAACTCACCGTTCACGCAATGGAAAGAGGGGGACGTGCGTGGAGCCCTCGAAATCATCCTGCCCGTGTCGCAATGGCAAGTCTCTAGCGCCAATGTGCTGCACCGCACCTTCGCCGTTTTGCTGACCGTTTTGTTTGGCGGCTCTTTCTTAGTGTGGCTAACTGTGCGGCGCATTCGCAGTGCGTTGCAAACGGCCCGCCTGTTGTCTGAAGAGCGGCAAGTCGCGATACGTCAACTGAGCCAAGAGATCACAGAGCGCGAGCAAGCGGAGCGGCAACTGCGCCACAGCGAAAGCTTGCTCGTCATCGCCAAAGACAAGGCCGAGCAAGCCAACCGATTACGGGGCGAGTTTTTGGCGAACATGAGCCATGAAATTCGCACGCCCATGAACGGCATTGTGGGCATGACCGACTTGGCGCTCGAACTCTGCCAAAACACGTCTCAAAAAGAATACCTCACGCTGGCCCGCGACTCGGCCAACCACCTGCTGCAAATCATCAACGAGATCTTGGACTTCTCCAAAATCGAAGCCAACGCGCTGGAGCTGATGCCCGTCGAAGTTTGCCCCGCCCAATTGATCCGCCACACCGCCCGCTCGCTGGAGCAACTGGCCCGCGCCAAAGGCGTGGCGCTGCGCCTAGAACCCGATGCGGCCATGCCCGATTTGGTGCTGATGGACCCTGTGCGCATGCGTCAAGTGCTGACCAACCTGATTGGCAACGCCATCAAATTCACCAACCAAGGCTCGGTGACGGTGAGCACGCGTGTGGATCACGAAATCCTCGAAGAAAAATCTTGGTTGCGCATCACCATCGACGACACGGGCATTGGCTTTGACCCCGCACGGACCCAAGCCTTGTTCAGCCCCTTCACCCAGGCGGATGGTTCGGTCACCCGCTCGTTTGGCGGAACGGGCTTGGGACTGGCCATCACGCGCAGCTTGCTGCAACTGATGGGCGGCGACATCACGGCAGAAGGCCGTCCAGGCAAGGGGGCCACCTTTGTGGCCAGCGTGCCGCTGCAGGTTGCCACACACAGTGCAGAGGTGGCCTTGCAAGGCCTTACCACCGCGGCCCCACCCGCCATGCCATCGGCCACGCCCGGCTTGTCGGTGTTGTTGGTTGAGGACCATGAAATCAACCGCAAGTTGGCTGAGATATTGCTGAAACGCATGGGCTACGGCTACCAAACCGCCAACGACGGCGTGCAAGCCTTGGCACTCTTAGCGCAAGAACGCTTTGATGTGGTTTTGATGGACGTCATGATGCCCGAGATGGACGGGCTCACCGCCCTGAGCCATCTGCGGCAAGAAGAGGCCAGCACCGGCGAACACACCAACGTGTTGATGGTCACCGCGCATGCGATCACGGGCGATCGTGAGCGCTTCTTAGAGGCCGGCGCAGACGGCTACGTGTCCAAGCCGATGTCGCAAGCGGCCCTGCAAAATGAAATCAACCGCGTCTTGACGCTGCGGGGCAAAGACAAAACGTCGTAAGCTGCGGGCACCATGCCCCACGCCGTCGCCCGCCTTCGCTCCGCCCGTCTTGCGCGCAGCGCCAAACCTTTTTTAGCCCGAGGTGGTCCTAAAGGTCCGCGCTGCGCAGGCTGCAGACTCGTCCCCAGCCATTGCATGTGCGCCCTGCGCCCCGATGTGCCCACCCGCTCAGGCATGTGCTTGCTCATGGCCAACATTGAACCGCTCAAACCCAGCAACACCGGCTGGCTGATTGCCGATGTGGTGGCCGACAGCTTCGCTTTTGGGTGGGCGCGCACCGAAGTCGACCCCGCCTTGTTGGCGCTGCTGAGCGACCCGCAGTGGCAACCTTACGTGGTATTTCCTAGCGCGTTTGCCGATGCAGAGCGGGTGGTGCAACAAGTTCAGCACGACACGACGAAGCGCCCGCTTTTCATCTTGCTCGACGGCACCTGGGACGAAGCGCGCAAGATGTTTCGCAAAAGCCCCTACCTCGACCGCTTTCCCGTGCTCAGCCTGCACCCCGACCAACTCTCGCGCTACACATTGCGCCGCTCACAAACCGAAGCACACTTTTGCACGGCGGAAGTCGGGGCCATGTGTCTGGACTTGGCCAATGACACCCATGCCTCACAAACGCTTGACGCTTACCTCGACGTCTACACCACCCGCTATCTCCAGGCCAAACAACAACGGCCGGTGGATTTGACAGATGCGGTGCACGTCAAGCTGCGAGAACTGATGCCCTGATAATCACCCCCTTTCACACCTCGGTCAGCAGCGGCTCTTTATGGCGATTCAATGGTTCCCCGGACACATGCACCTCACGCGCAAGGCGATTGGGGAGCGCATCAAAGAGATTGACGTCGTCATCGAAATGCTCGACGCCCGCTTGCCCGGCTCCAGCGCCAACCCCATGCTGGCCGAGCTGATCAAAGGCAAGCCCGCGCTCAAGATTCTGAGCAAACAAGACTTGGCCGATCCAGCCCGAACCGCGCAGTGGTTGACTCACTACAACGCCATGCCCGGCGTGCGCGCCATTGGTCTAGACACCAGCATGACCTCGCCCGCCAAAGCGCTGATTGACGCCTGCCAGCAACTCGCGCCCAACCGTGGCGGCATGGTCAAACCCATGCGCGTTTTGATTTGTGGCATACCTAACGTCGGCAAATCCACGCTCATCAACACGCTCAAAGGCAAACGCGCCGCCAAGACGGGCGACGAAGCGGGTGTCACCAAAACCGAGCAACGCATCGCCTTGGCCGATGACTTTTATTTGTACGACACACCTGGCGTGCTGTGGCCGCGCATCATCGTCGAGCAAAGCGGCTTCAACTTGGCCGCCAGCGGCGCGATTGGCGTGAACGCGTTTGACGAAGAAACCGTCGCGCTCGAGTTGCTCAACTACCTCATTCCCCACTACCCTGAGGTGCTGCACCAGCGCTACAACATCGACGACGTGGCCAGCCACACAGATGAAGACATGCTGGACGCCATTGGTCGCAAACGCGGCGCGGTGCAAAGCGGTGGGCGCATCAACACCACCAAAACCGCGCACATCGTCATCCACGATTTCCGCACTGCCGCGATGGGCCGCGTCACCCTAGAAACGCCCGAGCAATTTGCGGCATGGCTGATTGAGGGCAAAAAAGCCGATGCGGAACGGGCGGTGCGCAAAGAGGCGATTGAGAAAAACAAGCCCAAGAAAAAGCCCTCTAACAAGTCAAAGCGCTAAAGAACGACACAAGGTGCGTTGCCTAGGACGGCACTAAGACGGCACCAAGGCGGCACCAAGGCGGCATGAATTCAAAGGTTCTCACCGGTGTCGCCAAAGCGCGGTTCGTCACAGCATGCAGCCTCGGCCTCAGGTTTCTATAGATTAGTATTTCCCCAGACAGCATCACGCCGTCGAGGAGATGTGCCTTGAAAACTTCCATCAAATGCTGGTTCACCAGCTTGTTGTTGGCATGCGCCAGTGCGCATGCGGTTTACCCAGACAAACCCATCAAGATCGTGGTGGCGTTTCCGCCGGGCAGCTCCACCGATATCGTGGCGCGCTCGCTCGGACAACCCTTGTCCGAAGCCTTGGGCCAACCGGTGGTCATCGAAAACCGCCCAGGCGCTGGCGGGAACATTGGCACGGCAGCTGTCGCGCGCTCTGCCCCCGATGGCTACACCCTCCTCATGCACAGCGTGGCTTACTCGGTCAACCCATCGCTGTACAGCAAAGCGGGTTACGAAGTGGGCAAAGAACTGGCGGGCGTGGCCATGGCGGCGGTGTCGCCCAACATCATTTACGTCCATCCGTCGGTCAAAGCCACCAGCCTCAAAGAATTGCTGAGCTTGGCGCACACTGAAAAGCTGAGCTACGCCTCGTCGGGCAATGGCACCACCACCCACTTGGGGGCCGAGCTGTTGTTTCGCAACTTGTCCAAGGTGGACATCTTGCACGCGCCCTACTCGCCAGCGGCAGCGGCCAACGCGGTGGTCAGTGGACAAGTGCCCGTGGGCTCCACCTCCATTCCCCCCGTAGTGCAATTGGCCAAAAGTGGCAAAGTGGTCCCCTTGGCCGTGACCAGCAGCAAGCGCAGCAGCGCCTTGCCCGAGGTGCCCACCGTGGCCGAATTGG